>JAJZCY010000040.1 GCA_021828835.1 Acidobacteriota bacterium | reverse complement strand
GAACTGATCCATGGCCAATATGAAGAAGATCGCCGAGCTCGCCGGCGTATCGCTCGGTACCGTTTCCCATGTTCTCAATGGAACCGCCAAAGTGCGCGAGCCGCTGCGCAAGCGAGTGCTGGATGCGGTTCAAGTGACCGGCTATCAGCCCAGCCAGCTGGCACGCGGACTGCGGCGCGACAAAACCAACATCCTGGCCATGATCATTCCCGACATCCTGAACCCATTTTTTCCAGGCGTTGTGCGCGGCGCTGAGGATGTGGCATTCACCAAGGGATATCGGCTGGTGCTGTGCAACACCGACAACGACCACAGCAAAGAAATCATGCACCTGAACGCGTTGCGGACCTATCTTCCCTCCGGCCTGATTGTGATCCCTTCGGATTTCAGCGAGTTGACGGTGCAGGCGGAATCGTACCGCCGCACCGGGGCGGCCGTGGTCTGCATCGACCGCCTGCCGCGCAACTGGGATGGCGACAGCGTGACCATCAATAACGCCGAGGGCGCCTATGAGGCGGCTTCGTATCTGATCGGTCTGGGACACCGGCGGCTGGCGGCGATCACGGGACCGTTGCACCTGACCAACTCCCAGGACCGGCTGAAGGGTTTCAAGCGGGCGCTCAAGCAGGCGGGGATCGAGAGCATTCCCGGCTACTTGCAGGAGACCACCTTCGATCGCGCGGGCGGCTACGCCAAGACGAAGATTCTGCTGAAGATGGTGCCGCGCCCCACGGCCATCCTGGCCTGCAATGACATGATCGCCCTGGGCGCGCTGCTGGCCATTCGCGAAGCCGGGCTTCACTGTCCGGACGACATTTCCCTGATTGGCTTCGACGGCCTCGATTTAACTGAGGTCACCAGCCCGCAGCTCTCTTCGGTCTACCAGTCGCCCTATCAACTGGGCGCGGCCGCGGCCGAACTGGCGCTCGACCGCGTAGCGCAGGAAGAAGGTCCGGCCCGGCATATCGTGCTCAAAACCGAGCTGAGGATTCGGGATTCCGTAGCGCCTCCGGCCAAAGCGAAGAGGGCGGCAGTGAAGGCGCCCACCCGCAAGGCGGGGTACGTGCTGGCATAATTGGCGTGGCTCACTGCGCCTTCGGCTGGTTTTTGGGCAGCAGCTCGATCTGAAGCGGCGCGGTCTCTTCCCTCCGCATCCAGACGATCAGGTCGGTTCGATCGAGATGTTCGATATGGCCGATGCGGAGATCCTTTCCCTGCGCGGCTGGCCGGCCATCGATCTGCACCTGCACCTCTGCCTCTCCCCAGTTTTTGACCAACAGGGCAGGGTCGAAGAGCGGAGACGAAGGGCTGGCATTCACCGCAATCCTCAGCGGCGAATGGCCCGCAGCTTGCGCGCGAGTCACCACATAATCCCGTTGCGTTGCATCGTAGCCATCGCTCTTGTAGGCCGTGCCTTCCACCTGGAACGGCGGCGGCGAAAGCCAGGACTTTGCCAGGGGAAGCAGCTCCGCCGGGGATTTGCGCGTCAGGCCGTCCATCAGGATCTTGGTCTCGGTGTTCTCCGTCTTCGCATAGAGTTTCCAGTGCAGGTGCGAGAGCGAGGAGTGCGAGGCCCGGTCGGCGGCTACGCACGGCCTGTCGCTGGAGGCGATTTGCGCGACCGGCCAATGGTTCCAGCATTCAAAGGAAAAATAGGTCAGCTCATTGTTGTAGATATCGGCGCTGGCGCCCTCCGGCGAGACGATCTGGAAGGGCTTCCATTGCGATTTCATGTTGACAAGCTGGATGTTCGGGTCCGGCGGCCCGGTGACCGCGGGCGGCCCATCCGGCAAACCCAGAACCCCAGCGGGCCGGGGCCGCCAGGTGTAGGTCTGGCTGTGGCCCTGCATGTTTTCAAGAGTGATGGCGCTCCAATTGATATCGTCTTCAGGCCGGCTGCCGGGCTGATGGAGCACGATCGTTTCCTGCCATTCATTTGCCTGCGTATGCGCGGTGTTGTGAACCACCTGCTTGCGAACCGCGATGCCGTCCGGATAAACCGTCCAGTATTCGTCCGTCCATTGGAACCACCCCGTCAACGGGTCTGCCCAGGCGCCATGATAGCGTTCCACTTCAGAAAGCGCGTAGCGCCAATGAATGACGGCGCGGGCAGCATTGCTTTCGACGATGTTCACGCGTGAATATCGGCTTTGCTTATCGGACATCGGCTCGCAGTCTCCGCCGTCGGGGCAGCCTGTGCGCACGTAGGTCTCGGTGAATTCGTCGGTATACCATTTGCCGTTTTCGGTCACCCACGCCGGAATGTAATTGGCGCCTTGCCAAAAGACGAGGCGGACGGGGGACTCGTCGAAGCGCACCACTACATCGGAGGAAGGCCCGAGCCGGCGCAGCCGGTCCCAGGTGTCCTGATAGTGCAGCGTGGCGTAATAGGCTCCAAAGCGTCCGGGGCCGGCCGGCCCGGACGGCATGGTGGGCCAGGGCAGGACCTCACCAGCCGGAGCCCGCGCGCCAGCATACGCTACCGCAATCTCATCGGCAGTCAGCGGACGGCCATGAAGCGCCACGTCGTCGAGCATGCCGTCGAGGGAATACCAGATCGGGTACTGGGGCTTGGCCGCGGCCTCCGGAAACGGCAGCATGGCTTCCCGCACCCGGCCGATCAGCAGATCCGTCTGGGCCGGCAGCATGACCCCATGGACCGCCAACTGGCCCACGCATTTTCCGTCCAGAAAGATCTTCAGCTCGCCCCGGCCATTTCTGGTCTGGAAGGTGCCGGCCAGATGCACCCATTTCTTGAGCGGAAGCGTGGCAGCGGAGGTCAGCGTTTGCCATTGACCATTGATGGCGACATCGAGCGCGAAGTGCCCCAGCGCATCGATCCCGAAGAAGAAGCCTTGCTGCCGGTCCTGTTCCTGATCGATGACCGGAACCCAGTTCCATGGATAGGTATTGAGCGCCACCCATGCTTCGACCGTAAAGCCGTTGCGGATCTGTGCGTCGGCGTCACGATAGGGCACGGTCATGCTGGTGGTATACCCGTCGAAGCGCAGGGCATCGCCCTGGACGCCGGGGACATAGGCGTACTCGCCCTGGAGTGTTGCCCGTTCTCCATGCATAGCGTCGAGGGGCGCGGCGCCTTGGCCTGCCGCAAACGGCCATTGTGCGTCGACAGCGTGGTTCTGGGCGAGCAGCGCGCGCGCCGGCAGCAGACAACAGAAGAGGACAAGCAGATACCTTCGCAGCATAGTTCGCCACCACTTGGCGGAATCGTACCGCCGCACATTGAAACGATTTATTTTTCCAGAAGCCAAAGCTAATTTGCACGGGCGGCGGTGTCAAGCGCCGCGGAGCGGAACAGCGGCGCGCCCGCCCATCCAGGCAATTTCGGACTTAAGTCGCGTTTGGAAGGATGTACGTGCTCCTCCGGCGGGGCAGGCGCAAAGGGCCGTTGGCGCATCGGCAAAATACCGTTGACAGAAAGGGCGAGACAGCAGTAAGGTTCAGGGAGCGCTTTGAAACCATTCAATGATCGGTCGCGGTCGGAACAGGCCAAAGCGTGGAATTTCGGCTCCTAAGGATATCCACCTATGTTGAAGACGCTGCGTGCGCTGCACACTCCGGAGTTGTTGCAAGTTTTAGCCTCCATGGGGCATGGCGATGAGATTGCTTTGGTTGATTCCAACTTTCCGGCGGTATCCCACGCACAGCGGCTGGTGCGTCTCGATGGGGCTGACCTTACCTCCACCCTGGAGGCCTGCCTGCAACTGATGCCGCTCGATCACTTCGTGAAAGAGTCTGCGTTTCGCATGCAGCAGGCGCACGCGCCAGAGGAGGTTCCGGAGGTTCAGAAAGCCTGCCAGGAAATCATCGACCGAATGGAGGAGAGGCCGGTTCCATTTACCGCCATCTCGCGGGAAGCGTTTTATGAGCGTGCCCGCCAGGCCTTCGCCGTCGTGGTTACGGGCGAGCAGCGTCCATACGGCTGCATTCTTTTGAAGAAAGGTGTTGTCTTTCCGGTCCCGGTCGAACCGCCCCGCGCGGAGTTGGAGGGTCATGGACGGGGCGAGGACCTCACAGAAAAGATCTCCCTCAGCGCCGAAGTCGGCGTGAATGGGGGATCGCGGCACGGTTATCGCCGCTGACAAGTTCGTGCCCTCCGCAGCTTGCCAGGCAGGCGGCAGTTGACGGAGTGGCCCCAGCGCTGTTTTTAAGGAAAGCAGGCGAAATGATTCGGAAAGGCAGTTGCTTCTCTTTCGCGGCCATTGCGGCGCTTCTTGCGGGCGCCGGCGGTTTCGCTGCGGCTCAGGCGGCACCGGAATCGGCATCGGTAAAAGCTCAATGGAGCCAGGTGCAAAGAGTCTCAGATACGGTGCCCACCACCCAGATTCTGGCGCACCGCTTTACCCTGCGCACCGATCCGCATCACGATGCGCTGTTCCGCGCGCTCAAGAACCTGCACACCAACGATACCCGCTTGCAGTTCTGGTTTTCCGTGACCAGGGCGGCTTTGCCGGAGCTCAAAGAGCCCACCGCCACGCAGACCTTCTGGGACTTCCAGTACATGGATGCGCTGGTTGCGGACTACTACGCCAACACCACCGGCAAGCACCACATCAATATGGGCAGCATTCCGCGCTGGATGTTCAAGGTGACACCGGTGGAAGTGCCCAGCGACCCGGGCGCCTCGTTTTATCCCTATACAGACGGCACGCGCGGTGACCTGCTGAAGGATCCCAGCGGCCGCCAGTTCGCGGAATACCAGGTGCGCCTGTATGAGTGGTACACCAAAGGCGGCTTCACCGACGAAATTGGCAAATATCACCGCTCCGGCCATCACTACAAAATCGACTATTGGGGTGTGCTCAACGAACCGGATTTCGAGAATAAGATCACCGTCGAGCAGTACACCAGGATCTACGACGCCGTCACCATGGCCATCCACAAGATCGATCCCGCGGTCCAGTTCTTCGGTCCCGAGGTCTCAGGTGCCGAGGTGCCGTGGGCAAAGTATTTCCTGAATCCCAAGAACCACAATCCGAAGGCGCTGCCCATCGCCTATTTCAGCTTCCACAACTACGTGAATGCCCCGAACGATCCCTCGACCTGGCACGCGAAATACTTCACCGACCCGGAGACCGGGCCCACGGACGGCCTGTCGGCTGCCGCGCTTGTAGAGCGCACCAAGCAGGTCATGAAGATCCGCGATGAGCTCTCCCCCAGGACCAAGGTCATTCTGGATGAGATGGGAACCTTCGACGTGGTGAAGCCGGGCGAAGAGGCCTGCCGCGCCAATGAGCCTTACACGGCGTTTCATCCGCTCTACTGGAACGCGAACGGCGCTAACTGGGCTGCCAACTTCATCACCGGCGAGCGGCTGGGAATGCCGCTGGTCAGCATGTCGCAGATGGTGGGCTATCCCACGCAGTGTCCTTCCATCGCCATGTTCGATCCGGATACCATGCAGCCCAACGCGCACTACTGGGCGCTGTGGCTGGTCAATCATCACTTTGGACCGGGAGACAAGCTGACGAAGACGGACTCTTCCACAGACGACGTCATCGCGCAGGCGGCCATTACCCCCAAGGGCAACAAGATCCTTCTGGTGAACACGACCGATCGTTCCGTGGACGTGAATTTGGCCGGTGCTTACAAGAACGCGTCTCTGCATGCTCAGGTGGTCGATCAGGCTTCCGGAGAGCAGGTGCCGCGGGAAGAGACGCTGACCGGCTCCAACATCAAGCTTGCGCCCTTTGCCGTGGCTGTCGTCTCGCAATAACCGGAGCGTGCCGCCTCTCACGGCGGCACGCCCTCCATCCCGACTCCTTCTCAGAGACTGCGAAGTGGTGATCCGCAACCAGTCGCATGGTAACCGGCGTGACGAGAGAGTGCGGGGATGGACTATGATTCGGTGCAACATCTACTGAGCCCGGCAAGACCCGATCTTCACCTTCTTCCAGCCGTGACTCAGCCGATCTGGATGCGCAGGGACAAGTAGTGGGCAAGCGAGTCTCCCGCTGCACCGAAGCAGTCGGTCGGGGTGCAACCGGACCGCCAGGCCCTTTCAGGAGGGATGCCGGATGGCTTCCGTAACCCAAACCGCCCCGGCGTCCACGGCGACCGTCCGGCTGCTCTCGCTGGATATCGCGCGTGGCATCACCATGGCCTTCATGATCATGGTGAACAATAACGGCCTCCATGCCTGGCCGCCCTTTCAACACTCGGCCTGGAATGGCTGGACTCCCACCGACCTTGTCTTTCCCTGTTTTCTGTTTGTGGTTGGCGTTTCCATTGTGCTCTCGTTCGGCAAGCGCCTGGAACGCGGCGACTCCAAAACGCGCATGGTGGCAAGCATCCTGCGCCGTACCGTTATCCTGATTCTCCTCGGCCTGGTGGTCAACGGATATCCGTACTTTGTGTGGGACCGGCTGCGCTTCTATGGGGTGCTGCAGCGCATTGCGCTCTGCTACTGCTGCGTTGCTCTCTTCTACCTGTGGCGTCGCGATGCCGGCAGCAAGATCGTTGTGCTCGCCGTTATCCTAATCGGGTATTGGTGCCTCATGCGCTATGCGGCGGTGCCCGGCGCGGGCTTTCCCGGCAAGGACATCCCTTTCCTGGACCCCACGCAGAACTGGGTGGCATGGCTCGACCGGCACATCTTTCCCGGCCGTCTCTACGAGGGCGTGCGCGATCCGGAAGGCTTGCTGAGCACGTTTCCGGCGATCGCCACCACGCTGCTTGGACTGCTCGCCGGATTATGGATGCGAACGGAGCGCCCGCGCAGGCAGATCGCCCTTGGCCTCGTTCTTGCCGGTATGAGTCTCATCCTCCTCGGCCAGCTCTGGAGCTTAAGCTTCCCGATCAATAAGAAGCTCTGGACCAGCTCCTACGTCCTATTCAGCGGAGGAACCGCCGCATTGTTGCTTGGCATACTCTGCTGGATGGTGGATGTGAAGGGATGGCGTAAAGTCTGGACGCAGCCGTGGATCGTCTTCGGCACCAACGCGATCTTCGCCTATATGCTTTCTGAGCTATTGGGCTCTACGCTGTGGATCAAGCTGCTGCATCACCGCACCGAGATGCTGTGGACCTGGATCTACCTGCCGGTGTTCGCGCGCATTCATCCTGCCGGCCTGGGCGCGCTCCTCTACTCCATCGCTTTTACCATGGTGTGCTGGCTGGCTACCTATCCCCTGTGGCGGAAGAAGATCTTCTTGAAGATCTGACACCGGATTTCTTAGTGCGCCGCCTGCCCGTGCATGTAAATCTCCCATCGCCGGCGGTATTCCTGCTTGTACTGCTCGACCGCCTGCTCATAACTCCAGTTCGGCGCGTCCGCTCGCCGGGTCCAGGCGATTCGTACTTCCCGGGCGCCGGCCGGAATGCGCACCTTCCCCGATTCGTGAGCCGCCGCTTTGCCGTCCACCCAGACACCGCTGACCTCCGCGAACCAGGGTAGATGCAGCCAGATTGCATCGGGCTTGTGCTGCCACTGCATGTCGAGCGCAAGCTGGGCTGAGTGGTCGTCCGGCTGCGTCAGCGTGAACCCGATCGTGCCATACGGGGTGGGCGCGCGCTCCACGCGGATGGTTTTGCGGGGACCCATCCATGCCGGGGACATCACCGACAGCAGATGTACCTGGCCGGCGTCGCTGCGGACCATCATGTTGCGCAGGGCGATGCGGTATTCCGCGGCAAACCACCCGTGCGGTGGCAGATTGTCCGCGAAGTCGCGGTCGCCCCACGCGCGAATGGCAAACTCGAAGCCCTCCTGCGTTGAACTGGTATGGGTCAGGATCGCGTAGAGATCCTTGACCGGCTGCTGCTGCTCGCCGCGTTCGATCTCGGTGAGGGTGTTCTTCATGATCAGGTAATCGTGGACGTAGCGCAGCGTGCCGTAGGTCGTCAGTCCCTCGCGATACTTGCTTTGCACCATCTTCAGGGTTGCCGTGATCAGGGGATCATCAGGGGCGAAGATGTGCTCCGGGTAGGTGCCCAGCAGATTTCCCCAGTCCTGTCCGCCGCAGTCGCCATCCAGGGAAGGCGGAAGAGAACCGCCATCCATCTTCGTGCAGCGGGCGAGCGCCTTCACCAGATCCGCACGGTAGGCAGCGTATTCCGCCCGATAAGCGGAGGCCTTTTGCGGCTGCCCCACCGCGTCGGCCAGCAGTGCCGCATTCTTGAGTCCGCCCAGCGCCAGAAGGTTGTAGCCGGTGATGTGACCGTTCACGTACTCGTTGTCTTTGACGAACGACGCTGGAATCAGGTGCAGCGGGTCCGCGGCACGCGCCTTTTCGAGCCATGACACCGCTCGCTCCACGGCAGGGAAGACCCGCTCCGCAAACGCCAAATCGTGGGTCATCTCATAGTGCTGGCCGTAGATCCACAGCACCTCACCCAGCGCGTCGTACTGGCCGGGCTGCGAGAGGAAGAGCCCATCCGGCTGTTGGAATCGGGCGAAGAAGTCCAGGTCCTGGCTTGCGTAATGGGAGTAGCCGGTCAGGTCGTACATATCGACGATGTCGGAGGCGTCACGCAGCCAGAACGCATGATAGTGAAGCTTGTTCACCGTCTGGATGTAGTCGTCGCCGATGTGATCCCGCGCCAGCAGATCGTAGATGAGGCTTGCTTTGAAGGTGTTGTCCACCTTCGGTTCCGGGGTCTCGATCTGCATGCCCGCATTCAGAATCTTCTCCCACCCGGCAATCGTTTTGTTCAGTTCCCGGCTGTAGTTGGCTTCCAGTAGGCTCGCGGTCTCTTTGCCTTCCTGCACAGGCGTCAAGGGCATGAGGAAGGTGACCGTTCTCTCCGCTCCCGGCGCCAGAATGTTGTTGTACGATGTCAGTCCCACGAGGCTGGTAGGAAAGACGTCCAGCTTGCGTGGTGTGTTGTCGATCTGGATGTTGTAAACCTGTTTTTCCGTCAGCATCTTTGCGTCGGGAGAATCGGGAAAGAGGTAGAACACTTTTCCGCTGCGCAGGAAGGCATGCGCGGAGAAGCTGTACACCCAGTCCGGATCGAACTTCACCCCCGGCTGGCGGTAATCTCCCGGCTTGCCGTCATCCACCGGGCGCGGAAATCGGCGTTCGCCCACGCCTGTGCCGTTGGCTGTGTCGTTCTGGTAGCGCGTCGCAGCGGTAAGCACCGCGCGGGTGGGCACACTGTTCGTGTTCTTCTCCACCACGCGCGCAAAGTTCACCAGCGTGCCGTCGTCCAGCCTGGCGGTAAAGAAGGTGAACCGATAGTCGATGCCATACTGCTGGCATGTGAAGTGCACGACCGGGAGATAGCCCCTTTCCAGCGTCCGGATGCGCGGCTCGATGGGCGTCCTCTCCGGCCCAATCAGAAACAGCAGCTCGCCATATCCGGTGTAGAGCGAGCCCTCGGGCGTCACCTCGGTCCCCATGGGCGCATCCATCACGCCGATCTCATCCACCGAATGCGAGTAATAGGAGAACGGCCCGGGTTGCTGATCGATGCGCGGATTCACCATCGGCGCTGGAGTTTGCGCTGGGATCGAACTGGCAGCCGCGACCGCAAGCAGCAGCCCCACGGAGACCTGCGGAAGAAATCCGTACCTTGCCAAGATGCACCTCAAGGAAATCAGCTATGATCGTAACTCATTCTTGAATCGTTCCAAAATCCGCAGCGGCTGAGACAGGGCAGCACCTATGGACCGTAGAACCTTCCTTCTTCACTCCGCCGCGCTGGCCGCAGGCACGGTGGCCGGCGAACGAACGGCGGCAGCTCAGACGGGTGACCAGCTCCCGAGCGGCCATCCCATGGCCCCGTCGGTGGCGATTGAGGCCGGTCCCGCGATGCTCGAGCCGTTCGTCTGGCAGGCGGCGGGACTGGTGTTCGCCTTTGATTTCACCGGCAACCGCCTGCGCTTCCGGCACGTCCTGCCTGAGGGTGTCACCGCAGCGCAGGGACTGCCCGCCTCCTCTGACATGTCCTCGCTCGAAACCTCCGTTCACTGCACCGGCGAGGATATCCCCGATCACCACGGTGCTAAGTTTACAGGCGGCTCCCCCGGCATTCGGATGAGCTTTGCCGGCAAACGCGAAGAAAGCACCGCGCGCGGCAAGTGCCTCATCCTCACGCACCGGGACCCCGCGCTCGATCTGGCGGTCGAGTCCATCTACGAAACCGTTGGAGACATGCCGGTGGTGCGCCGCTGGACGCGCGTCATCAACACCGGCAGCCGCACCTTCGGCATCGAGTACCTCAGCTCCGCCATGCTGAATAACTTCGCCAGCCCGCAAAGCTTCCAAGACGACCTCCGCCTGCACTTTGCCTACAACTCCTGGCAGCAGGAGGCGCAATGGCGTTCGGTGCGCCTTGCCGACGCGGGCCTGATCCAGAACGGCAACTTTTCCGTCTCCGGCGTTCTCTTCAGCACCGTCGGCAGTTGGCCCTGCGAGAGCTATCTGCCCATGGCCATGATCGAGAACACGCGGGCGGGCGTCACCTGGTTCTGGCAGCTCGAGCACAACGGTTCCTGGCACTGCGAGATCGCGCAGACCTCCGCGCGCACGCTTTATGCGTATCTCGGCGGACCGGACGCATTGCACGCTCAGGCCTGGAAAAGGCTTGCTCCGGGGGAGAGCTATGAATCGATTCCGGTGGCGGTCGGCTGCGTGCGCGGCGGCTTCGAGCAAGCCGTAGGCGCGCTCACCCACTACCGGCGCGCCATTCAGCTTCATCCGCGTGGCGACTGTGCCCGCTGCCCGGTCGTCTTCAATGATGTGATCATGCTGGAAGGCGATCAGACGACAGCCAACGAAATGCCGCTGATCGATGCCGCTGCCGAGGCAGGCTGCGAAGTCTACTGCATGGACGTCGGCTGGTACACCAGGCCCGGCGAGAACTGGTGGGGGCCGGTGGGCGACTGGCAGCCCAACCCGCAGCGCTTTCCCGGCGGTTTCCGGCAAGTGACGGATTACATCCGCGCGAAAGGGATGGTGCCAGGGCTCTGGATTGAGCCCGAAGTCGCCGGCCTCGGCACCGCGCTTGCGCGGCGCCCCGACGACTGGTTCTTTCTCCGCCATGGCCGCCGCATTCTCGATCACAGCCGATATCAACTCGACTTCCGCAACCCTCAGGTGCGCGCCTATGTGGATGCTGCCTTGGAGCGCCTCCTCGGTGAATACGGAATCGGGTATATCAAGCTGGACTACAACATCAACGCTCTGGAAGGCACCGAACTGCGCGCCGAAAGTTCAGGCCAGGGGCTGCTTGGACACAACCGTGCTTTCCTTGCCTGGCTCGACGCGCTTCTCGTCCGCCATCCTGCCTTGACGATCGAAACCGTGGCCAGTGGCAGCATGCGCATGGAGTACTCCATGCTCTCGCGTGCTCAACTCCAGTCCATCAGCGATCAGGACGATTACCGCCTCTATGCCTCGCTCACCACCGGGTGCAGCGCCGCTCTGCTCGCGGAGCAGATGGGCGTCTGGTCGCAGCCGCGCGAACACGATACCCCGCAAGCGGCGAGCTGCAACATGGTCAACGCCATGCTCGGGCGCATCCACCAGAGCGGCTTTCTCACCCGCCTGTCGCGCGCAAGCCTGCTCCAGGTCAGGCAGGGCATTGCGGTGTACAAGCAGCAGATTCGCAGCTATATTCCGCAGTTCGTCCCGTTTTATCCTCTCGGCATGCCCGACGTAACGCGCTCGGCGCGGCCGGCAGCGCTCGGCATGCGCGCTCAGGATAGGGAATTTCTGGCGGTCTGGCGGCGGGAGGGGCCGGAGGAGGTTTTCATCCCCTGTCCGATGCCGGAGGCGCGACTGCTCTATCCTGCCGATCTGGGCATAAGCGTTGCGGCAGAGCCTGCTGGCGTTCGGGTGCGCTTTCCCTCTGCGAACATGGCCTGCATTCTTTCCAGTGGATCGGGATGGCGGTTGTAATTCGCCTTGACAGCGGGAACTGACTCCGTCTAGCATCCTTCATTAAAAGCTTTCAAGTACCTCCAGATCGGGGTTCTCGTGAACAGACGTGACGTGCTGAAGTCCCTCGCCTTGCCCGCCGCCGCATCCGTAGTCAACTCCCTTGCACGCCCAGTCTTTGCCGCGGATGCGGCCGTCGGCCCAGCCACCGAACAGACAGCCGCCCTGGCCAACTATCAACGCCTGCGCTTTGGCTGCTCGTTTCACTTCAGCACCCCGACCTTCACCGGAGACGATTACGACACTGGCAGCAAGCCTGCCACCGTCTATGACCCGACGCACCTGGATGTTCGCCAGTGGATCCAGGTGGCGCATGGCCTGGGAGCAAAATATGCGGTGCTCACCGCGAAATACATGTCCGGCTTCTGCCTCTGGCCGTCCAAGGGCTACGACTACACGGTCGCGCAGAGCGGCAACAAAACGGACGTGGTGGCCGCCTTCGTCAAAGCATGCCATGAGTTCGGCATCCGCCCCGGCTTTTACTACTGCATCCTCGATCCGCACAACGAGGGCGTGTTCGATTGGAATGCGCCCATCTCCGACAAATACTTCCAGCTCATCCGGCATCACATCACGGAACTGCACTCGACGTATCCCAACACCTTTTATCAGCTCTTCGACATCACCTGGAAGTTGAATCCGCAGCAGCGCTGGGAGTTGTATCGACTGGTCAAGTCCTACAGCCCCAACTGCATCATCGTGGACAATCAGGGCTTCCGGCAGAGTCGCGCCAACCAGGGCCGCCTCTGCGAAGCGGCGAGCTGGCCGACCGATGTCATCAACGGCGAGGATACGCTGCCTCCGCTGGAGGGGCACGACCCGCATGTGGTGTACGACAAGAAAACCTACTACATGCCCTTCGAGACTTGGCTGCCCACAGGTCCGGCCTATCCGCCGATGCCGTGGATGCACACCTGGTTCTGGCACCCGTGGTACAAGCCGCAAAAGCCGGAGGTGATCGCCGAGTCCTATCGCATTTGCATGGAGCACAACGCGAATCTGCTCCTTAACATGGCTCCGGACAACACCGGACGCATTCCGCAGGATCAGGTGGAAACCTTCCAGAGGGTCGCCGAACTGATCAAGACCCGGCAGTGCTGAGAGAGCCTCATACCGTTACTCATCGACCTGAAAACACGCCGCGGCGGAGCAGCGCATGCTGTCTTGCTCGAGGCCTAATTGGGGAGGATTCATGGATCGACGCGAAGCTCTGAAAATGATGGCGGTGCCAGCGGCGGGAGCGCTGGTGAACCAACTGGCAAGCCCGCTCCTAGCGGCGGAGCCGGCGGTGGGTCCGGCAACAGCCGTTACACCCGCCTTGGCAACTTACCAGAAGCTGCGTTTCGGCTGTTGCTATCACTTCAGTACGGAAACCTTCACGGATGGCAAGGGGCCCGCGGGCGCTGCGCCCGCGACGGTGTACGATCCAACCCACCTTGATGTGCGCCAGTGGATCCAGGTAGCCCACGGACTGGGCGCAAAATACGCGGTGCTCACCGCCAAGTTCGTCTCCGGCTTCTGCCTCTGGCCGTCCAAGGGCTACGACTACACCGTCGCCCAGAGCCGCAACAAGACCGATGTTGTCGCCGCCTTTGTGGCCGCCTGCAAGGAGTTTGGCATCCGCCCGGGCTTCTACTACTGCATCATGGACGCCCGCAACGAAGGCAAATTCGACTGGGATGCGCCGGTCTCCGATAAGTACTACCAACTGATCCGGCAGCAGATCACGGAACTGCACTCCACGTATCCGAACACCTTCTATCAACTCTTCGACATCCCCTGGAAGCTTAGCCCCGCGCAACGATGGGAGGTGTACCGGCTGGTCAAGTCCTATAGCCCCGATTGCATCATCGTCAACAATCAGGGCTTCTACCAGAGCCGGAAGAACCAGGGGCGATACTGCGAGCCCGGGAGCTGGCCTTGCGATGTGGTCAATGGCGAGGACACGCTGCCGCCGCTGGTTGGGCACAACGATGACGTCGTCTACGACAAGAAGGACTACTACATGCCCTTTGAAACCTGGCTGCCCACCGGGCCTCCCCAGCAGTCGATGCCGTGGATGAATTGCTGGATGTGGCGAACCTGGTACAAGCCGCAGCCTCCTGAAGCCATCGCCGAGGCCTACCGGTTTTGCATGAGGGGCAACTCGAATCTGCTGCTCAATATGGCGCCGGACAACACGGGCCGCATTCCGCAGGACCAGGTGGAAACTTTCCGTCGGGTGGCGGAATTGATCCGGAAGCCGACCTGTTGAAATAGAAGCAGGCTCTGTGCGCTGCGGAGTTTCTTGACAGGGCATTTCGGCTGCTTTACAGTCATGTCACCTTGCTGATGAAAGGTTTCAATACGCACCCGACGCCGCCCTGGTCCGCGGGGACCGGCCGCGATTTTCTTTCTGCGGGAGATCTGTACGTCCCCCAACTGAGCGGCTTCGGCTGCTATGGAGTTTTGTGATGCGTCGGCCGATTGTGGTGGTAGGAAGCGTCAATCTCGACCTGGTCTGCGTGGGAAAGCGCATTCCCGCGCCGGGAGAGACGGTGAGGGGAGATGATTTCCAGACCTTCCATGGGGGCAAGGGAGCCAACCAAGCCGTGGCCGCCGCCCGGCTCGGTTCTCCGGTGCGGATGGTCGCCAAAGTCGGCGGCGATGATTTCGGCAAGCGCCTGCGCCGCGGCCTGCAGACCGCCAAGGTGAACGTGCAGGCTGTGTCCACGGCTCAGGATACGACTTCGGGTGTGGCATTGATCTCAGTGGATCGCGCCGGGCAGAACAGCATCACGGTAGTGCCCGGCGCCAATGATCGGCTGCTGCCCGGCGATATCGAAAAGGCCCTGCCTGCCATCCGGTCCGCCGGCATCCTCCTGACCCAGCTTGAGATACCTATGGAGACGGTGGAGTACCTCTGCACGGTGGCGCAGCGCTACCAGATTCCGCTCATGCTGGATCCGGCGCCGGCGCGGCCGCTTCCTCGCAAACTGCTTCGCCAGATCACCTTCCTCACCCCCAACGAGACCGAGACCTGCTTGCTCTGCGGGGTGTCGCCTGCCGAAGTGACGGCCGCCACCGTCGACCGCTTTGCGGACTTCCTCCAGGGAGGAGCTACCAACGTAATCATCAAGATGGGCCGGCATGGCGCCTACCTTGCCGGATCCGACGGCGTCAGGAAGCTGATTCCCGCATTCAAAGTGAAGGCGGTGGACTCCACTGCGGCCGGCGATGCCTTCAATGCCGGCGTGGCTGTGGGGCTGATGGATGGATTGGATCTGGTGGAGGCAGTGCGGTACGGCGCAGCCGCGGGCGCCCTCGCCACCACCCGGCCCGGCGCTCAGAACTCCATGCCCACCGCATCGGAGGTTAAGGCGCTGCTGGCGGCATCGCGCGGCCGGTCGAGCAAGCCTCGGCGCACGAGCGAAAAGGCTGCTGCCCAAGCTGCCGATTAAGATCAGGAGATTCGAATGAATTGCAAACGCACCTTTGGCTTATGCGTTATGGCAGGGTTGGCGCTGTTCGTTTCCGGGCGGGCACTTGCTGCCAGGCCCAAGCCCATTCCCATCGTGCTCGACACCGACATCGGCAGTGACATCGACGATGCCTTCGCCCTGGCGCTGGTGCTCAACAGTCCTGAACTTGACCTCCGCGCCGTCACAACGGTCTCCGGCGACACCCAGGCGCGCGCCCGGCTCGCCGCCAAGATGCTGTGGGTGGCCGACCGCCGCGACGTGCCGGTGGCGGCAGGTCAGCTCGGCGGTAAGCTCGACATCGCCCAAACTCGCTGGGCCGACGGATTCAGCAGCCCTGCGCTGCTGAAGACCAGCGCCGTCGAGCTGATGAAGTCCGAGATCGACCGCGCCCCCGGCGTCATCGTTCTCGTCGCCATTGGACCGCTCAGCAACATTGCTGCCTTGCTCGAGCAGCATCCCCAGGAGAAGCGCAAAATCCGGGAGATCGTGCTCATGGGCGGCTCCATCGCGCACGGCTACTATCCTGGCTCCGGCCCTACCGCGGAGTACAACATCGCCGCCGATGCCAAAGCCTCCCAGGCGGTCTTTGCCGCCGGCATTCCTATTCTTATGGCGCCCCTGGACGTTACTGCGCGCCTCCAACTCGACGAGACGCACCGGCGCAAGATCTTCGACCAGCACACTCCGATGGCGGACGCCCTGCACGCGCTTTATCTCTTGTGGGGTCAGCCCACCCCCACGCTGCACGACCCCATGGCGGTTTCGCTGCTGCTCGATCCTGCGCTCTGCACCCTCAAGCCCATGAACATCCAAGTGACGCAGAAGGGCATGACGCTGCCGGTCGCCGGGAAAGCCGCCAACGCGCGGGTTGCGGTAGAGACAGATCCGGCGCGCTTCATCAGCTTCTATAGCGCGCGCGTGCTGCGCTGATGCAGGGGCGGTGAACGCCGTCGATGAATCCGAGCCCTCCTCGCCCGCTGGAAATCATGCGGCCATCCGTGATGCCAATGCCTCCGAAGTATCCGAAATCCTGCCGATTTTCCCGTGTGGACAGCAAGATAGAAGGTGCTGAAATTTCCCCGAAGATTTACCTTGACAAGCTTCTTCCGTGACACTAGTGTATTGAGAAACCTTTTTGAAAGCTTTTAAAAACTCTTCTAAGCAGAGATCGGGCGAGTTCTTAAAAGCTTTTAAAAATGGCTTTGGCCAGCCAGCAGAATAAGGAACCAGCACCAGCGGACTCCCTTCTGCCGCGTGAAGGAGGAATGTGATGCAACTCTGCAATATGAAAACAAAGGCGCTCCGAGGGGTGTACCTCGCCCTCGCTGGAGCCTTGTGGATGCTGATCGCAGCTTTCACAATCCAGATCGTCCCCGCGCAGACCTTCTCGGGGTCGATCTCCGGCAGTGTGAACGATCCCACCGGAGCGGTGGTCATCGGGGCGAAGCTGCAACTACAGAACATGAATACCAAAGAAACCCGCCTGCAGACGGCAAATCAGCAGGGCGAGTACAAATTCACCAATCTGTTACCCGGCACCTACCAGATCTCGGTGAATGCTGCTGGATTCAAAAGCTACCTCCAGAGCAACATGGTCCTCAATGCGAATACGCATGCCATTGTCAATGTGACCCTGCAAGTGGGCAATACGCAGGAGAGCGTGGAGGTCTCGGCCGGCGGTTCGGTGCTGCTGGATACCGCCAGCGCCAACAACCAGGTAACGCTCCCCAGCGTGCTGGTGCGCAACCTGCCCGTGAACACGTTGGAGCCCCTGGCCTTTGTCTACGGACTGGCCGGCACCACTCAGGCGCAGGGTGGCATGACCTCGCTCTCCTCGACCCAGGATCAGATGTTCAGCACCTTCGGCATTAACGGCGGCCGTTCGGCCGAGTCCGAGATTCTGATCGATGGCGCGCCCTCCACCGCCATCGATTGGGGTGGCCTCATGGTCTCGCCGATCATGGACTCCGTGCAGGAAGAGCAGGTCATGCAGAACGTCTATGATGCTCAGTACGAGCGAGGCGGCGAGGGCGTGGTTACGCTGGTGACTAAGAGCGGTTCGCCCCAGTTTCATGGCGAAGTTTACGACTTCATGGAGAACAATGGTCTGAACGCCAACACCTGGTCCGGAAACTTCAATGGTTATCCCAGGGGCAAGTTCCACCGCAACGAGTTCGGCGGGAACCTTGGCGGGCCCATCTCGAATACGCGCAAACTCTTCTTCTTTGGCGCCTACGATGGATTGCGCCAGCCCGGAACAACCTCGCTGGAGGCCACCGTTCCTACCCAGGCCGAGCGCTCGGGCGATTTCTCCAACGCCGGAGTGACCATCTACGACCCGAGCACGACGCGACAGGTTACCGACGCCAACGGCAACACCTACTACACGCGCGATCCTTTCCCCCAAAACAAGATTCCAGGGGCCGATATCAATGCGGTTGGCCAGAAGATTGCCAATCTCTATGGCACGCCTACCCGCAGCAGTCAGAGCGGCAGCAGCATCGACTACCTCAATTACGCACAACAGGGTCCCGCCAATAATGTCAATGACAAGTTCGATTGGCGCATCGACTGGAATCAGCACCCCAATAATATGCTGTTTGTGCGTATGTCCGATCGGCTCCGCCAGAATTATGATCCCACCTGCTTCTTCTGTAATGGCGCAGACAGCAACGCCGCGACCATCGACCATGGCGCCCAGGTGGTGCTGAATGACACTTGGACTCCCAGTCCCACCTGGGTAGTGGATGCTTACGGCGCGTACTCGCGCTGGCTGGAAGGTCAGGATCTGGTCGGCGCCGGAAAGGGCAATCCCGGCACCATCGGCTTGAGCCCCAATCTCTTCCAGGTCAACATGCTGCCGATCGTCAACGCAACCAACTATGTCGGCCTGGGCAACCAATACTCCAGCTTCGACCGTTATGTCCGCTATGACTCGACCGGCCTGGTCAATGTGACGAAGCAACTCGGGCGTCATACGCTGAAGTTTGGCTTTAATTATGACGTGGCCATGATCAACCACCGCGAAGACTGGCCGGGCATCTTCAGTTTCAGCGGCCAGTTTACGTCGTGCGAACCGCAAGCCAATGGTCAGCCCTGCAAAGTGAGCAACAAGAGCGCCGGAACCACCGGCAACGCGATTGCCGACATGCTGCTCGGTACCGGAAGCGGTGGCGGGGCCGACATCAACATGGATCCGGCAATGAGCGTCCACTCCATGGGCATGTACGTCCAGGATGACTGGCGCATGACCACCCGCCTGACCATCTCCGCGGGTCTCCGCTACGAGAACCAGCGCCCAGCCACCGAACGCTACAATCGTGTAGCCTATTTCGACCTGAATGCCGTGAATCCGCTCAGCACTGCCTACGGTTCAACTTTGAAAGGCGCCTTTGAGTACGCCGGCGTCGATGGCAGGGGCCGCAACGCCTGGGAGCCGGACAACAAGGACTTCGGGCCGCGGTTAGGTATCGCCTACCGCATTACGGACAAGCTGATGTGGCGCGTGGGCTCGGGCATCTTCTACGGTCCCACGTCCGCGATGCTCAGCTTTGATGATGGCGGTCAATCCCCGGGCTATACGTCGCATACCGACTGGCTCGCCACCACCAACAACGGCTATACGGCGGGCAATCTGGTCAGCAATCCCTTCCCCAACGGCATGAACCAGCCTACCGGGAACACGCTGGGCGCAATGACCTACGTTGGCGACGGAACCAGCCAACTCTGGCCCAAGCTGCCGCACCCGACCGGCATCATCTACCAGTGGAGCACCGATTTCCAGTACCAGGTGAGCCCCAACGGAGTGGCGGAGCTTGGCTATACCGGTGTACGCGGCCGCAAACTGATGTTCGGCAACCCCAACTTCGATCTCGATCAGTTGCCTACGGCTGATCTGTCCCTCGGTTCGCAGCTCGATCAGAACGTGCCCAACCCGTTCTACGGGATTGCGCCCTCGAATACCTATCTCGGCAGCAATCAGATGATCGGTTACAACGAGATGCTGCGCCCCTATCCGGAGTACACCTACCTGGTGCAAACCCGTTCGCTGCCGGGAGCCCGCTCACAGTTTGACGCCCTCACCGCCAAATACCAATACACCTTCCACGGCGGCCTCTCCTCCATCACCAGCTACCAGTGGTCGAAAAACCTTGATGATGGTTCTGAAGCCCTGCTCGGCTGGGCCATTGGCGGAAGCTGGCGCGACGGCTATAACCCCAAACTCGACTACGGTCTCAGCACCCGCGACATTCCGCAGAGCTTTGCCGAGACCTGGTATTACGAGCTGCCTTATGGCACAGGCCGGCGCTGGGGAGCAACCGCTCCTGAAGCGGTCCGCCAGTTGGCAGGTGGATGGAACGTCTCCGGCATCATCAACCTCACAAGCGGCTATCCGCTCTGGATCCCGGTGCAGTTTGGCTACAATCCACTCAACAACTACGGATTTCCGGGTGGTGGAATGCCCAATCTCGTCGGCAATCCCATCCCGAAACACCGCGGCCCGAACAACTGGATCAATGCCGCCGCCTTCCAGGGTGTCTCTCCGGCGGACGGCACCACGCCATTCACCTGTACCAACAATCCTGATCCGACGCAGGATTGCCAGCCGTTCCAGTACAAGTATGGCAACGAACCGCAGCACTACAACACCCTTCGCGAAGCGCCCACCAAGAATGTCGATCTGGGCGTGAGCAAGGTCTTCCCCGTGGAGCGCTACCATACCAACGTCGAACTTCGCGGAGATTTCCTGAACGCTTTCAACCACCCGACCTACGGCGGCTCCTGGAACATCACGAACCACTTCGGTTGGGGTCCGGTCGGCCAAGTGCAAGGCACGCGCAACGATCCGCGTATTATCCAGGTGGCCATGAAGATCACCTTCTAACCCGCACCAACCCCAGGGGTTCCAGTTCCACTCGGAGCTGGAACCCATTCTTCTGTTCAAACGAGGAATGCAGCGTCGCGTCCTCCAAACGCCAACTCACGAGATTTTCACCCCTCTCGCACGCACCTTCAGGATCGGTTCAAGTGAAACGGCTGGCCCTCCTCGCCCTCTTCCTAAGCACTCCGCATCTCTTCGCGCAGATGCAGCCTCCCCTGCCTGCCCCTGACAACCGCTTCAAGGCAGACGTGCTGGTCGTCGTTGCCCATCCCGATGACGACACTGCCATCTCCACATTTCTGGCCAAGGCGGTCCTCGATCAGGGCAAGCGGGCGGCGGTGATTTTTACCAACCGCGGCAACTCCGGTCCCGATGCGATCGCGATGACGCAATCCAAAGCCCTTGAGGCTGTGCGCGAGATCGAAGCGCGTCGCTCTCTGGCTGCGCGAGGCATTACCAACGTGTGGT
>JAJZCY010000315.1 GCA_021828835.1 Acidobacteriota bacterium | reverse complement strand
AATTTTTTTTTTTTTTTTTATGGCGAGTAAAAAATCCAGCAAATCACCCGCCAGCCTCGATCCCTCCGTAGGCCAGATGCTCATCTATCAGGATGCCGGTCTGAACCTCCAGGTCCGACTGGATGGGGAGACGGTCTGGTTAACGCAGGCGCAGATCGCGGAGCTGTTCCAGACTACCCCACAAAACATAACCCTTCACATTGCAGCGATTTACGAGGAACATGAACTGTCCGCAGAGGCAACTTGTAAGGAATACTTACAAGTTCAATCTGAAGGCGGCAGGCAGGTCCGACGGTCACTCAAGCACTACAACCTCGGCATGATTCTGGCGGTCGGCTACCGCGTGCGGTCGCCACGCGGCACTCAGTTCCGCCAGTGGGCCACCGCCCGGCTCGGCGAGCTGCTGGTCAAAGGCTTCACCCTCGATGACGAGCGCATCAAGGCCGGCCGCACTCTCGGGCAGGATTACTTCGACGAACTGCTGGCGCGCATCCGCGACATCCGCTCCAGCGAGCGGCTCTTCTACCAGAAGATCACCGACATCTACGCAACCAGCATCGACTACGACGGCAACGCCGAGCTGACCCAGCAGTTCTTCAAAACCGTGCAGAACAAAATGCACTGGGCCGCGCATGGGCATACCGCCGCGGAGATCGTCCATCGCCGCGCCGACGCCAGCCAGCCGCACATGGGCCTTACCACCTGGAAGAATGCGCCCGCCGGGCCGCTTCGCAAGGCCGATGTAACCGTCGCCAAGAATTACCTGAACAAGGAAGAGATGGAAGCGCTCAATCTGATCGTCTCCGCGTATCTGGACTTTGCCGAGTTGCAGGCGCGCGGCCACCGGCCCATGTACATGCGAGACTGGATCACGAAACTGGATGCATTTCTGCGATTGAGCGACCGGGAGATCCTCGCCAACGCCGGCAGAATCTCGCACGCCCTGGCCGAGGAGCACGCCCGGGCGCAGTTCGCCCAATATGAGGAGCAGCGCCGCCAGCTCGAAGCCAGCCAACCCGTCAGCGACTTTGACCGTACCGTGGAGCAGATCAAGAAGCTGGAAGCACCCAGGCCAAAGCGCGTTCGCAAGGGAGAGAAGGAATGAGCGAACGCACGCAGAGGAAGGTAATGGAAGAGTCCGATGCCCCGCGGCTGGGTTCTCCAGTTTCCATAAACCTGACAGGACGGCCTTTGGCAAGCAGATCTCCAATTCCGCATCCTGAGGAATGGCCTGTTGTCCGCCTCGCCAATATCACCCTCAAGGTTGGTTCGGGAGCTACGCCTCGCGGTGGCTCCGAGAACTATTTGCCCGAGCGTGTGAACTTCGCGCTTATACGAAGTCAAAATGTCTTCGACCGGTATTTCGATTGCGCTGGACTTGCCTTCATTTCCGATGAGCAGGCACAGGGCCTACAAAATGTCAGTGTTCAACCAGACGATCTTCTCTTGAACATTACGGGGGACGGCATCACTTTTGCCCGTTGCTGCGCCGTTCCTGAAGACGTATTGCCGGCCTGCGTGAATCAGCACGTCTCCATCGTCCGCGTCGACCCCAGTCTTGCATATCCTGGCTATGTCCTAAGCTTTCTTACACACCCAAGCGTCAAGGCCTATATAGAATCATTCAACGCTGGCGGCTCCCGAAGAGCAATTACGAAGGGGCATATCGAATCGTTCCGATTGCCGTTGCCGCCACTCTCCGAACAACACAAAATTGCAGCAATTCTCGGCACGCTGGATGACAAGATTGAGTTGAACCGGAGGATGAACGAGACGTTGGAGGCGATGGCGCGGGCGCTCTTCCAGTCGTGGTTTGTGGACTTTGATCCGGTGCGGGCCAAGGCCGCCGTGCGCCGCGAGCATCCCCGCTGGACCGACGCCGAGGTCTGCCGAGCCGCCCTGCCCACGCTCGCCCCCGAAATCGCCGCCCTCTTCCCCGACTCCTTCGAGAACTCCGCCCTCGGCGACATTCCCAAAGGCTGGCGCATTGGGCAGTTTAGCGACGTGGCCGAGAATTCGCGTCGAGGCATCAGCCCCGGTGATATTCCAGAACTGACGCCCTATATCGCACTTGAACACATGCCACGAAAGTGCATTGCGCTTTCGGAGTGGGGTATTGCAGACGGTGTAGAAAGCGGAAAATTCGCGTTCAATGCGAACGATATTCTGTTTGGAAAGCTACGCCCGTACTTTCATAAGGTCGGCGTCGCTCCAATCGATGGCGTCTGTTCGACCGACATTCTCGTGCTTTCTCCTCGTGCACCGGAATGGTTCGGTTTCGTACTGAGCCACGCATCCAGCGATGCGTTTGTCGAGCACGCAAACGCAGGCTCTACTGGAACGAAAATGCCCCGCACGAATTGGACAGATATGGCCAGATACCCGGTCATATTGCCACCGGAGACGCTGGCAAAAGCCTATACCGCAAAAACTACCCCAGCTATTTCAAGAATCATTGCTTCAATTCATCAAAACCACTCTCTCGCCGCCCTGCGCGATACACTTCTCCCGAAGCTCATCTCCGGCGAACTGCGGGTGAAGGATGCTGAGCGTATCGCTGAGGTTGAGCTATGAATTGGACAACGTTCTGGGATGCCGCGACCGCCATTGGAACGATTGCGATGGCTGTCACCACGGGTATCGTGATCCGCCAGAGCAAGCGGCACCATCGGGACGCTCTCAAGCCGGTTTGTGTCCTTGTGCCGGACGAAGGGCTGGACACCTTCGCCCGACGCGACGTTGTTCAGCATCGTGAAGAACCGAACAACCCCACCAAGTTCTTCCTCGTTCGCTGTGCTGTGAAGAATATCGGTGCCGGTCCTGCCGTAAAACTCAAGCTGACCATGCGCTTTCCACCCAATCCTATCGCCCACCCTGAAGTAGAGCTACAACCGCTCGGCGCGCAGCAAAGCCTTCCGTCACCAATCAGGATTCCGGTCTTTCTTCACGACAACTTCAATACCAGCGACTATCAGTTTGCGCCGGGCGGGGTCTGGGATCTTTGGCTCATCTACGAAGACCTCTACGGAAATGTATTCCACACGCGGCACACCAAGAATCCGCAAGAGCCGTGGGCCAGATTTGGCGAGGGAGATGCGGCAGCAGAGTCGAAGCTGTCAGGGAGGACCGACGCTGAGTAAATTCACAGAATCCGTCGTCGAAGAGGCCGCCCTGGAATGGCTGGGGGCCAAAGGCTGGACGATTCTGCATGGGCCGGAGATTGCCTCCGGAATGCCCGCCGCTGAGCGCACCGATCCGGACTTTCGCGATGTGGTGCTGGAGCGCAGGCTGCGCCAGTCGCTGCAACGGCTGAACCCTGTGCTCTCGCAGGATGCCATCGAGGCCGCGCTGCGCAAGCTGACCCTTGTGGACGGGCCGAGCCTGTTGGAGCGCAACCGTACCGCATGGCGGATGCTGACCGATGGCGTTGCGGTGGAGATTGCGCGCCCGGACGGAACGCTCGGCGGCTTTCCCCTGCGCGTGGTGGACTTTGAGAATCCAGACAATA
>JAJZCY010000039.1 GCA_021828835.1 Acidobacteriota bacterium | reverse complement strand
TCTTCGGTGGCCTGTTCACGTCCTACCTGATCATGCGCAACTGGTACTACCCGGCCTTCGTGGAAGGGTCGCACCATCTGAGCATTTTCTGGGGCACCACCAATACGGCGGTCCTGATCACCTCCAGCTTCACCATGGCCATGAGCGTGTACAGCGCCCAGATGAAGCAAAAGAGCAAGCTGGTCATGTACCTGGCTCTGACCTTCATCCTGGGCCTGGCGTTCCTCTGCATCAAGGGCATCGAGTGGCATGGCGAGTGGGTGGACCACCATGTTCCCGGCCTGCGTTTTAGCGACGCGGACTTCCTCAATCCCAAGCTGGACCCGGGTGTTTACAAGGAGTACCATGACGCCCCGCTCTCGCCGGAGATGGCTCAAAACACCGAGGAGTACTTCTTCCTCTACTTCGCCATGACCGGCATGCACGCGCTGCACATGATCGTGGGCATCGGCCTGCTCGGCTTCATCATCTTCAGGGCGCGCCAGGGAGCCTACACGAGCGGTCACGTCACGTTCGTAGAGAACTTCGGCCTTTACTGGCACTTTGTCGATGTGATCTGGATCTTCCTGTACCCGCTGCTGTACCTGATCAGTCGCCACACCTAGAGCGGAGCAAGACCACGAGCCACGATTCGCGCTACACGATTCACGACCACGATCCACGAGGAAATCATGCAACCTGAACCGCCCAGACCAGACGAAACTCCCGGCGAGCATATCCACATCGTCTCTCCGAAGGTGTATGCAACCATCTTCGTGGCGCTCTTGTTCCTTACCGCCGCTACCTGCGGCATCTCCTACGTCGACCTGGGCGTGTTCAACGCCGTGGTCGCGATGGCGATTGCCTGCACCAAGATGACGCTGGTGGTGTTGTTCTTCATGCACATCAAGTACAGCAACAAGCTGACCAAGCTGACCGTGGCTTCGGGCATCTTCCTGTTCCTGTCGCTGATCGGCATGATCATGTCCGATTACATCAGCCGCGCCTGGGGACGTTGGTAGAAAGACAGTTGACAGTTCACAGCGAAGGCCGCCCGCGGGCGGCCTTCGCTGCTTCTGGAGCGCCGGACTCCAGACCGTCTGTACTGGCGGCATCCTGCCCCCAGTACAGCCACGAAGCTAAGCTCCTCTCTAACGAGGCACCGAGATCCAGCGTGCCCATCCCACCCGAGGCCCGGCATGTTTCAATGCAAAAGGTGACTGGAGAAATTCGTCCTTCCAACATTCCCGAAGCCCTGGCCCGACTGGCGGCCAACCCTCGCGTGCTGGTGCGCCGCGGCGGTGCGCCGCGCCCCGGCGGCAAGTGCGTCGTCTACTGGATGCAGCGGGCGCTGCGCGCGGTCGATAATCCGGCCCTGGACGTGGCCATCGAAGCCGGAAACACTCTCGGCCTGCCGGTGATCATCTTCTTCGGCGTGATTCCGAATTACCCTAACGCCAACCTGCGGCACTACCACTTCCTTCAGCAGGGGCTGCGCGATGCCGCCGAAGACGCCGCGGCACGCGGCCTCGGCTTCGTGGTGCGGTGCGCGCCCGACAACAACCTCGAAGCCTTCCTCGAGGAGGTGCAGGCGGCGCTGCTGGTCGGCGACGAGAATCCCTGCCGCGAGCCCGAGCGCTGGCGCAGCGTCCTGGCCAAGCGTCTCAAGATCCCCTACTGGACCGTGGATGCCGACGTGGTGGTTCCCTCGCGTGTGTTCAACCGTAGCTTCGTCCTGCTGCATCACTTTCGGCCCCATCTTCAACGCGAGCTGCCGCGGTTCCTGGTTGCGCCCAGCAAGATCGAGTCGCTGCACGCCTTCAAGCCGCGCAAAAAGCCGGCCAGCTTCGATCTCGCGCAGGACATCACCGCCGGCTTCACCAAGCTCGATCGCTCCGTCCAGCCGGTGGATACCTTCACCGGCGGAACGCACGCAGCCATGGCGCGGCTGCGCAGCTTTGTTCGCCATGATCTGGCGCGCTACGACGAAACGCGCAACCGCCCCGAGACCGCGGGCACCAGCCGCCTCTCGCCCTACCTGCACTTTGGCAACATCGGGCCGCTCACGATCGCGCTTGCGGTTGAACAGGCCAAGGCGCCGTCCGAGATCAAGGCAAAATTCATGGAGCAGTTGATCGGCTGGCGGGAACTGGCGGTGCTGTTTGTGCGCCACGAGCCGCACTACGACTCGTGGGAGTGCGCGGCATCGTGGGCCCGCAACTCGCTGCTCGAGCACGCCGGCGATCCGCGGCCGTACCGCTACAGCTTCGACCAGCTCGAGCGAGGCGAGACCCACGACGAGCTGTGGAACGCCGCGCAGCGGCAGATGGTCCGCGACGGCTGGATGCACAACTACCTGCGCATGTACTGGGGCAAGAAGATTCTGGAGTGGGCGCCCGATCCCGCTACGGCCTTCGACTGGGCGGTGATCCTGAACGATCGCTACGAGCTCGATGGGCGCGACCCCAACGGCTATGCGGGCATCGCCTGGGCGATCGTGGGCAAACTGGACCGGCCCTGGTTCAACCGTCCGGTGTTCGGCCTGGTGCGCACCATGACCGCCAACTCCTTTGCCAGGAAGTTCGACGCCGCAGCCTACATTCGCCAGCACAGCCCGGCGGACTGAACCCGAACCATCAACAGGGGCAGGGAATTTGTGTGCGAGATCACCATTGCGCGGCATTGGCACTGTCCTATAATGGGCCACAATTTCAGAACTGGAATCAGAAGTCTGCTGAACGCGGAATCGCGTAGATTTCGCGTTCCTTCCCCTTAGAAGATTTTCACGTTGGGGGAGGAGATGCGTGGCATGAACCAGTCCGTCACTGCAAGTCAGGCGGCGCGCAGCGCATGTGCAGGTCAACGTGAAGGGCTTTCGGCTGCGCGAAGGCGCGGCGGAAGGCTCCTGGGTTTGTGCGGGCTGGTTTGCGCAGGTTTGGCAGCAGAGCTGGGCGCTGCGCAGGCCTCCCGTTCCATCGCGGACCTGCTTCTCCGGCCGCTCAGGCCGCAGGCGCGCCTGCTGAGGAAGCAGAAGCTGCAGCAGCCGCGCAGCCGCATGGCGCGGCCGGCAGCCGCCTCGGCAAAGCCCGCCGCAACGTCTGAGGCAACCGCTGCGGCACAGGGCAACGCCACCATCACCTGGACGTCGGTCGGCCCCGACGCGGTGCTCACGCCGGAGTATGGACTGGTGACAGGCCGCGTGACGGCAGTGGCCTTCGACCCCGCCGATCCTACGGGAAACCATGTGTATGTGGGCACGACGGGCGGCGGAGTATGGGCGGCTTCGAATGCCGCCGCAGATCCCTCCAAGGTGAGCTTCCTTCCGCTCACCGACAATGCCTCCATGATCGGTTCCACCTCGCACGGCAATCTCAGTATCGGGGCGCTGGCCGTGCAGCCGGGCGGCACGGGCGTGGTCCTGGCCGGCACCGGCGATCCGAACAATGTGCTCGACTCCTACTACGGCGGCGGCATTCTGCTCTCCACCGACGGCGGCACCACCTGGAGCCTGATCACGCAGACCGACGACGTGGAATCGGGCTTGGGCATTCAGGACTCGAGCTTCCTGGGTGAGGCGTTTGCCGGTTTTGCCTGGAGCACGAAAGATCCGCAGCGTGTGGTCGCGTCCGTCGCGCCGGCCTATGAAGCCACGCTGGTGAATGCGGTGGTCCAGTTAGCCAGTTACCAGGGCCTCTACTACTCCGAGGACAGCGGGGCTACCTGGCACCTGGCCACCCTTCAGGATGGCAATACAGGGTTTCAGGGGCCGCTGGGCCCGTTTGCGCGGCCCGTGGGCAACGGGGCTACGGCGGTGGTGTGGAACCCGGTGCGCAAGCTCTTCATCGCAGCGGTGCGCTATCACGGCTATTACGAATCGGCCGACGGCAAGACGTGGACGCGCCTTGCCGATCAGCCAGGCGGAAATCTAACGCCGACGAAGTGTCCCTCTAACCTGGGTTCGACCGGCTCGCTCGAATGTCCGATGGCGCGCGGCGCGCTGGCCGTTGATCCGCAGAGCGGCGATACGTTTGCGTGGACGGTGGACGCCAACGAGCAGGACCAGGGCTTGTGGCAGGACCGCTGCCAGTTGAGCGGCCAGACCTGCGCCAACTCCGATTTCACCTTCGACACGCAATGGGATACGACGGCTCTTCAGAGCGACACTGCGGAAGGTCCAGCCACCATCGTCAACGCAAGCTACACGCTGGCCCTCGCGGCCATGCCCCGGCAGCAGACCACAACGGTGCTGGCCGGGGCCGACGATCTGTGGCAGGCGGCCTGCCCGGTGTCTCAGGGCTGCGCCTGGCGCAACACCACCAACGCAGCCACCTGCATGAGCGCGCAGGTAGGTCTGTTTCAGCACGTGGCGGCGTGGCCCGATCTCGCGTGGGAATCGGCCGATCCGGCGCAGAGAGCGGCGCTTGCCCAGGAGATTCTGATCGGCAACGACAGCGGCTTGTGGCGGTCGCTGGACGGCATTGCGGAGAGCGGCCCGGTTTGCAGCGCCGGTGATGCGAGCCATTTTCAGAACCTGAACGCCAGCCTCGGCTCTCTGGCCGAGGTGCGCAGCCTGTCGCCGATCTTTGCAACGCCTTTTACGTTGATGGCCGGGCTTGGCGTGAACGGCACCGCCGGCGTGAAGAGCCCGGCGGCGACAGCCGATTGGCCGCAGATTCTGGGCGGCTACGGCGGCCCGGTAGCCATCGATCCCATCGATGAGAACAACTGGTATGTGAACGCGCAGGCCGGCGTCGACATTCACGCCTGTTCCACCTCGTCGCCATGTACCGCGGCCGACTTTGGCGCCAGCCCGGCAGTAGGGGATGCAGATGTCGCCGGCGATGGAGACGTCATGTCGCAGCCGGCGCCGTTTCTGGTGGATCCGCTCGATCACACCCAGTTGCTGGTGGCCACCTGCCGCGTGTGGCGCGGCCCGGCCACAGGGAGTTGGGGAGCAGCCAATGCCATCAGCCCCGTTTTCGATACGCCCGCGAGCCCCGGCCCCTGCCTGGGAAATGCACAGGTGCGCACCCTCGCGGCGATTCCGCTCTCGCCCACCCGTGAAGCAATCTACGTGGGCATGTACGGCGCTCTGAACGGCGGTGAACGGCTCGGCGGCCATGTCCTGAAGGCGTTGCTCGATACAACCGCCGCGAGCGCGCCCGCGTGGAGCGATCTCACCGCCGATCCGGTGAGCAATGACAGCAGCGGCTTCAATGCCAACGGCCTGGATATCTCCAGCATTACCCTCGACAGCCACGACTCTGCCGGCAACACCCTCTATGTGACGGTGGAGGGCATGGGGGAGCCCACCGAGCCGGTGCAGACGGTCTATCGCTCCACCGACGGCGGCGTCAGTTGGAGCGCGATCACCTCGAATCTGCCCAACGCTCCGGCGAACGCGCTCGCCGTCGATCCGCTGGATGCCAGGGTGGTCTATGTGGCCCATGACCAAGGGGTCTCCTTCACCACCCAGGTGGACACCTGCGTAAAGCCCGGCGCGAACTGCTGGTCGCTGCTTGGATCGGGGTTGCCCCATGCGCCCGTGGTGGCGCTGAGCGCCTCGCCCGCAGGCGCTTCGCCGCTGGTGCTGGTGGCCGGCACGTACGGTCGCGGCATCTGGCAGACGCCGCTGTGGACGGCGGAGAGCAATCTGACCGCCGCTACGGTGAGCCCGGGCTCGGTGTCGTTCCCGGGCCAGGTGTATGGAACGCCGAGCGATGCCCAGAGCATCACCCTGCTCAATACCGGCGCCGCAGATCTGACCGTCACCGATATCGCGATGAAGCCCGATTCCGGCGACTTCACGGCCACCGGCTGCAAAGGGCAATCGGTGCCCGTGGGCCAAAGCTGTACCGTGTCTGTCACCTTCAATCCGCAGGCCACAGGCGCGCAGTCAGCGCAGATGATCCTCTATGCCAACGTCTACGGCGGGCAGATCGAAGTGGATCTGAACGGCACCGGGTTGCCGGGCGGCGATATGACCGTGACCCCCTCGAGCCTGGATCTGGGCAGCGTGGAGGTGGGGAAGACTTCCACGGGTCTCTCTCTCTCCGTGACCAATCTCGGCACGGCGCCGATTCCGGTTTCCAGCATCACCGTGACGGCGCCCTTCGTGATCGCAGCGAATGCCTGCGGCACGACAAGCCTGCCCGCAAACAACGCCTGCGCAATCACGATCGGGTTTACGCCCACGCAGGCGGGGCAGGTCACCGGCCTGTTCACCATGGTCGACGGGGCGGGCACGCAGACCGTGCAACTGACCGGGACCGGAGAGGCCGCGCCTACCGATGCGCTTAGCCCGACTTCGATCAGCTTTCCCGACACCGCTTCGGGACAGATCTCGGCCGTCCTTCCCGTGGTGATCAGCAACGATGGCGACTTGCCGCTGCACGTGCAGTCCGTGGAGGCCAGCGCCGGTTTTCAGCAGAAGAGCGACTGCCTGGGAGGCGTGGCCGCGCACAGCACCTGCGCGGTGGACGTGCAGTTTGCGCCCGCGCAGACCGGCACGGTGAACGGCGCGCTGACCATCACCGACGAGTTGCGCGTGCAGAAGGTCGCACTCAGCGGCACCGGCCTCCAGCCGGCCTCGTTCACCGTGAGCCCGGCCAGCCTGGACTTTCCGCAAGCGCAGCCGGGCGTTGCCAGCGCTCCGCAGACCGTCACCGTCACCAACAGCGGCGGCGTGGCCATGGCCGATGTGGGCCTGCAAATCACCGGCCCCGGGGCCAAGGATTACTCCATCGTGGCCAAGACCTGCGGGCCGGCGCTCGCCAGCGGCGACCGGTGTACGGTGCAAATCAGCTTCACCCCTCCCGGCATCGGCGACGTGGCCGCAACCCTGGTTGTTTCGTCTTCCACGCCGGGCGTCACGGCTGCCCAGGTGCAGCTCAACGGCAGCGGACAGTTGACCGGCGGGCTTACAGTCCAGCCCTCGCAACTGTCGTTCGCAACGGCGGTCGGCATCGGGCAGGCCAGCGCTGCGCAGTCCATCACGATCGGCAACAACAGCAACTATGACCTCGCCGCGCTGACGCTGACCGCGGACGGCCCCTTCACCCTGATCCAGAACACCTGCACAAGCGGCCTGGCGGCAGGCGCCACCTGCACCGCGGCGGTTGTCTTCAAGCCCGCTGCCTCAGGCGCCGCCACAGGCAAGCTGACGGTCGCCTCCGACGCTCTCAGCGCTCCAGTCACCGTGCCGCTTGCGGGTGCCGGCTTCGACTTCACCGTGGCGGCCTCGGGCCCGGCCAGCGTCACCGTGGCCAGTGGTCAGCAGGCCGATTACAAGCTCGCCCTCACCACCAGCGGCGCATCGGCGACCTTCTCCTTCCAGTGCGGGGCGCTGCCGGCCAATGCGCGCTGCCTCTTCAATCCCTCCACCGCGCAGGTGGATGCCGGTGTCGAAGGCTACGAAGGCGTCCAGATCTACACCGGCAGCTCGGCGACCGCGCAGGCGGAGCCGCCTGCCGAGAGAGCAGCCTGGCCCCTCTACTGCGTTCTGGTCGTCGCGCCGTTGCTCCTGGGAGCGCGTCGCAGGCTGCTGCTGATGCTCCTCGCGGCCGCCGTTCTGGCCGGAGGCATCTCCAGTTGCACCGGCTCCGGCGGAACCCTTTCCGGCGGAGCCGGCGGGCAGGGCAATGGCGTGAAGACGCCGGCGGGAACCTACTCGATTCCCGTCACCGTCACCTCCACCGGCATCTCGCACTCCATCACCCTCACGCTGACGGTGGACTGAGCGCAGCCGCAAGCGCCGGCTCGCTATACTTGAGTTTCGGAACTCTACTTGCCATCGGAGCGGCGACCATGCCGCGCCGGGACGGGAAATCACCGGAAGATGACTGCTAAGGTGACGGTGCAGGATGTGGAGCGGGTGGCCGAACTGGCCCACCTGGAGCTGACCCCTGAGGAGACAGGCCGCATGTTAAAGGACCTGAACGCCATCCTCGACTATGTGGCCGAGCTCAATCAGGTCGATTGCGCCGGCGTGGAGCCGCTGACCCAGGTCGGCGAGCTGAGCAACGTGACCGGCGAGCCGCGCCCCGATCATCCGGAGCCTTCGCTCGATCGCGCTGTGGTGATGGCGGAAGCTCCCGAATCGAGCGGCGCCTTCTTCAAAGTGCCCAAGGTGATTGAACGATAGCAACCAGCGACCGAGGGAACAAGGGAGCGAGAGAACAAGGGAACGTGGGAATCTTGTCAGAGGAAATGCGATTGGCCAGCGAGACGAAGCACGCCGGGAATTTTGTTGAGAAGCCGAGGACCATCGTCGCGCTGCGCGAGGAGATCGCCGCGGGGCGCGCCAAAGCCGCCGATCTGGCCGCGAGCTACTACCAGCGCATCGAGCAGATCAATCCCCAGCTCAACGTCTATCTGAGCCTGAGCAAAGAACGCGCTCTCGAGCAGGCGCAGCGCGTGGACGCCATGGCCGCCAAGGGCGATCCGCTGCCCGCGCTGGCCGGCATTCCGGTGGGCATCAAGGACGTGCTGGTGATGAAGGGCGCGCCGGCGACGGCAGGCTCGAAGATCCTCCAGGGTTACCATCCTCCCTACGACGCCACCACGGTGGCGCGGCTGGAAGCGGCGGGCGCGGTGCTGCTGGGCAAAATCAACTGCGATGAATTCGCGATGGGCTCCTCGAACGAGAACTCCGCCTATGGGCCGGTCCGCAATCCGGTCGATCCCGAGCGGGTTCCGGGCGGCTCCAGCGGCGGTTCAGCCGCGGCGGTTGCAGCCAACATGGCGGTAGCCACGCTGGGCAGCGATACTGGCGGTTCCATTCGCCAGCCCGCCAGCTTCTGCGGCGTGGTGGGCGTGCTGCCCACGTATGGGCGTGTCTCCCGGTATGGCCTCATCGCCTTCGGCTCCTCGCTCGACCGCGTGGGCCCCTTTGCCGCGAACGTGCGCGATGCGGCCACGCTGCTGCATGTGATTGCCGGTCACGATGCCAAGGACGCCACCAGTTCGCCGGCGCCTGTGGAAGACTATGCCGCCGAAAGCGACAAGCCCGCCGCCGGCCTGCGCCTGGGCGTGCCGGCCGAGTACTTTGCCGAAGGGCTCGATCCTGAGGTGCGCGCCGCCATCGAGAAGGGAATTGACGCGCTTAAGGCGGCGGGCTGCGAGGTCAAGCCGATCTCGCTGCCGCACACGAAATACGCGGTGCCCACCTATTATCTGATCGCCACCGCCGAGGCCAGCGCCAACCTGGCGCGCTTCGACGGCGTGCGCTACGGTTACCGCTCGCCGCAGTCGGCCACGCTCGCTGAGATGTATCGCCACTCGCGCGACGAGGGATTCGGCGCCGAGGTCAAGCGCCGCATCCTGCTGGGCACCTACGCACTTTCCGCCGGCTATTACGACGCCTATTACCGCAAGGCGCAGCAGGTGCGCCGCATCCTGGCGGAGGAGTTTCTGCGCGCCTTTGCCGAGGTGGACGCCATTCTAACGCCTACCTCGCCTGTGCCTGCATTCAAGCTGGGCGAGAAGACCGACGATCCGCTGGCCATGTATCTGGCCGATATTTACACGGTGACGGCCAGCCTGGCCGGCATCTGTGGCGTGACGGTGCCCTGCGGCGCAACCGCGGCAGGTTTGCCGGTCGGCATGCAGGTGCTGGCGCGGCCGCTCGGCGAAAGCACCGCCTTCCGCGTGGCCCGCGCAGTGGAGGCGGCCGGTATTCGGTAGCGCGCCAGCGCTTCCTCCGCAGTTGTATGCGTATTGTGGTCCGAGGGGCAGAAGCCCTCGGGACAGCCGAGCCGGTCAGGAGACCGGCGCTCCGGAAGGAAAGAGTAGCCCCGGCCCGGCTAGTTCAGTGCTTCCTGGGAGAGGATCTGATTGATCGCGGCATCCAGCTCGATCTTTTCGCTCGCCCCCGCAGTACGCTGTTCGGGCCGCAAATACTGGGGATTGAGCAGCGACAGCGTCTGGTTAATGAAGATCGAGCTGTGCGTCAGAAGACCGTGCCGCATCGCGGCGCGAGGCAGAATATCCGCCCGATACTGGCAGACACCGCTCATCTCCGGGTGGGCAAGCATGAATTCCTCGAGATGCCACTCGTATTCGAGCAGCTTGGAGAAGTCATTGGCCGGTCCGAACTCCCAGGCCATATCCCCGGTGGCCCACAGCCCGCTGTAGCCGTCGCGCAGAGCCGCTTCGAGCGCGGCACCCAGTGTGCGGATCAGGGCGTCCACGCTGAATTGATAGCCGTCCGGCATGTGCTGCGCAGACGTCAACACCAGGCTGCCCCGAGCAGTTTCCGCGGCCACATCCACCCCGATAGCCGCAAGGGCGGAACGCATCCCGGCGACCATTGGAGGGCTGTTGAGGTAAAGGCAGCGATGGTTCTGCTGGAGCTTTTCTTGCGCAGCCGCGGCCAGCGCGGGCAACTGCCGCGACGGGGCTCCCTCATAAATGAGACAGCGGTGACGGGAGAGTGACTCCATAACAAGCTCATTTTAAAACGGGGCCGCCGCTGCTCCTGCCGCCGGCAAGGTGGTTTGCTCAACTGGACGTGGGCGTGGTCCGAGGGCTAGGAGGCCCTCGGGACAGCCGGTCTGGAGACCGGCGCTACGCCCGGACGTGATCTGTAGCGCCGGGCCCCTGGGCGGCTGTCGCGCGGGCGTCCACCGCCCGCGCCTAGCCCGCCGCGTTACTATGTTCTTTCCCCGGAGATCGAGAATCCACGCGCCAGACGCGTGCAAGCCGCGAGGCTCTAATGAAGATTCCTGTCCGGACTCTGGTCTGTTTGCTGTTTTTCACTCTTTTATTGCCCGCTGCCGCTGCCACCAAAAGACATGCCGTGGTTCTGGGGGCCGCCCGGAGCGTCGCCTATTCGCCGGCGGGCGATCCTGCCGGCGCAGCGCCCGGCGAAGAGGCGCTGCGCATTCGCGCGCTGCTGGTCGACGGCGTTGTGAAGGAGTGGACCACAGGCGATGCCCACGATGTGACCGACCGCAGTTTCGTGGTGCGCCGCGCCCTGCGGCTCAACGACACGCTGCCGGGCGACAAACTCGGCCAGTGGGCGTGGCAGCGCGGCCCGTGGCTGCTGGTGGACCGCACCAGCGGCCACATCGCCGCGCTGCGCCTGCCCGACTACGATCCCGGGGTCAGCCAGGTGGCCTGGTTCCGGGACTACGGCGCTTACTGCGGCATCACCGCCAGCGGCAAGAGCCTCTACGCGGTCGTGGCGCAGATCGGGGTGCGCCGTCCGGTGCTCTCGAAAAAGCTTTCCGCCTTCGATGCGGCCAATCATCCCCGGCCGGCGTGCGCCGTGCCGGAGTGGCAGCGCGACCCCATGCGCATCCTCTTCCGTCCTGCGGGCAAAGACCCCGTCGTCTTCAACTTTGTGCCCGGCTCGGCCGTGCTGGTGGAGGACTCCGGCGAGGAGGCTGGCGATTCGGCGGCACCGGCTCCGCGCTGAGCAGCCGTGCCAATTCCCAGATGCTCCTGTTATTTTCCCTCCTGCCACAGGTTCCAGAGGAACCAGAGCAGGAAGACGACGGAAATCCCGAAGGGGATGACGATGCTCCATTGTTCCCAGGAAAGATGCATGAGGCTCCGTCTCGCGCTGGCATTGCGGTGTGCAGGCCGCCCCCCCCCGGGAATTGGAACAGCGGGCCTACAATGCGCCGTAACCTCAGTGAACGCTAGCAACGATAAGGCTCGAGTAGCAGGAACGTAAGCGGTTTGTAAGGGGGCGGTTCGCGGATCCGGGACTTCGACCTGCAACTGAAGCGAAGGTGGGGCTGGTTTCGTCCGTGACAGCGGGGGCCGACGCTGCGTATGTCCACATTCCCTGTCCTTGACACGCTACCGGCCGCGCGTATCTTATCTTGAAAGGCACTCTTTTGGCATGCGGGCGGTAGGGACGGCCTGGACGGTCCTGGTTTCCCGTGCCGCAAATCCAGGGGGGCGCTGTGTCGAACAGGAAGCAGTCGAAGGCAGGGTTGGGGAGATGCTCCGCGGCAGTATGGCGGCGTGATTCGGTTCCTGCTTTCAGCGCCTGGGCCGCCGCATGGTGAATCGTTGCGGCCATAGCGGTTTCCCGTTAGCGGTTCGATCCTTTTGCGCAACAAGCCAGGCAGTTGCGGCGTGCAGCGCAGCCGGAGGATGAGGGCCAATCGCAGGACCGTTCCCGGAGACAAATCTTTCCACGGGAGTTCCGCCTGGGCGGCAATTCCTGTGCCCGGAGGGCGCTAGAGTTCGCCGGGCAAGCAAAGGATGAGTGTGGCAATAACTATGGCGGCAACAGCGATTCTTTTGGCTGCGCCTTCGGCGGCGAGCGGAGGGATGACCCTTCTTCTGCCCCTGCTCCTGATTGGAGTTCTCTACCTCCTCATGATCCGGCCGCAGCAGAAGCGGCAGAAGCAATGGCAGTCCATGCTGGCGGCGGTCAAGGCCGGCGACCGGATCACGACGGCCGGAGGCATTCGCGGGGTCATTCTTTCGCTTAAGGACGATGCCGTCATCATCCGCGTGGCTCCTGACAATCTGAAGCTGGAGATTGCCAAGAGCGCCATCGCCTCGGTGACCACCCAGGAGACCTCGGAGTAACTCGGCCGCGCGGCGGCCTGTGCCCTCCGTGCTTTACTTTTTTCAAGCAGAGAAGCGGGAAAATGAAAAAGAATCTCAAGAACAAGGTTGCGCTGATCATCGCCGTGCTGGTTGTCTTCCTGTACGGCATCTTCGGAGTGCCGGGCGGGCTGAGCGGCAAGGATTTGGCGACCGCGCTGACCAAGCGGATCCACCTGGGTCTGGACTTGCGCGGCGGCGCTCACCTGATCTTGCAGGTGCAGGTGAAGGAAGCCGTCAATGCCGAGACCGACAACACCGCCGCGCGCGTGCAGCAGGATCTCAAGGCCGCCAACCTGGGCTTCTCGCAGGTCTTCAAGCCCGATCCATTGAAGCATGATGAGAGCGGCAAGCCGGAGCTGATCGAGATCGACGGTGTCAGCCCCAACAACTCCAGCGCGGTGAGCTCGCTGCTCGATCAGAAGTACTCCAACGAGTACGACATCAACAGCAATGGCACCGGCAGCTTCACGCTGACCATGAAGCCGCAGGTGGAGCGCGACCTGGAGGCCAAGACCCTTCAGCAGGCCATTGAGACGATTCGCGACCGCGTCGATTCGCTGGGTGTAAGCGAGCCGCTGATCCAGGAGTACAACCTGGGCGCCAACCAGATCCTGGTGGAACTGCCCGGCGTCAGCGATCTGGATCGCGTCAAGACCATCATCCAGTCCACCGCCCGTCTTGAGATCCACGAGGTCGAGGGCGATCCCAACGGCTACTCCGACGAGCAGTCCGCCATCGCCGCCTTGGGTGGCACGCTTCCTCCCGAGGATGAGCTGGTACACGGCTCCGGTTCCACCAATGACAGCTCGGATCGGGTCTATGTGCTCAAGCGGGTCTCGGTGGTGGCCGGCAGCGACTTCCGCTCGGCCCAGCCCGGCACCAATCCCAACACCGGCCAGCGCACCGTGGACTTCACGCTGACCGATGAGGCCGGCAACCGCTTCTGGGACTTCACCAGCAACAACGTCGGCAAGAGCATGGCGGTGATGATGGGCGGCCGGGTGCGCGAAGTTGCCGTCATCAAGAGCGGCATCCGCGACCAGGGCGAGATCGAAGGCTCCTTCAGCCAGCAGGAGGTCATGGACCTCTCCAAACTGCTGCGCACCGGCGCTCTGCCGGCCTCGCTGGTCTATCTCCAGCAGCAGACCGTGGGCGCCTCGCTGGGCGCCGACTCCATCCGCGAGGGCGTTACCGCCGCGATTGTGGGCGTGCTGCTGGTGTGGGCCTTCATGCTGGTCTACTATCGCGGCTCGGGGGTCAATGCCGACCTGGCGCTGTTCCTGAACCTGGTCATCCTGCTTGGATTCATGGGCTTTTCCGGGGCTACGCTGACGCTGCCCGGCATCGCCGGCGTGATCCTGACCATAGGTATGGGCGTCGACTCCAACGTGCTGATCTTCGAGCGCATCCGCGAAGAGATCCGCGCCGGCAAGGCCGCCGCGGCGGCGGTGGATCAGGGCTTTGCCCACGCCTGGGTGACCATCGTGGATACGCACGTGACCACCATTGTCTCGGCAGCCATCCTGTTCCTGTTCGGAACCGGCCCGGTGAAGGGCTTTGCCGTCACGCTGACCTTCGGTCTGCTGGCCAACCTGTTCACCGCCGTCTACGTCTCGCGGGTGATCTTCGAGGCGCACCTGAACAGGCTCAAGCCGGGCGAAATGGTCTCGATCTAACGGCAGCCACTCGCTTCCAGCCGCCTGCTTCCAGATGCCTTCTCGAAGCAGCCGCAGATGAGCAGGGAACGGCTGGAAGCTAAAAGCTAGAAGCTGAATTTTGGAGATATGCAGTGGAATTTTTTCATGACGTTCAAGTCGACTGGCTGGGGAAGAAGTGGTACTTCCTCGCCTTCTCGCTGATCTTCAGCGTTGCCGGCATTGTGAAGATGAGCTGGAACTGGGTGCACACCGTGGAAGGGCTGCACAGCCCAGTGCCGCTCAGCGTCGATTTCCGCGGCGGCACGCAGGTTGAAGTACGCTTCCAGAACGCGCCGGACCTGAACAAGATTCGCGCCGCGATCGATGCCACCGGCATCCGCGACGCGCGCATCACCACCTTCGGCCAGGCGGCCAATCGCGAAGTTCTGATCAGCCTGCCCGAGCGGATGAACGAGAACACCCTGGACGCGGGCCGGCGGCAGATCGAAACCGCCCTCACGCAGCACTATAACGATCCCTTCGCCATCCGCAATGTGCAGGTGGTGGGTCCAACGGTCGGCCACCAGCTCGAACGGCAGGCGGCCCTGGCCACCCTTTATTCGCTGCTGGGCATGCTGGTCTACCTGTGGTTCCGGTTCCAGTTGATCTACGGCGTGGCCGCGGTGATCGCCTGCTTCCATGACACTCTGATCACGGTTGGCTTCTTCGCGCTCACCGGCCAGGAGATCAGTCTGACGGTGATTGCCGCCATCCTGACGCTGGTTGGCTACTCGATGAACGACACCATTGTGGTCTTCGACCGCATCCGCGAAAACCTGCGCATCAGCCGGCGCGAACCGCTGCCCGACCTGGTCAACCGCAGCATCAACCAGACCCTGAGCCGGACCGTGCTGACCTCGGGCCTCACCTTCCTGACTGTCCTCTCTCTCTATATTTTCGGCGGCCAGGTGCTAAGGGGCTTTTCATTTGCCCTGGTGGTAGGTATTCTTATCGGGACTTATTCTTCGATCGCGGTGGCCGCGCCGATGCTGGTGGCCTGGCAGGAATCGCGGTCGAAAAAGGGCGGGTCGGTAGCGCTTCCCGCGGCACGGCGCAGCCGATAAATTTTGCATCTATGTAGAGCAGCGGTTATTTTCAGGCATTTTTAGGCAAACACAATGTACGGATCGTTTGCCCCGGGCCGCACCGGCCCGGGGTTAAGAACCTACCCAAACAAACGGCTTGTTCCGGTAAGTTGGCAGGGCAGAGGCCCATCTGGTAAGGTGATTTCGCTTCTATTTAGGGCACGGCTTCCGCGGGAACAATTTCTGTTTCGGCGGTGTCTAACTTAAGGTAACCAAACCACCCGATTCGAGGCTGGCTATGTTTGAAGATTCCACATTTGAATCCTCGGGCAAGATCAGGAAAGCGACCAAGAGTGGCCGTTGGATGATGTTTACCTTCATCCTCAATGGCTCCATCTTGTTCCTGCTGATTCTGATTCCCCTGATCTACCCTGAAGCGCTCCCCAAGGCAGCCATGGAGACCATGCTGTTTGCGCCGCCTCCGCCCCCCCCGCCCCCGCCCCCGCCGCCGCCGCCTCAGCAGGTGCATGTGGTGCATGTGCAGTCGGAGATGATGAACAATCAGCTGACTGCGCCGACCAGGATTCCCAAGAACATCGCCATGGTTACCACCAAGGAAGCTCCGCCGTCGAGCTTTGGTGTGGCCGGCATGGAAGGGATGGGTGGTTCCGGAGCGGGCGTCATGGGTAGCATCTTCGGCAGCGGCAACGGACCGAAGGTGAAGGCCGCCGCTCCCAAGAAGGTCGCCATCTCCGCCGGCGTCATGGTGGGCATGCTGATCTCCAAGGTTCAGCCTATTTACCCGCCGATCGCCAAGGCGGCGCGCGTCCAGGGCACGGTGGTTTTGCAGGCGACCATCTCCAAGACCGGGCAGATTGAGAATCTGCGCGTGATCAGCGGACCGGCCATGCTGCAAGAGGCCGCTCTGGATGCCGTACGGCAATGGCGCTACCGGCCCTATCTGCTCAATAATGAGCCGGTTGAGGTCGAGACCACGGTGAACGTGATTTTCACCCTGGGTGGTTGATTCAGACTTCTGGCCTCCTGCTGCGTCTCTAGAGGAGGCCTAACTCAGACCTGAGTGTGGCTTCTGCTCTCTCTGCTGCATTCTTAACCCCGCCGCCGGCGGATCCATCCAGCTCACAAACTCCTTAGGAGGAACGATTCAGTGATTCTCGCTCAGCTCACGCACTTTGCATCGCACGCGGTCAACAGCCTGGCCATGTTCCAGGATGAGCAAACGGTCAGCTTCAGCCCCATGGGCCTGTGGGGCCACATGGGATGGTTGGCCCGCGCCGTGGCCATCCTTCTGTTCATCGAGTCGATCTGGTCTCTGGCCGTGATGATCGACCGCTACCTCTATTTCTCCGCAGCCCGCAAGCAGTCGCGCGAATTCGCTCCCAAGGTCGCGGGCGCGCTCAAGGACAGCAAGCTTGAGGAAGCCATCAAGATTGCTGACCGCAACAAGAAGTCGCACCTGGCCGAGGTGGTTACCGCCGGCCTGCAGGAGTTCCGCGCTTCGGCCGGCGCTCCTACCGAGGAGACCATCGAGAGCTCAGGCCGCGCTCTGGAGCGCGCCGAGGCCATCGTGCACGCCAAGCTGAAGAGGGGCCTCTCGGTGCTCGCCACCATCGGCGCCACCGCTCCCTTCGTCGGCCTGTTCGGCACCGTGGTCGGCATCCTGAACGCCTTCCAGCAGATCGCCACCCAGAAGACCTCGGGTATCGGCGCGGTCGCCGGTGGTATTTCGGAAGCCCTGGTCACCACCGCCTTCGGTCTGCTCGTGGCCATCCCCGCCGTGATGGCGTTCAACTACTTCACCGGCCGCGTCGAGGCGTTTGATGTCGAGATGGACAACTCCTCGAGCGAGCTGATCGACTACTTCATCAAGCAGAGCCACAAGCGCTAAGCTGAGCGGCTTTGGGCGAGAATCTCGTGCGGGACGGAAGACTGACCCTCTTTCGCCCCGCGCGCTGAACCTCAACGCCCTCCCAAAGGAAAGCCGGACCCGGGGTCCGGGCATATCTCTGAAGTACGGAGCCCCACAATGGCGGTTGCAGTTCGCGACGAAGGCAAGAAGGTAAACTCCAACATCAATGTCACGCCCATGGTGGACGTGATGCTGGTGCTGTTGATCATCTTCATGGTGATCACCCCCATGCTCCAGAACAAGGTCCAGATCGACATGGCCAAGGTGGACAACGCCGTCGCTATGCCGGACGCGGATAAGGACGACGCCATCGTCGTGGCCGTCACCCGTGATGGCAGTGTGTTCCTGGGGCAGAACAAGGTGGATCCCAGCCAGCTGGGCAGCCTGGTGCAGACCAAGCTGGCCGACAAAACCGACAAAACCATTTTCTTCCGCGCCGATGCGCGCGCTCAGTATCGCGCCGTCGAGGACGCCATCGATGATGTGCGCACCGCGGGCGTGGATGAAGTCGGTCTGCTGGTCCAGAAGAAGAGCGGCGATCTCGCCGGCGGCGAGTAGTCTCTCCGCAAGCTTTAATCGATTTCGAGCCAACGAGGAGTTTACGTCATGGCAATGACAACAGGCGGCGGCGGCGGCAACATGGCCGACATCAATGTCACGCCGATGATCGACATTCTGCTGGTGCTGTTGATCATCTTCATGGTCATCGTGCCGGTCACACCCAAGGGCCTGGATGCCCTGGTGCCCCAGCCCCCCAAGAATCCCCAGAAACAGCAGCAGCCGAACGACCGCACCATCGTGGTCCAGGTCCTGTATCGCCCCGGCGCAGCCCCGGCCTACAAGATCAACGACACCGACGTGGCGCATTCGGAGCTGCTGGCCAAGCTGACCCAGATCTACGCCAACCGCGCCGAGCGGGTGATGTTCGTGAAGGGCGATGACAACGTCAACTTCGAGTACATCGCGGACGTGATCGACATCGGCAAGGCGGCCAACGTGGATCACATCGGCTTGATGACGCCGAAGATCCAGGCCGGTCAGTAACTGGGGCACGAGCGGACGCGGTCCGCTCCCCAGTGCTCCTCCGGAGCTGCCTCGGGCGGTAGGGTTGCAAGACAGACAGGGCGGAAGAACGGAACGCCCTTCGAAATTACCCTCCGGAATTATCACCCGGAGCCAGGTTAAATATAATCGCTGCTGTTCTGGTTCCGGCTCCCTGCCCGCAGCCAGTTCGAAAAGATTCCAGGCGCGGCGGCGGCAACGCCGGCCTGAAGGAGAAGAGACTGAGATGAACGGACCCGCACGTATTACGGCGCTCGCGGTGACCTTGGCCGGCATGGTGCTTTCCATGAGCGGGTGCAACCAACTGCAAGCCCGCGATCAGTTGAACAAGGGCGTAGACGCCTACAAGAGCGCCCACTACGAAGAGGCGATCGGCCACTTCCAGAGGGCGACCCAGCTCGATCCGAATCTTCCCATGGCCAAGACCTACCTGGCCACGGCGCTCGCCCAGAACGTGGTCCCCGGCCTGGATACGCCGGAGAATCTCAAGACCGCCAATCAGGCCATCGGGATCTTCAAGGATGTTCTGGCCAAGGATCCCAGCGACATCAACAGCGTCAAGCAGATCGCCGGCATTTACTTCAGCATCAAGAACCTGGAAAAGGCCAAGGAATGGCAGAAGAAGGTTCTGGCGCTGAATCCGCACGATGCCGAGGCCGCCTATACGGTGGGCGTCATCGACTGGACCGAGGCGCACGAGAACACGCTGAAAGCGCTGCAGCCGGCCGGCCTCAACGACGACGGCGAAGGCAACGTCAAAGCTCCCAAGAAGATCATGGAGCCGCTGGCCGCGCAGAATGCTGCGCTCGTCCAGGAAGGCCTGGATTATCTCAACCAGGCGGTCAAGGATCGGCCTAACTACGACGACGCGATGGCTTACCTGAACCTGATCTATCGCCGCAAGGCCGACGTCGACTATGGCAAGCCGGCCCTGGTCAAGCAGGATCTGGCCATGGCGGAGAAGTGGCGTACCGACGCCATGGGAACCCGCAAGGCCAACGAGGCCAAGAAAAATGCGGCGTCCGAGACCGGCGGTATCGTGATGGATTCCAACGGCAAGATGAAGTAAACCCGCTTCCGCTCGAAGAGAAGGCCCCCGCCCCCGCGGGGGCTTTTTCTTGCTGCGGGCGAGGCCGCGTTTGCCTGCAATAGCGGCCGGATGGCATCCTCAAAGCATGGGTAAATTCCGAATTTTCCTCGCCGCTGGCCTGCTGCTGGGTGGCGCTCTCTCCGCCTCCGCGCAGGACAAGGGCTATTGGCGGGCTGCCAGCTCCGCGGCCAACTCCATCACCGGCGATATCGCCATCGCTCCCACCCGGGTGACCATCAACTTCAGCAGCTTTCCCCTGGCCGAGATCCGCCGGCTCACCCCTGCCGAGGTCAGCGCGGTCTTCGCCGCCGACATCAATACCGGCGCCAACGGCGACCTTTACCGGCTGAAGATTCCCGCGGAGAAGCGCTTTCTGCACCACAACACGCTGTGCGGCACCGACGAAACCGAATGGATGGCCACCTATGTGAGCGGCCGCGAACTGCGCGTGGCGTTCTTCTCCGGATCCGCGGCGCCGCAGATGACCATCGACGCCATGAACAACTCCAGCGCCCTATGCGGCGTATTTACCTACAGCCGCTGAAGCAGCAGGGCGCGGCCGTCGCCGCGCCCTGCTGCGCCTCTCTCCACAAGCAGAACGCCCGGGAGCTATGCCCCCGGGGCGCGTGAAACAGCGGACAGTCTGGCGAACTACTGCACGGGTGAGCCCTGCTTCAGAATCTGCTCGGCGTAGTAGTTGCGTACCTTTGCCTGGTCCTGCAGCATCTCGAAGTAGGCGCTCTGGAGCAACTGCTTTTCGCTCTCGTGCAGGAGCTGGTGGATGGCCTGCTGCACGCGCGGGTCGTTCAACTGGCGCTGGCCGGCCGGTTCGCGCGCGATCAGCTTGAAGATTGCGTAGCCGCTGACCTTATGATTCGGCGAAGCGTTGTCGTAGATGGGCAGCACCGGCGTGATCTGGTCGGGCTTGAGCTGGCTCACCGCGTTGTAGATCTCCGGGTTGGTCTTGAGCTGCGACTCGGGAATGAAGCCCATGTCCCCGCCGTTCGAAGCGGTGTTCGGATCCTCGGAGAAGTTCATCGCCAGCGCGCCAAAATCCTCACCGCTCTCCAGACGATTGTGCAGCGTCTGGATCTTCTTGGTGGCATCGGCTGGGTTGGTGGCCTTGTTGTTTTGCAGGTTGCCAGTTTGCGGCGCGGGCGCGGTAGTGACCACGATCTCCGCCAGGTGGTACTGCGGCTCCACGAAGTTGAACTCGGACTTGTGCTGGTTGTAGTAGGCCGCGATCTGCGCGTCGGTGATGTTGATGCGCGACTCGATCTCCTTGTTCAGCAGCTTCTGCGTGGTGAGCGAGCGGCGCAGGTCGCGCTTGAAGTCGTCCAGCGTCAGGTTGCGCTGCTTGAGCTGCGCGTAAAACTCGTCCTGGGTGTAGGGCGCCTTGATCTCGGTCAGCTTGGCGTTGACGTCTTCATCCGTGGCGGCCAGGTTCTCCTTGGCCGCGCGCTGTTGCAGGATCTCGTCCTGGATCATCTGGTGCAGAAGCTGCAGCCGCCGGATGTTGGCCTCCACCGGCGACGGCTGTTGCGCATTCTCGCCCAGGCTCGCCTTGTAGTAGCGATCCAGGTCCGAGCGCAGAATTTCCTTCCCGTTGACCGTGGCAACCACATCCGCGGAGGGAGAATGATGGCAACCGGCCATGGCCGCCAGCGCCGCTCCGCAGATCAGGAAGAAAACAGCAGAACGACAACGACCCCAAATTCCCGAATCCACCTGCAAATCACTTCTCCTCTGAGGCCCTTACCTCTCCGCTCCGTGCATCCAGCCGCCTCTTGCGAACGGCTCGCCTGCCGGCCCGGGGAGTGGAATCCAAACACATTCCTGGCCCCAAACTACAAACACTGAAATCCTGTTTTGCCAGCCTAGTCCTCCAGCATAAACCCGCAGACCGGTT
>JAJZCY010000314.1 GCA_021828835.1 Acidobacteriota bacterium | reverse complement strand
CGCCGGACTCGGATCTGCGCGAGGAAATCGGCTGGAACCAACTGGTGCAGACGGTGGCGCAGATTCGCGATTCGCTGCCTCCGGAGCAGCGCGCGCAGCTCGGCATCAGCACCTGGAACTACGGCGAGTTCGGGGCCATCGACAACCTGGGCAGGGCTTACGGCTTGCCCGCTCCGATCGGCACCACCAACTCCGAGTGGCTGTGGGGCTACCCGAGTCCGGCGCCTACGACGTTGATCGTGATCGGGCTGGGCGGGGAAGATGCCAATGCGCTGTTTACCGGCTGTCGCCTTGCCGGCCGCAATGGCAACCGCGAAGGGGTGCAGAACGAGGAGAGCCGGCGTCATCCCGAGATCTTTATCTGCGGACCGCTGCGCAAACCGTGGGCCCAATTCTGGCGCGAGCACCAGTATTTTGGCTGAGGCAGCTAGTACAGCAGCACGGCCACGCGATAGGCGGAGAAGGCGTTCTGCGAGAGGTGCGCGGGGCAACTGCCCACCTCGGCCTGGCGGTAGTGGCCGGAGCTCAGCCGGTCGACAAGCTGCTTGGGCAGTTGCGTGAGGTCGCCGCTTTGCCAGCGCATGATGAAGCGCGGTTCCGGTGCGCCGGCGGGAATGCCAACATCGGTGCGGCAGGCGGCTCGCGCCATGGCGGGATTGCCAAGGATGGCTACGCCACTGGGCCGGAGGAGTCCCGCGACGCGCGCCTCAGCCTCTGCCGCGCTCAGGTTGCGGACCGCGCGGGAGTAGTCGGCGACGGCGTAGAGAACACCGTGCGCTTCCACCACGGCAACACCCACGCGATCCACTTGAGGGCTGAGCAGGTTGGCGCGATGCCCGGGCGAGTGCATCCACTCCTCATGAATCTGCGGCGCTGACGGGCCGATGGCGACGTTTTCTTCAATCACGCTGAAATGCGCTCCAGCCAGGGCGGCGCGGCCGGCTACGTCGAGCTCGCCTCCGTAACGGTGGGCGATCGGGCCCTCCATCGCCATGCGGCGGCAGTGCGCCAGGGCGGCGTTGGCCAGGGCCGCATCCCATTGCAGGCGAGCGATGCCAGCCTGCTGCCGCGCCTGGTTGCCGAGGGCGAAGATCTGCTCGGCGTCGCCGCTCAGGTTGGCGGCGGGACCAGTGTCGGCGGAGGGATCGTAGGACGACTGCGCGGCCCGGGCGAGCGGCATCACGCTCAGCAAGAGGAGGAGGAAGAACTTCATACAGTCTCTTAGACCGATCTCGACGCAATGTGTCGCGGTATGCTGGGTTTGCCGATGCTGTTTCCCGATTTCAAGCCGCTGCGCCAGGTTCGCCTGCGCGTCCGCCGCCAGCCGCTGGCCGTTCTTGGTGTCCTGCTCCTCAGCCTTTTCGTGGGATGCGGACTGGCCGCCCCGTGGCTGACGCCCTACAATCCCGCGTCCATCGACCTGTTGCACCGGCTTCAGGGGCCGTCGCTGCACCACTGGGCCGGCACGGACGAGCTGGGCCGCGACACGCTGGCCCGGCTGCTTTACGGCGCGCGCATCTCGCTGGCCGTCTCGGTCTGCGTGGTCAGCGTGTCGCTGTCGCTGGGACTGGCGATAGGCGGCTTGGCCGGCTACCTGGGCGGCTGGGTCGATACCGCGCTGACCACGTTTGCCATGAACACTTTTCAGGCGCTGCCGGGCATCCTGCTGGCCATCGCCTTTGCCGCGTTTCTGGGGCCCGGCTTCTCCAACCTGGTGCTGGCGCTGGCGATCGGCGGCTGGGCCGGCTACGCGCGCCTGGTTCGGGCGCAGGTGATGGCGGTGCGCGACCGCGAGTACGTAGATGCGGCGCGGGCGCTGGGTGCGGGCGGGCTGAGGATCTTCTTCCGGCACATCCTGCCCAACATCGTCCAGCCGGTGCTGGTGCAGGCGGCCATCGGCATGGCCGGAGTGATTCTGGCGGAAGCCACCCTCTCGTTCCTGGGGCTCGGCATCCCCTCGCCCGCGCCGAGCTGGGGATCGATGCTCAATGATGCGCGCATGCACCTGTTCGACTCGCCGCACCTGGTGGTGTTCCCGGCGCTGGCGGTGGCGGGCGCGGTGCTGGGCTTCAATTTCCTGGGCGATGCGCTGCGCGATGAGCTGGACCCGCGCACGCGGCTGGAGCTGGGCCTGTGAAGATCGGTGTCATCAGCGATACCCACGGTCTGCTCCGGCCCGAAGTTTTGCCGGCGCTCGAAGGAGTCGATCAGATTCTCCATCTCGGCGACGTGGGCAAGCCCGCGGTGCTCGAGGCTTTGGAAAAGATCGCGCCGGTGACGGCCATCCGCGGCAACGTGGATCGCGAGGGCGCATGCGCCAAGCTGCCGGAGACCGATGTGTTTCTGGCTGAGGACGGGCGCGGCGGTTCGCACTATCTTTACCTGCTGCACGACCTGAAGACGCTGCACCTGGATCCGGCGGCGGCCAAGTTTGCGGCGGTGCTCTACGGCCACACGCACGTTCCCAATTTCCACCACAAGAAGGGCGTGCTGTATTTCAATCCCGGCTCGTGCGGGCCGCGGCGGTTCGAGCTGCCGGTGACGATCGGGTACCTGACCCTCCAGCAGGATGGCGAGCTGAAGCCGGAGATCGTGCACCTTCCGATTCCGTAGCCGCCTGTGGTGGAGCAGACGGCCGATGCCGGTTGACTGCGTTCTATGGAGACCCGGCGACGGTTCCCGGATCGCATAGCAATGGATTCCATCTTTTTAACGTGCGTCCGATGAGAAAGAGGCGAAGCGCTGCATCTGTCGTTGCGCCATCCAGTCGCAGATTGGCACTCAATGGTCCCCCCGATCACAAGTCCGTCGGCTAGATGCGTATTTCCGTGTGTGCAGAATCCGTCGGTCGCAAAGAGATTTCCCTCTGCATCGCGATACAACGCGAACGACTTGCGTCCGTGGTCGAAGCGGATTGCTTCAGGTCGGCGCAGATCGGCTGCCGCACATACCTGAAGCCAGCCATTCGCGTCCGGTGCCTCCTCTGACACGAAGCACGATTCGCGCACCCGCGGCTTCGGGGAGGGGAGACGTCGCTTCACGTGATAGGCCGGATCCTTCCTTTGGCGCAGGAGAGCGGGAAGAATTTCTCGCCAGGCGGCGAGAATGGAGGGATACGGTGGAGGGCAGTCGCTCCGGATGACCTCATGCAGCTTAGAAAGAGAGTGATAGGGGACCAGAGGGAACATGTGGTGTTCCAGGTGATAATTCATATTCCAATAGATGAACCTGCTGATCGGGTTCATGTTGACCGTGCGGCAATTGAGTCGATGATCCAGCACATTCTCCGCCAGGCCGGCGTGCTGGGTACTGTTGTGAACCACCATCAGCCACGTGCCAAAAAACTGCGGCAGCACGAATAAGAAGATCGGAAGCCAACTGTGCCAGAGAACAGCTGCCGCGATCACCACCAGGTAAATCGCCAGATAGATTCGCGCATTGCGAAAAAGCTTGGAATATTCGGTGGCGGGAATAAAGCCGCGCTCACCCTCGGTGACGCGTCCCAGCGCATGCCTGAGCAGGCTGGGGAAGTGGGTAGGATACACGTTCACCGCAAAGACCATTAGAACTAGGTC
>JAJZCY010000313.1 GCA_021828835.1 Acidobacteriota bacterium | reverse complement strand
ACCTCATACGCCTCGATCCGATCAAACGCAAAGGCGGCGTCAAAGCCCGAAGACTCATCGCCGCCACTTCCGACAACTATCGCGCCGAACTCCTCGGACTCAAATGATGTTCATGCGATTGCCCTGCAGCCGGCCGGCCATGGGTGCAAGGCGGGATCAGCTCGTGGTATGCTCGGGGCCAGCGGAGTTTGCCATGCAGACGCGGGTTGAACGCGGCTTGCTGCCGGTGCCGCCCACGGTACGGCTGTCGCAATCGTGCGAGCGGGAGATCTGCGGACAGCAGCACCTCCTGATTCTGCCCATCCGCACCCGCCCCAATCTCTTCGGCGATTAGCCCCCACCCGGAAAGCTTCGCCCGTGCTTCGGATCCCGCCCGGGGGTCCATGGATCCATTGGCAGCGCGCCGCCGATGACCCGCTGTGCCGTCGCCCGATCGGCCAGGCAAGGAACGCTGCTCGCTCACGCCCGAGGAGGCAGCTCATGAATCAGCAGGAATTGCACGCAACGTTCGGTCCCAGGCTTGTTACTTCACTTCCCGGCCCCCAAGGCAAAGCGGCGATTGAAGCCGATGGCCAGTGGATCAGCCCCAGCTACACGCGCAGCTATCCGCTGGTGGCGAAGAGAGGCCGCGGGGTGCGCGTGGAAGACGCAGACGGGAATGAGTTTCTCGATTTTTCGGCAGGCATCGCCGTGGTTTCCACCGGCCACTGCCATCCGGAGGTGGTGGCCGCAATCCAGAAGCAGGCGGCGGAGCTGATCCACATCTCGGGCACGGATTTCTACTACGAAGGGCTGACGGATCTGGCGGAACGGCTCTCGGCGGTGGCGCCCATGCCCGGGCCGCACCGCATCTTTTACGGCAACTCCGGAGCCGAGGCCGTCGAGTGTGCCCTCAAGCTGGCCCGCTATCACACCGGGCGGCAGCACATCATCGCGTTTCTGGGCGCCTTCCACGGGCGCACCATGGGCGCGCTCTCGCTGACCTCCTCGAAGCCGCAGCAGAAGCGGCGCTTCGCCCCGCTGGTGCCGGGGGTGACGCACGTGCCGTATCCGTATACCTATCGCGGATGCTTCGGCGGGCCCGAGGAGCAGGAGGCTTTCAGCCTGGGCTGCGCGCGGTATATCGAGGAACGGCTATTCCAAACTATCCTTCCGCCTGAGGAAGTGGCGGCGATCTTTGTGGAACCCGTGCAGGGCGAGGGCGGTTACGTTCCTGCGCCGGATAACTTTCTGCGCGAGCTGCGCGCGATCTGCGACCGGCATGGGATTCTGCTGGTGGCCGACGAGGTGCAGAGCGGATGCGGAAGGACGGGCAAGTGGTGGGCGATCGAGCACTCCGGCGTCGCGCCCGATATCGTGTGCATGGCCAAGGGTATTGCCAGCGGCATGCCGCTGGGCGTGTGCATGGCGCGGGCCGGGGTGATGGACTGGAAGCCCGGCTCGCACGCTTCGACCTTCGGCGGCAATCCCGTTGCCATCGCCGCGGCGCTGGCCACCATGGATATTTTGGAGCGCGAGGCGATCGGCAATGCCGCGCGCGTGGGTAGCCTGATGCTGGAGCGGCTGCGCGGCTGGGTGAGAACCCACCCGATGGTCGGCGATGTGCGCGGCCGCGGCCTGATGATCGGCATTGAGCTGGTGAAGGATAAGGCCACCCGCGAGCCCGCGCCCGAACTGCGCAACCGCGTAGAGACGCTGGCTTTCGAGCGCGGCCTGATGATTCTGGGTTGCGGGGCCAATTCGCTGCGGCTGGCGCCGCCGCTGATTGTCAGTAAAGAAGAGGCGACGGTGGCGCTCGACATCCTCGAAGAGGCGCTGAGCGAGGCGGAGAAGGAGTTTGCGAACGCCGATCGTCTGGAGGCGGCGCATGCGTAGTGGGCATTGCCGGCATTCAGTCCGCGGCTGACGAGTGATCAAATTGTCTGCGTCTGTCCGGAGCCTTAGCCAAAGCAGATGCGCCGGCGCGGATGTTGTGCGCAGAAAAAAGCGGCTGGATTCAATCCAGCCGCTGGGCAGTTCCGCAAAGGCTCCGGACTATTGAGAAACTGTCCTAGAAAACGCCCGTCCCCGATGCCTTCCACATCCACTAAGCGGGCAAAAGTGAAACAAGGTACAAACTTAGCTGCAAGCGTAGGTTTCGAGCGCGCTGGGGTTGGGAATGGTCAGCGTGGAACCGTGCTGCGAGACCAGGCGGCGATGCTTGAAGGTGCTGAGGGTGCGGGTGACGGTCTCGCGGGAAGCGCCGATGAACTCGCCGATCTCTTCGTGGGTGAGCGAGAGGCGGCAGCGGGCCACGTTGTCCTGGCGGGCGCTGCTTTCGCTCCAGCCCAGCAGCAGGCGGGCGAGGCGCTCGGGCGCGGAGGCAGCCAGGCCGACCATGCGCAGTTGCTCGCAGGCGACGTTGAAGGTGCGAATCATCTCGCGGGCGACCACCTGATAGGCATCCGGATGGCGAGCGAGGAACTGGAGGAAGGACTGGCGGCAGACGTGCGCCACCTTGGCCGGATAGAGGGTCTCCGCCGTCATCTCATGGCCTTTGCCGGAGACGGTGGAAGACAGCCCGAGCACCTCGCCTGCTTTGGCGATGCGGAAGCTCAGGCGGCGGCCATCGCTGGAACTGATGGAGAGCCGCACCTCGCCTTCGAGGACGATGTAGATGCCCGTGGAAGACTGGGTCTCGGAGAACAGCACGGTGTGTGCCGGATATGCAGAGGCGAAGACCATCTCTTCGAACTCGGCCTGCGCGGTTTCTGAGAGTTGGGAGAAGAACTCGCCATTCTGGTAGGCGGGAACAGCATGGATGTTTTCGTGGGTGGTCTGCATTTTACTTCTCCTCGTTGGTTTCGGCGGCTGTGCGTGCGATCTCTTCGGCCAGGTACTGAGTCCAGGGGGTTGCGGTAAGAAGGGTGGCTCCGGTCTGCGAGTAGATGGAACGCAGCACTCGAATCCCGCCGGCATCGGCAAACGTCGTCGCGCGCAGATCGAGAGCGATCTTTCTGCCTGCGCGCTGGGGCGAGGTTTGTTCCCAGAGGTGGGCAAGTTCGCCCACCCAGGGGCCGGTCAATCGGCCCTCGAGTTTGAGGGTCATCGTCTCCGGATTCTCTTCAACTGTGATTCGTAACGTAAGCTGGCTCGTCCTGCGCCATGCCCTGGATAAGGCAACTGGCGTGCCAAACCGGCGAAGTGCGGGACGCCCGTGATCGCTGACAGAAAACAAAGGGGATCGGAAGCGGAGTGCGGATGGGGCGGGCTGGTGACGAGGCGAGGTGACGACGAGTGACGACGACGACATTTCGTCACGTGACGAAGGGACGTCACGGAACGCGGGCCGGGAGGGCCTGACCCATTCAAGTGAGCCACATCACATCCTGTCGCATGGAATTTGCGGTGTTTTTCACGTAAGTGTTAGAAACAAAGGAGTTATGTTTTTGGCTTTTCGTAAGTGTGGAAAATAAAGGAGTTGCGGCGTGGGTTTGCGTAAGTGTCGAATCCAAAGAACTTACGAGAACATGCGAGGGCGGCGTCTGGCCGGGTTGGTGTTGCGTGGTTTGGAGAGCGACGAGCTGAGAGGATTATGCC
>JAJZCY010000312.1 GCA_021828835.1 Acidobacteriota bacterium | reverse complement strand
TTTGGGTCAATGTAGGTAATCGTGCAGGTAGCCGCGATTTCGACATCGCCCCGCACCAGTTGGGCGCTGATCGCCGAACCGGGCTTCAGCGTGGCCTCGGCGCTCTTCGACATCGCCGGGTCCGCCTCCGATGCGCCGCTGCCCATCCCGCCGGCAGCCACTGATTGGAGGGTCGTGCCGGCCATCTTCTCCTGCCACAGACGGATGGCATCAGGCCGGAAGCCGCTCATCACCAGGGGCGTCTCCATGCCCTGGAAGTTCATTCCGGACTGAGATACGGGCAGCCCGGCGGACGATGCCGGCAATCCGCCCGTCTTGGACAGCAGGGCTACCGGTGATTCCACTGGAGTGGCTAGCTTGGGGCGCGGCTGCGCCGGCCCGGTTGGCAGATCGCGCAGCGACAGCATCTGCTGAATCGGGGTAATGCCTGCGATCGGCTCCTTGCTGAACTGGCCGATGCGGTAGGAGAGCGAGCCCAGCAGCTTGTTGCCGACGTAGACCGGGCTGCCGCTCATCCCTTCCACCACTCCCGTGAAATCCGGCTTGGCTCCATGCAGTTGGGCCAGAATCATGTCCTGTCCCGGGCCGCGAGCCCCGCGCAGGATGCCGAGAATCTCCACCTGCATCGGCTCCGGCGTAGTGCCCTGAAATACCGTCCACGCCGTCCCCATCAACCCGCGATGCACCTGGCTGAGCGGGAAGAATTCCGTGGTCGCGGGCGGGCCGCTCGGCTTGGTTTTGGTCGCGGTTTCCCCGCTCGGAGACTGGCCCCACAGATGCGCCGGAATCCCCGGAGTCACCGCAAGACAGAGGGCAAGGAGCAGGGCAGAGAACCGCAATTGGGTTGGCTTCAGGCAAACTTTCACGTCTATAAGAGTACCGCGAGCCGGGCGGCCACCGCTTTCACGGCAAGTGGATGCTGGAGGCCTGCTACCCCGATCCCGCCGCTCGGTGCCGCCGGCTGAATCCCGTATGCTGGTGTTCAATGAGGTTGTCATGTCCATCCCGCGCAGATTCCTCACTCCCCGGCGCTTTGCCGCCGCTCTGTTCTCCATCGCCCTGCTCGCGCTGGCGGCCGTGCCCCTCAATCCCGTCCTCGCGCAGACGCAGAACTCGGGGCAATCCCAAGCGGGCCAGAACCAGGCCCAGCCGGTTCCCCAGGACGGCGGCCCCAGCGGCGACAACGGCGCCATCGCCATTCCCAAGAAAAATCCGGACGACAACCCGCCACCGGCTCCTCCGCCTCCGCCCTCGCCGGATCAGAACTTCAAAAACCCGGTCGGCGCACCCAATTACACGCTCAAGGTTGAAGTCCCAGAGGTCACCGTGGACGTAGGCGTCCTGCTACAAAAGACGCACCAGTTCGTTCCTGGTCTCAAGCCCGGCAACTTTCGCATCTTTGAGGACGGCGTTCCCCAGAAGATCGAGGGGTTCAAGCGGGTCGATGCCCCCATCACCGCGCTCATGCTCTGCGAGTTCGCCGCCCGCGGCTGGATCTTCCGCATGGATATGCTGAATGCTGCCTGGGCCTTTACCCAGCAGCTCCGGCCCCAGGACTACGTCGCCATGATGACCTTCGATCTGAATACCCACATCGTGAGCGACTTCACGCAGAACAGGAGCCAGATTCAGGAAGGTCTCAACGAACTGGGCATGGAAGCGTGGCCGGGCATGGCAGCGGCCTTCTCGGAAACGGACGTCTTCGACGCCCTCTCTGAGGCGATTGATCGGCTCTCGCGTATTCAGGGTCAGAAATACATCATCCTGATCGCTTCCGGGGTCGACAGTATGTCGAAGCTCACCCTCGACCAGATCCTCAAGAAGGTGAAGAACACGCGCGACATTACTATCTTCTCCATCGCTACCGGCGGCATGCTGATGGAACTGACCGAGGGCATGGGCGGGGGAATGCGCGGCGGCATGTACGACCTCACCTATTTACAGGCGGAAAACCAGTTGCGGACGTTCGCCAATTACACCGGCGGCATGTACTTCCAGCCCGTCTTCGCCGCATCGCTGCCTGACGTCATCCAGACCATCAATCAGAACATCCGTTCCAAGTACGAGCTCGTCTACCGCCCCACCAACACCAAGCAGGACGGCACCTGGCGCAAGCTGCGCGTCGAGCTGGTGGACGACGAAGGCCACCCGCTGCGCATGCAGGACAAGAAGCACCATCCGCTCAAATACGAGATCATTGCCCGCGACGGCTACCGCGCCCGCCAGCAGGTCGAGTAGCTGCAACCATCCACTGGAGCCGGCCGCCGGTGGGCCATCGTGTGGGCCTCCCGGCCCACACGGAAACTCTTCACCATCTCGTGTGACGTAAATCACCTGATCCGCGCCAAAAGCGGCCTATGATGGCCTCCGAACGGCAGCACCGACGGCACGCTGCTCGATCTGGATCCCGCGTCGATGAGGCCGAATTCAGCGCGAGGTGAACCATGCATCTTCTCCCCATGATTTGGGTCGTCTGGTGTGCGCTCCTGCTCCTATTCACCGTCGTGAGTCTCATTGCCGGCCGGCTGGCCCGCGATGAAGACGACGAACTGATCCTGCACGAATCTTTGGATCACGTGCGCCAGGAACAGGCAGCGATTGTTGCCCGCCTGCATCGCGTGGAACCGCTGAAGCGCATGCTGATGTGGCTGCTTCTTGCTGTCACCCTGGTCGTGATCGGCTACTACGCTCTAGACATCTACCGTCACCTGCAGGTCTGACCGCTCCCGCCCCGGGCAGAGCCGCCGAGACCCAGACGCAAAAAATCCGCCGCAGGGGACCTCTCTCTGCGGCGGATTCGATTTTGCCGAGTCGTTCGGGGAATAGCTTCAGCGCATAACCCCGAGCTGCATCAGAATATCGCGCACGTAGTAAACAACCACAAAAGCGGTCATGGCCGCCACCAGCCAGTAGGCGGTCTTCAGCACTGGCTCTACTTTGTTCACCTTGGCCACAATGGCTGCCTGAGCGGCCTTCTCCTGGTCGAACGAGTCGTCGAGAAAGATCTGATCTGCTTCATCTTTCATCAGGCTCCCCCGATAGACATGGAGAATCGCCGCCGCCGCCACCAGTACACCCCACACTGTCCACATGACGGGAAGAAACGTCATGGTTTCACCTCCGCTCGGACGATCTGGTTCCAAATACCGGCGAGCCGCCAGGAAAACCGTCCCGACAGGTACCGGGAGCCATTTGGTCAACCATCATAGCCCTGAAATGCTCCCTTTGGAATCGGCATTTTCACGGGGATTGCCCGGTTCCTAACTGCGGCGGCCTCCGGGACCCGGATTTTGCGACCCGGCCCCGACCCCGGGCATCCAAGGGATAGATCAGCCCCGGGGTTGTATCCCTGGTCCCGCGGCGGTAGAGTTGAAAGCAGGGAATCATTTTCGAATCCGAGGGAGACATCCATGGCAACTGCCACCACCACACCTGCACAGGAAACCGCCAAGAAGCCGCCCATTACCCTGACCCCGCAGGCTATTGCCAAGGTGCGTGAGATCATGGCGACTCAAGACCCCATTCCCGCGGGCCTGCGCGTCGGCGTGGTCGGCGGCGGCTGCTCCGGCTTTCAGTACTCGATGGCCTTCGAA
>JAJZCY010000311.1 GCA_021828835.1 Acidobacteriota bacterium | reverse complement strand
ACTATCAGCGCCGCTACCGCTACCTGCTCGTCGATGAGTACCAGGACACCAACCGCCCGCAGTACGAGATGATGAAGCTGCTGGCCGGCGAGCGCAAGAATGTGTGCGCCGTCGGCGACGAGGACCAGAGCATCTACTCCTGGCGCGGCGCCGATATCCGCAATATCCTCGAGTTCGAAAAGGATTTTCCCAACGCCACGATCGTTCGCCTGGAGCAGAACTACCGCTCTACCCAGGTGATCCTGGAAGCCGCGGGCGCGGTTGTCGCCAATAACCTTCAGCGCAAAGGCAAAAAGCTCTGGACCGATCGCCAGGGCGGTTCGAAGATCGGCTACTACGAGGCTCCCGACGGCGAAAACGAAGCCCTGTTCATTGCGGATAAGATCCAGACCTTCCTGCGCGAGCAGGCCAACGCCGCAGCCAGTGAAGGCTCGGGCGGCGGCATGCACTGCGCCGTGCTCTACCGCACCAATTCGCAGTCGCGCCTGGTGGAAGAAGCGCTGCGCCGCTACAACATCAGCTACACCATGGTGGGCGGATTCAGCTTCTACGAGCGCGCCGAAATCAAGGACCTGCTCGCCTACCTGCGCCTGGTGCGCAATCCGCACGACTCCATGGCCTTGCAGCGCGTCATCAACACCCCCACGCGCGGCATTGGCAAAACAACACTGGAGACCCTCGAACGCCTCGCGCTGGAGACCGGCAGCTCCACCTGGGACGCCACCGCCGCCGCGATCCGCGAAAAGCTCATTCCCACCCGCGCGCTGATGGCCATCGAGTCGTTCCGCCAGTTGATTCTGGACGCGCAGGCCATGATGGATCCGGACTTCGCCGGCAAGCTCGCTGCCGACGTCGCCGAAGAGAGCGCGGAAGACGGCGACACCGATTTCGCCTTTGGGGCAGAAGCACCCGAAGCTCCGGCCGGCTTCAATCCCGAGGCCCCTTTCGGCGGTGACGAGAACCAGCTCCCCCTGCTCGACATCGCCAGCCTCTCGCCCTTCGCCGAGCCGCCCAGGAAGGCCTTCCTCAAGATGCCCAGGCAGCAGGCGGCAAAGACCGTCGCAAATGCCCGGGCGCCCCAGGTCGCGGCTCCGGAACGTGGCAAGCAGGGGCTTGAGCCGGCGGAGAATCAGGAGAACACCTTCCGTGCTCCCGGCGACGCCGCCACCCTGCCCGAGTTGATCCGTTTCCTCATCGACCGCAGCGCTTACATCAAGGCGCTGGAGACCGAAGGCACGCCCGAAGCCTTCAGCCGCATCGAGAACCTCAAGGAACTAGCGAACGCCGCCCATGACGCCGAAGAGCGCGGCGAGACACTGGCCGACTTTCTCGATCACGCCGCCCTGGCCAGCGACAGCGACCAGTTCGATCCCGAAGCGCGCGTGACGCTGATGACCCTGCATGCCGCCAAGGGCCTCGAGTTTCCGCTGGTGTTTCTGGCTGGCATGGAAGAAGGACTCTTTCCGCACTCGCGCACGCTCAACAGCCCCGACGAGCTCGAAGAGGAGCGGCGCCTCTGTTACGTGGGCATGACGCGAGCCATGAACACGCTCATCCTCACCCGCGCGCACTACCGCCGCCGCTACGGCAATGACATGCCCGAGGCCAGCGTGCCCTCCCGCTTTCTCGAAGAGATTCCGCCACAGCTTGTCGAGAACATGGGCGGCAACAGCCCGGCGTGGTCCACTCCCGCGTATGGCGCAGGCCGCCGCGGCAACCGCTACGGCGACGACTTCTCCAGCCGCCACTACAACTACGAGGACGAAAGCCAGGAGACGCCACGCCCAGGCAGCGGCTCACGCTACGGCTCGGGATCTTCCTCCTCTTCCAGCCGCAGTTCCGCGCCCAAACCCAAAGGCGCGGTCTCGCCGGACTCCCTCGACAACATCGCCCGCTTCTTCGGTGGCAAAGCAGGCGGCCGCCCCGCATCGTTCACGCGTCCGGCGATGGAGATTCCGGAGACCAAGGGTGCGAAAAGCCTCAAGCAGGGTCAGCGCGTGCGCCACGCCAAGTACGGCGAAGGCACGGTGCTCATCCGCGAGGGCGAAGGCGAAGACGCCAAGGTCACCGTCATGTTCCAGCGCCACGGCATGAAGAAGCTGATGGAGAAGTTCGCCAACCTGGAATCCATCTGACCGCGCCGCAGATCGCCTGGTAGCGGCGGTCTGCCGGGTAGCGCGCGGGGCTTTCCGGCCTGCTACGCTCTCGGCACGCCGATCACGTCCGGCCCCAGTTCCACCTGCTGGCGGGAGAGATCGTCGGCCACCATGCGCCCAAAGACCTTCTTGCCCTGCGCGTTGAGATGGGTACGATCGAAGCGCGACTTGCCGTTTTCCGCCTTCTTGTCAGGATGGTGCTCGGCATCGAAGCTGTCGGCCTGCCCCTGGTTCATGGTGCTGAGCAGCCGGTCCGATTGCGCCAGCAGATCGATGAACGTTACATGCTCCTGCTCCGCCACCCGCCGCGCCGCATTGGCGTAGAGCTGCAGATCGGCATTCCACGGCTTGCCATGATGAAAGGTGCGCCGAGCCAGAGGAGAAAGAATCACCGGGACGCCCCCGATGGCGCGGACGTCGTGAATAAAGCGGCGCAGATTGGCCGCATACGTGGTCTCAGGGTCCGTATGGCGGGCGGGATCGGCCTTCTCGTCGTTGTGGCCAAACTGGATGAGGTAGTAGTCGCCCTTCTCGGCGAGCGCCTTCTCCCACAGGCCCTCATCGATATAGCTCTTGGTGCTGCGGCCGTTCCGGGCATCGTCAACGCAGGTCACATTGGAGGTCAGGTCGGCGCAGAAGCCGGGCCCCCATCCGCCCCCCGTCGCAACAGTCGAATCGCCCACCAGCACAATCTTCACCGGAGCGCCTTCCAGAATACGCATCGCCTTTTCGCCCTGCGGCGGCAGCGGAGCAGGCTTGGCAAGAACGTACTTTTCAAGCGCCGGAACCGCCTTGCCCAGCCCCGCCGCAACCATCCGCCCGAAGATGTAACTGCCCGCCCAGTTCAGATGGGTCTTGTCGTAGATGGTTCTGCCGGTCGCATCCTTCTTGGTGATCGAGAGCTTGTCGCCGGCCGTCTCACCCACTTTGTCCAGGTAGGCGATGCTCTCCTGCTGTAGATCGATCAGCGGCACGTGCATCTCCTTGGCGACGCCTTTCATGGCATCACTGTAGGCCGTCAGATCGGAGTGGATCTTCCCGTCGAGGCCAAAGTATCTGCGCGTCAGCGGAGTCACCAGAACGGGCGTGATACCCGCGGCGCGCGCTTCGCTCACAAATCTCTTCAAATTCGCGATGTAATTGGACAGTGGAACCTGACGGGGCAGATGCTCGCTCGTGACCTCGTCATTGTGGCCGAACTGGATAAGCATGTAGTCCGGCTTGGTGGCCAGGGCGCGCGCCCACAGGCCTTGCTGGCGATAGGTCCTGGTGCTGGCTCCGCCCTTGGCCATATCCAGGCAGTCGACCTGGGCAGTGAGGTTGGCGCAGAAGCCGCGCCCGTAGCCCGCATTCTCAGTCTGCGTGGAGTCGCCGATCAGATCGATGCGCACCGACGTACCGGGCTTGCGGATCGCCGCCGTCTGCGGATTGAACCAATGGGCCGGGCTGATCCACTGCGCCGGCGCATCCTGC
>JAJZCY010000310.1 GCA_021828835.1 Acidobacteriota bacterium | reverse complement strand
TGTGCTCGGGGTTGTGGTGACGATGGGTGCGCTGGGAGGTCCACCCGACGAGATCGGGCGCAAGGTCGCGGCCGCTCTGGTCGGCACTTTTCTGGGCATTCTGCTGTGCTACGGCGTGGTTGGGCCACTCGCCGCCAATGTTTCCAAAACGGTTGAAGAGGAGCATTGCTACTATCACGTGCTCCGCGTGGTTCTCATCGCCTTCATCAAAGGCACCTCGCCCATCATGGCGGTGGAGATGGGCAGACGGGCCGTTCCCGAGCAGTGCCGCCCGAGCTTTGCGGAACTGGAGAAGATCTGCCGGCAAAAGGTCGTCGAAGTGCCGGCCGTGGAAAGTGCAAGCGCCTAGCGCGGCGGAGCCATGGAACCCGAATCGATCCGCATCGTCCGCAAGAAGCCGCTGGCACATCAGCCCCATGGCGGCGCGTGGAAGGTCGCCTATGCAGATTTTGTGACCGCCCTCATGTCGTTGTTCATCGTGCTTTGGCTGATGAACAGCAGCCGTCCCATACAGGAGGCGGTGGGTGGGTATTTCCGCGATCCGTATGGAGTCGCGCGCAGGCCCACCACCGGCCGCGGCCCCGGAGAGCGCATTCTGACGCCGAAGGAAAATCTCGCCCGGCTCAAGCAGAAGCTGCTCAACGATCTGGCGTCGCTGCCTGAATTTCCGAAGCTGAAGAACCAGATTGAAATTACGGTGACCGAAGAGGGGCTGCGCATCGAGCTCATCGAGAACGCCAAGGGCACCTTCTTTGAAAACGGAAAGTCGCAGCCGACCGAAGCGCTTATCGCCGTTCTCAAAGTGCTTGCGCCCGAGGCCGGCAAATTGCCCAATCCCGTCTCCATCGAGGGCCACACGGATGCCAAGCCGTTTTCCAATGCGCACATCTACAGCAACTGGGAGTTATCCAGCGACCGCGCCAATGCCGCGCGCCGCTTGATGGAAGCATCGGGATTGCACGCCGGGCAGGTGGTGGCGGTGCGCGGCTACGCGGACCGCAGGTTGCGCGATCCCAAGCACCCCTTCGATCCCTCCAACCGGCGCGTCTCGATCCTGATTCAATATCTCCCCGATAACGTGAAGCAGACTACGGGCCAGGTGCCCACGACCGTCCGCCGCTAGCAGGAAGAATTGCCAGGGCTCTGCTCGTCCCTCGCATTCAACGGCTGTTGGCGATCCTCACCAGAACCACGCCGTGCTCCGGCACTTCGGCGGAAAAGTTCCGGTGAAAGGTCCCCAGGTTCTTTCGCTGCCATAGATCGCGAACCGAGGCGTTCTCGTGCAGGCCTATCTTCGAAAAATCGACCGTGATGTGAACGTTGCCCTGTTCGCGGTTGAAGAGTCCGATCGCCCTGCTGCCGTCCTTTAGCGCCTTCACCATCAGCACGATCGGCCCTTGCTCCATCGCGATATACCCTTGCTGCCCCAGCGCATCCTGATCGATGGCGATCACCTCCGGATTGGTCAAAATGGACAGCGTCTCGGGTGTCATCCTGGTAAGGTCGTTCCCGGCAATCAGGGGCGCTGCCAGCAGGCTCCACAGACTCATCTGCATCCTGTACTCCTTCGCGCTCATGCCGCCGTTGCCGATCTCCAGCATGTCGGGATCGTTCCAGTGCCCGGGGCGCGCAAACCTCTCCAACCCTTCCTGCCCAAACCCGACCGCCAACATGCGCGCGTAGTTGTCCTGGATGTCTCCGGTAGTACGCCACAGGTTGGCGCCCTCTTGAGCGGCATAGAGCCACACCGCGCCGCGACCGTGGATGCTGTAGACGATGGGTCTTCCGGTTGCGGCCAGAGCGGCGCTCATCTTGCGGATCGCGAGCGGATACTGGTCCTGCTGATACACCGTGCCGGCTGTGCACCAGTCGTATTTCAGGTAGTCCATGCCCCAGGCCGCGAACATCTTCGCATCCTGCTGCTCGTGCCCGAAACTGCCCTCAAAGTTGCCGCAGGACTTCGGACCGGGAGAGGAATAAATGCCGATCTTGAGCCCCTTGCTGTGCACGTAGTCTGCGAGCGCCTTCATGTCCGGGAAGTTGCGGTTGGGGTGCAGAACCCCGCTCGCGTCCCTTTGCCCCTCCCAGCCCTCATCGATGTTGATGTACTCATAGCCGGCGGCCTTCATCCCGCTTGCCGCCATCGCGTCCGCCTGGGCGCGGATCAGCTTGTCGCTGATGTGAGGCCCGAAGCGATTCCAGCTATTCCATCCCATCGGCGGCGTCATGGCAAGGGTTGTCTTCGAAGGGGCCGTGCTCGGCCCGCGCACAGCTTGCGCAGCGGCCGAGACAAACAGGACCAGCACAGAGGAAATCAGCATCTTCCGCATTCAGAGAGCTCCCATTAGAGGACAGGCGTTGCCTCCCGATTCTAGCGGCTGGGATCGAGGTTTCCTCGATACGGCACGGCGTCTCGCCAAAAAGATTGTGGGGGCCGGGCGGCCCCCACTCCAGCCGGTCAGTAGACCGGCGCTACGTTTGTGCAGCTCCCGGGCTCCGTTCTCGCTTGCGCTCGGAGTTCATCCGGGGCTCCTGTTGCACGTGCCGACAGATGGCTGCTGCTGCGCTCCTAATTGGAGCTGGTTGGCTAGCTGCATCCCGAGGTGCTGCCGCAGGACATGCAGCGGTAGCAGCTTCCGTTGCGGACCATGATGGCGCCGCAGGTGGAGCAACTGGGGGCGTCGCCCATCTCGTACATGTCGCGCATGGCGTCCGCCGCATGGTAGAGACCGCGGTCCTTCAGCTCCGGCAGTTCCTGCTGCGCGGCAGACGAAGTAGAAAGCGGGGACTCGGGAGCGATGCCCCCGCCGCCCGTGCTGCTGATTCCGCTGCCGGCGTTCATCCGCTTGGTGAGCCGCTGCGGATTCTCCTGCCCCTCCGCCTGCTCCTCATCTTCGAGGATGCTGGGCGAGGCGGGAAGCTGCGGCGCCTGCGGCGCGAAGCCGGCGAAGAGCGTGAGCTGCTCGCCCGACAGGAAGCGCAGATGCAGCCAGCGGAAGATGTAGTCCATCAGGCTCTTCGCGTAGCCGATCTGCTCGTTCTGGGTCCAGCCGCTGGGCTCGAAGCGGGTGTGGGCGAACTTCTCGCAGAGGATCTTGAGCGGCACGCCATGCTGGAGGGCGAGCGACACCGAGGTGGCGAAGGCGTCCATCAGGCCGGAGACCGTCGAACCCTCCTTTGCCATCTTGATGAAGATCTCGCCGGGCTGGCCGTTGGCGTAGAGGCCGACAGTGATGTAGCCCTCGTGTCCGGCGATGGAGAACTTGTGCGTGATGGACGCACGCTCCTCCAGGAGCCGGTGCCGTACCGCGCGCGGCGGGCCGCTGCGGTCCTGCTCCTCTTCCTGGGAGGCCTGCACCGCGCCCTGGGCATGGATGGCCGATACCGCCCCGCCCCGGGTGATCTCCTCGAGCGCGTTCTGGAAGGCCAGCGCCGCCACGGCGAGTTGCTTGGCCGAGACTTCGACCTTGTCGCCTGCGCCCAGCGCCTTCAGATCGGCGTCAGCCACGGGCTTTTCCGCAGCCATGTGCGAGAGCACCCGCCCGCCCACAAGGTCCAGCGCAGAGGCTTCGCGCTTGCTGTCGACGCTGGTGTTCAGCGGCTGGGTGCCCTTGGAGCCGTCGCGGTAGATGGCCACGGCCTT
>JAJZCY010000038.1 GCA_021828835.1 Acidobacteriota bacterium | reverse complement strand
CGATCTTTCGCCTTGCGATTCTTGCCGGGCGCTGATGCTGAACGCGATCGGGCAGGCTGAATCGAAGGGTCTGCTTTGGTTTTGCGTGGCAGCGGAGCCGATGCCCTCTCGATCAATCCCAGCGGCAGGCGCAGCCTTGCGCGCAGCGTTCGCTCCCGCCGTGCCATCTGGCCGTCATCGGTCTCGTGATCGTAGCCGGCCAGGTGCAGCAGTCCATGCAGCATCAGCACCTTGATCTCGGTTGCCAGTGCGTGGCCCTGCGCCGCCGCCTGTTTTTGTGCGGTGGCCACGCTGATGGCCAGATCGCCGGCCAGCTTCTCCGGTCCAGGCTCGGCAGGGAAGGACAGCACATCGGTCGCCTTGTTCTTGCCGCGGAACTGCCGGTTCAGCCGCCGGATCTCCCCATCGGTGCTCAGCAGCACTGAGACCTGGCCGCGCAGACGTACGGCTGACTGTGCCTTGCGCAGAAATGCGGCCAGGCTGCGCCCTGAGGGCAGCGCAGACCTGCGTACACGCGAATCTGGCTGGGAGAATTGTTCTGGCCGGAGGCTGGGGTCGAAAAGGATCATCGTGCAAGGGGCCGCAACCCGCGGCCCCGCTCTAATCGGATGATACGCGACGGCGGAGCCCGCCTGTCATCACCACCCCGGAACAGTTTCCACTGTCCACTGTCCACTGTTCACTGTTCACTGTCCACTGTTCACTGTCCACTGTTCACTGTTCACTGTTCACTGTTCACTGTTCACTGTTCACTGTTCACTGTTCACTGTTCACTGTTCACTGTTCACTGTTCACTGTTCACTGTTCACTGTTTCACTGCGGCTTCGCGGGATGCACGGGCGGCGCTTCGCGGGCCGCCACGCCCACTTCGATCGAGCCCTCCAGCGGCAGTTCCTGCTGCTGCGGTTTGTTGCTCTCATAGGCGCGCACGATGCGCTGCACCAGCGCGTGCCGCACAACATCCGCCTCTTCAAAGTGGCAGAACTGGATGCCCTCCACTCCGTCGAGCACGTTGATGGCGTCCAGAAGTCCCGACTTGCGCGGGTTGGGCAGGTCAATCTGCGTGATGTCGCCGGTAATCACCGCCTTGGAGTTGTTGCCCAGGCGGGTGAGGAACATCTTCATCTGTTCCACCGTGGTGTTCTGCGCCTCGTCCATGATGATGAAGGCGTCGTTGAGGGTGCGGCCGCGCATGAAGGCCAGCGGCGCCACCTCGATCACGTTCTTCTCCAGCATCTTGTCCACGCGCTCGGGGTCCAGCAGATCATACAGCGCGTCGTACAGCGGGCGCAGGTAGGGATCCACCTTCTCCTGAAGCGTGCCCGGCAGAAAGCCCAGCCGCTCGCCGGCCTCCACCGCCGGGCGCACCAGCACGATCCGGCTCACCCGCTTGGCCACGATGGCCGCCACCGCCATCGCCACGGCCAGATACGTCTTGCCGGTTCCGGCCGGGCCCACGCCGAAGACCATGTCGTTTTTCTCGATGGCCTCGATGTACTTACGCTGGTTCACCGAGCGCGGCTGCACCATGCGCTTGATGCCCACCGAGCGCTGCTTGCCCGAGTCAGCCACCGCGCGCAGGCTCGCCGACGGGTCGGCCACCACCAGCCGCAGCATGCCGTTTAATTCGCCGTTATGCGGGTGCACGCCCTGCCGGCGCAGGGCTTCGAAGTCCTGGAAGATATGCTGCACCCGACGCACCGGCTCTTCCGGGCCCTCGACATGAACCGCGTCGGAGCGCAAGTCGATACGAACGCCGAGCGAGTCTTCCATCAGCCTGAGGTTTTCATCGCGGGTCCCGAACAGGGGCTCGAGGTTGGGCGTGATCTCCAATGCGATCTTCAAAGGCTTTTATGTCCTCCGGGACGGGGTTGAGGGGGATAAGCGGCCGCGCCGATCTTCGAGCGCCAGCCCGGACGGGAGATGTAGCTTGTATCGGCAGCTTGACGGTCACCCACCAGCGCAGCTACCCCTGCGGACGCACCAGAGTGCGGGCGCGAACAGGCGTTCCTGCGCCGACAAATCCTCTCGATTGTGCTGGATTCTGGAGCGCAGGCAGTTGCCGGGCCGTTGGGTTGGGCCGTCCTGCGCGGGAGCGGGTTGGCGTTGGCTACCAAATCCGGTATATGGCCTAGAGAGTAGCGCGAGCCGTGCGGCGCGTCAATCCGGGCCGTCTGAATATTTGATGAAGCCGGTGGCTTACCAGATTCCTCCACCGGCCCCACAGTTGCACATCAGGCCGCCCCGCCCGGCGTTACGACGCCGGAGGCGATACCACCGCAAGTCCGATGGGTATGGCCTTCAGATCGATCGTCCCGCTGGTAATGGGCGTAAGAGCACCGGTGGTCGAGTTCACGCTGTAAGCCTGAATCGTGGTTTGCGCAACATTGCTCGAGTTTCCGGAGTTGATGTAAACGTACTTCACCGCCGGGTCGATGGCAATCACGCCAGGATTGATGTTGGTGTACTTCTGCACCAGCGTCAGTGCGCCGGTGGTCTGGTCGATCTGGTAGTCCCACAGCTGCCCGCTATTCCCGGCCTGGACCCCCACGTAAAGGAAGTTCCCGTTGGGCGACATCCACACCAGGGCGGGGCCATTGTTTGGCGTCTGCTGCGCGTCCTGTGTCAGCACCGTTAATGCACCGCCGGAGCCTACCTGGATCGGAACTGTTTCGTAGTAGCCGGCATTGTTGCTGAAGTAGATCTGCTGCGCGTAGATGAACTTCCCATTCGGCGTGATGATCGGATTCGCCGCCAATTGCAGAGTTGCGGTGTTGCCGGTCTGCGTCAAGGTGCCGGTGGACGGATCGATCGTCCACTCGTGGAGAGTGCTCTGGTTCCCGGTGCTCCCCATATATTGGATGTCGAAGACATTGGTCGCGGTCATGGCCGGGCTGCCGTAGCTGGTCTGGCCGCCATAGGCGTAGGGCTGCCCGGGGGTGGGAGAAAACATCCCCGAACTGGAAACCGCAAGGCCGTCAATCTGGTCCGACGAACCATTGCCGGCATTCCAGTACAGGTAGCGCCCCTTGGGCTCCGCAGCTAGCTCGTAGCTCGCCCCCACATAATCATCGGCGTTGGTGACTGCGCCGGTTTGCGCATTGACACTGAGCGATGAGATGCCGTCGCTGGCATAGTTGTACTCGTAATACAGAAACCGCCCCAGCGGATCGGCAACAAGAGAGGCGCCACACGCGTTAGTGCAGGTGTACTTTTGGGTTCCGACGTTCACCTGGAAGGGGGACCCGGATACAGCCGTGAGGTTTCCCGTAGACGGGTCGATCTGCCAGGCGTAGACGGAACCCTGCTGCTCGTTCGCAACGGCATACAGGTATTCAGCGCGTGTCGTGCTGGTCGAGCCGCTCCCGCCGCTGCCACCACTCCCGCCTGTGCCGCCGCCACTGCCGCCTGTGCCGCCGCCACTGCCGCCTGTGCCGCCACCACTGCCGCCTGTGCCACCGCTGCCTCCGCCGCTGCCCCCGGAGCCACCGCTTCCGCCACTTCCACCGCTCCCACCGGAGCCGCCGCTACCACCCCCGGTCCCTCCGCCGCCTGTGCCACCGCCGCTTCCGCCGGTGCCGCCACCGCTGTTAGGGTTGCCTACCGATTGGGTGTGCGCCGAGCCGCAGCCGGTGATTATCGGAATCTGGGCGATCAGCGCAATCGAACAGAGCAGAGTAACAGAAAGGCGCATCATGGGAAGAATCCTGGTCTCCTGAGATCTCACTGCGAGTGAGATGCGTCCCCGGCATAGCAGTTGCCTCGCCCTTCTTCTCCATTGTCCTTTGTAATCATATGTTTACGATGGATACGGGCTTTCCTCGACAAGCCCCTCCGGCGAATCCCCGATCCCGGAAGGCGCGACGAAGATCCTCGCCGCGGCAGCCGCGTTGACCCAGGCCCAAGAGTCCCTTAAACTAGGTAATTGCGAGGGATGCGGCTCGAAGTGCAATCTTGTCCGGCATTCTCCACCGCATCATCCATCCGCCCCCAGCGGGGCAGAATCAAGGAAGAAGCATGGCAAATCACGTATCGGCGCTGAAGCGCGCCCGCCAGACTGAACGACGCACTGAAGTGAACCGCGCCAACCGCAGCCGCGTGCGCACCAGCCTGCGGGCCATGCGCGAGGCGCTGACCCAGGGCGATGTGAAGGCTGCCAACGAGCAGTTCCGCGCCACCGTCTCCACCCTCGATAAGAGCGTCCAGAAGGGTGTCGTGCACGCCAACACCGCTTCCCGCTATAAGAGCCGCCTCAACGCGCGGCTCAAGGCCATGGCCACCGCCAAGGCCTAGCGGCAAGAAATACCGTTTGCGCACCAGAAACAGCGGGGCCACACCCCGCTGTTTCTGTGTCTGCAAGTTCCGGTCGGGCCTCCCTCAGGTTTTAAGCTGTTTCCATCGAACCCCGCATGTGTCGCTTTGCCTATCGTCTCTGCGCAGGAGTCCTGCTGGCGCTGTGCTGTCTCACGGCGCTCGCCCAGCAGAGTGCTGCCCCGCAGATCGATGAGGGACAATCGTGGGTCGGCAACACCAGCGGTCCCTTCTTTACGGGAACAGCCGATGTGATGCCCAAGGGCTCCTTCTACCTGGAGGGGTATTACATGGATTACCGGACCAAGGGAAGCGTCAACATGACGCTGCCCCTCAAGGCCGCCTACGGGATCGGCCACAAGCTGGAACTGGATGCCTATACGGCATTCGAATATGTGGGCGCAGGCGGAATCGACGGAACCTCATTCCAGTTCGGCGACACCGCGCCCCAGCTCAAGCTGGAGCTCTACAAGGAGAAGGACCGCTATCACCTCTGGCGGATGCCATCGATTGGTGTCTCGGTGGACGTCAATATCCCTACCGGGCACCTGCAAAGCGCCAAGCCCGACATCGCCGGCGGCGCGCAAACCACCAATGACACCTGGAACGAGCAGGTCAACGTGCTGGTCCGCAAGCAGTTCAGGCCTTTTGAACTCTACGCTGAAGCATCGGAGATCGTGCAGAATCCCGTCCATGTTGTAGGTCCGTATCAGTTCGATAACGGCCTGACCAACATTGCTCCCGGCACTCCCTATCACGTGGTGGATGGGAATGTCGTGTCGGCTGCCGGGGCCTTCGAGCACGTGCTCAACCCAAAGACCGGACTCGGCTACCTGCTCGAATTCAACGGCGAACGCCAGACAACTCAGAGCCTGTTCTTCGGCCGGGCGACAGCGCCCTCATTTGCCTACTTCAATATCAGTCCGGAAATTGAATACACCTGGCCTGCCGCGGGAAGGTTTCCCATCACCTGGGGAGCCGGCGTGGGCTTCACCGCGGCGCGGTCGGGCTATCCCCGCCAGCTCATCCCCATGTTTACCGTCACCTTCAACGGAGACCTGCACGGCGGACGCTGACGCCTCTAAGCCGCCTAGATGAACAGGCAAGCCCCGACAGGGTCTGCCCGGCGCTTGCCAGTCAGGATTGCGGATGAATCAGGATGCCTTGGAGCGCAGATCGCGTTCCGCGCGGTACCAGTCTTCCTCGTGGTGGCCTTCGCGATAGCCGCCCTCGGCCCAGTACTTGCGGGCCAGCGCAGCGACTTCCTCGTACGAGGGCGCGTGGCTCGAAATCGACACAGGCGCGGCGGCTGCCACGCTCTTCTTGGATTTAGAGTTAGCGGTCTTGGTGGTCTTGGCGGGAGCCTTGGCCTTTTCGGCCTTCGGCTTCTTGACGGACTCTGCCATTCGGATATCCTCCTGTTGCGGTTGGTGGGGGCCAATACGAGCGGCCGTCCCCTTTAGGATACCGGAGCTGAAATGGCCGCTCAAGACAGTTCGGGACCGGGGAACCGCGGCAGACAACGCTGAAGAGAAAACATCGCAGGCTGGCGAGGCTTCACCCGTTCCGTGCCGGCTTAACCCGCGCATCGTTTTTGGCGAGCAATGTCAGGCGGCAGACGGGGCGTTCCGGCTATTGCCTACCCGTGAACCACTTCCACTGCTCCTCGGTTAATGGAACCACCGAAAGCCGCCCGATCTTCACCAGCGGCGAGTCGGCGAATTTTTTTTCAACTTTAATCTGATCGAGAGTCCTGGGCGCGCTGAGCCGCTTGCCCGCCTTCACCCGCACCACCGGCACCTTGGGGTCGCTGGCATCCACGCTGAGGACGCTGCCGGTGCCGACCGCCGCGCGCTCCTCGCCGGTGTGATAGAAGATCCACTTCGCCCCCGGCTTCATCTCGCGCAAGTGCTTCACCGCCGCGGGGTTGGTGACGCCATCCCAGACGGTCTCCTGATCGCGCAGAAAATCGTCAAAGCTGTAAACGGAGGGTTCGGTCTTCATCAGGTAGTAGCTGGGCATGGCAGCCTTTCCAGAGAGCAGAGTTCAGAGAGCAGAGAGCAGAGTTCAGGGCGGGGATCGTGCCACCCTGGGACACTGGGGCAGGATACAGGAGCGGGGCGCGATCCAGGATTGCGTCGAATTGTTTGGCAGAAGGAGTCTTCAGCCCTTGATTGCGAGCCTGCCGGAGAGGCAGTTTTGGCTTCGGGGTGTGCCTTCGATTCCCGTCTCCCGGTCCCTGATCCCTTCACTTCTCTGCTCCTTTACAATCAAAAGCATATGATCCGCTTTTCAACAGCCGGCGAATCCCATGGCGAGGCCCTGATTGCCCTCATCTCTGGCCTGCCGGCCGGTGTCCCCATCGACCTGGAGTTCATGAACCGCGAGCTGTGGCGGCGTCAGCAGGGCTACGGCCGCGGCGGCCGCATGAAGATCGAGACCGACAAGGCGCACGTGCTCTCCGGCGTCCGCCACGGCAAGACCATCGGCTCGCCCATCGCCCTCGAGATCGTCAACCGCGACTGGAAAAACTGGGAGCAGAAGCTCCCGGTCGAGGCCGGCGATCCTGCTCTGCACCAGGCGGTTGCCTCCCCGCGTCCCGGACACGCCGACCTGGCCGGCGCCCTCAAGTACAACTTTCCCGATGCCCGTTACGTGCTGGAGCGCGCCTCCGCCCGCGAGTCCACCTCCCGCGTCGCCGCGGGCGCCATCGCCAAGCTCATGCTGCGCGCCCTGGGCATCGAGGTGCTCAGCCATGTCATCCGCGTCGGCCGCGTGGAGATGCAGCGCGACGCCAACTGGGACGAGATCGTCGCTACCGCCGCCAAGAACGAAGTCGTGCTCGGCTGCGTCGATCCTGAGACGGAAGCCCGCATGAAGGGCGAAGTCGAAGAGGCGTCCCGCACCGGCGACACCGTCAATGGAGTTTTCGAGGTGGTGGCCCACAACGTTCCCGCCGGCCTGGGCACCTACGCCAATTGGGATGAGCGTCTGGACGGGCTGCTGGCCTGGTCGGTCATGAGCCTGCAGGCGGTCAAAGCCGTCGAGATCGGCCGCGGCGTCACCGCTGCCGAGTCCTTCGGATCGCAGGTGCACGACCCCATCCACTACGCCGGGCAGGAGACCGGCAAGCCCACCCGCTTCACCCGCCCGCACAACAACGCCGGCGGCATCGAAGGCGGCATCTCCAATGGCGAAGACGTGATCGTGCGCGGCTACCTCAAGCCGATCTCCACCCTGCGCAAGCCGCTGGAGTCGGTCCGCTTCGACAACCGCGAGAAGACCGCGGCAAGCTACGAGCGCAGTGACATTTGTGTGGTTCCCGCCGCTGGCGTGGCCGCGGAGGCCATGGTGGCCATCACCCTGGCCGGCCTGGTGCAGCAGAAGTTCGGCGGCGACTCGCTGGTGGAAATGAAGCGTAACTTCGATGGCTACATCGAACAGATACGGGAGTTTTAGCGGGCCGGGCGGAGTCAACGGCGCTGGATTTTGAGAGTTCAACAATGATTTTGAAGGTCGTGAAATATCCCGAGCCGGTGCTCACCCAGCCCGGCGAAAAGGTCACTGAGTTCAACGACGAGCTGCGCCAGTTCGTCGCCGATATGTTCGAGACCATGTACTCCTCGCAGGGCATCGGCCTGGCGGCGCAGCAGGTCGGCGTGGCGAAACGTGTCACCGTCATCGACCTGAGCCAGGGCAAAGACCCGGCGCAGAAGCTCGCCCTCATCAACCCTGAGATCGTGACCAGCAGCGGCCGCCAGTACGAAGAGGAGGGCTGCCTCAGCTTTCCCGACATCCGCGAGAAGATCGTGCGCGCCGCCAAGGTGCACATCCGCGCCCAGAACGAGAAGGGCGAGTGGTTCGAGATGGACGGCGAGGAACTGTTGGCCCGCGCCTTCCAGCATGAGTTCGACCACCTCGATGGCATCCTGTTCACCCAGCGCATGAGCCCCCTCAAGCGCAGCATGTGCCTGCGCAAAATTCGCAAACTCCAGGCTGAAGGCAACTGGTGAGACTCGTCTTCTGCGGCACTCCGCAATTCGCCGTACCCACGCTTCAGGCGCTCGTCGCCGCCGGTCATGAGATCCCGCTGGCCGTCTCCCAGCCCGACCGCCCGGTAGGCCGCGAGCAGCAACTCACCGCGCCTCCGGTGAAGCAGGCGGCGCTTGCCGCCGGTCTTTCCATAACCCAGCCGGAAAAGATCCGCAACAACGCCGAGTTCCGCGCCCAGCTCGAGGCCATCGCGCCCGCGTGCATCGTGGTGGTCGCCTACGGCCGCATCATTCCTCCGTGGATGCTGGCGCTGCCGCGCTTCGGCTGCATCAACCTGCACGCCTCGCTTCTGCCCAAATACCGCGGCGCCGCGCCCATCCAGTGGGCGGTAGCCAACGGCGACGCCTTTACCGGCAACACCACCATGCTGCTCGAAGAGGGCCTCGATACCGGTCCCATCCTGCTTCAGGAAACCCACGAGATCGGTCCCCACCAAACCGCGGCAGACATGTTCGCGATGCTTTCTCACGCCGGCGCGCCGCTGGTGGTGGAGACACTCGCCGGCCTCGCCGGCGGCAGCATCCATCCGCAGCCGCAGAACCCAGACTTCGCCACCTTCGCGCCGCTGCTCACCCGCGAAGACGGCCGCATGGACTTCGCCGAACGCACGGCGCACGCGCTCTACAACCGCTGGCGAGGTTTTCAACCCTGGCCCGGCGCCTTCACCGCATTCGGCGGAAAAAAGCTGATCGTGCACCGCATGGCCGTGGCTGCCGAGCCCGCTGCTGCCGGTGAGCATGTCCTCGAGCCGGGCCGCATCTGCGTTGAAGATCGCCGGCTGCTGGTGGCCTGCGCCGGCAACACCTGGCTGGAACTGATCGAGGTGCAGCTCGAGGGCAAGAAGCGCATGCCGGCCGCCGATTTCCTGCACGGCCACGGCATTCAGGCTGGCGTCAGCGCCGATGCCCGGCTCGGATAGCGCCATGGCGGCTGTTTCTCCAGCGCGCAACGCAGCCTTCCGCATTCTGCTCGCCGTCGAGCGCGGCGAGGCCCACTCCGACGATCTCCTCCGCGCCAAATCCGTAGACGCGCTCGCCTCCGCCGATCGCAACCTTGCCACAACTCTGGTGCTGGGTGTCCTGCGCTGGCAAATCGCCCTCGACCAGAGGATCAAGAAAAATCTCGCCAAACCCAACGCCAAGCTCGACCCCGAGGTCCGCATCGCCCTCCGCCTCGGCGCATTTCAGCTTCTCCACCTCGACCGCATCCCCGCCCACGCCGCCCTCGACGAGAGCGTGGAACTGGTCAAGCGCGCCGGCCACCGCTTCGCCGCCGGCATGGTCAACGCCGTCCTCCGCAAGCTGGCCGCGAGCACGCAAAAAGCTCCCGAGTGGAAGGAACACCAGGACGAGCACGAAGTGTCAGAGCACGACTTTAGTCGTGCCGAAAAAGGGCAAGAAGAATCCGGGGCTTTAGCCCCTGAAACCGACGCCTATCCCGCCTGGCTGCTCGACCGCTGGACTCGCCACTACGGCTCCGATGCCGCCTGCTCCATCTGCCGCCACGGCCAGCAACAACCGGCGCTCTCGATCCGCCTCTCCGATCCCGCCGCCGAGGTCGAGCTTCATGCCCAGGGCATCGAACTCGCTCCCGGCGCGCTCCTCGCTTCCGCCCGCGCGGTTCTCTCCGGCGACGTGACAGCAACAGCCGCCTTCCGCGCCGGCCGCACCCGCATCCAGGATGAAGGCTCGCAACTGATCGCCGAGATTGCCGCCTGCGCCGGCGCAAATCTGCTCCAAAAGACAAAGAGCATCATCGATGCCTGCGCCGCGCCGGGAGGCAAGACGCTCATCCTCGCCGAGCGCCACCCAGAGGCGCGCATCCTGGCCTGTGAGGCCAGCCCGCAGCGTCTGGCGCAGCTCAAAGAGCGGCTGACCTTTCTCGGAGAGCGCATCGAGTGCCGCCTCGCCGACGCAACCGCGCTCAAGGAAGACGGAACCTTCGATCTCGCGCTCGCCGATGTGCCGTGCAGCGGCACCGGCACGCTGGGCCGCAATCCCGAGATTCGCCACCGGCTCCAAGCCGCCGATCTGCCCCGCCAGGCCGAGCGGCAGCAGGCCATCCTGCGGGCAGCCCTGCGCGGGGTCCGGCCCGGCGGCCGCGTCGTCTATTCCACCTGCTCGCTTGAGCCGGAAGAGAACGAGCAAGTGGTTGCGGCGGTGCTGGCCGCCGGCCCCGCCGCACGCCAGCTTTCCATCCAGGGTCTTCTTGAGAAGATGCGCCAGGCAGGAACCCTCACCGCGGAGGGTGCCGCCCAACTTACCCACTGCCTCACCGCGGAAGGGGCGCTGCGCCTGCTGCCCGGCGCTCTAGGCACCGATGGCTTCTTCGCCGCCGTTCTCGAACGCGTGGACTGAAGAGCTGCGCTCTCAGTTCGTCTCCGGCCCCAGCTTCAGGGCCTCGTAATCCCGACCCAGATAAGCGCAGAGCGCCTCCACCACAAGTTCGTGATCGCCGCGCTGCGGCAATCCACTCACCGTGATGCTGCCGATCACTCCAGCGCCTTCCACATGCACCGGGAAACCGCCGCCGTGCGTGGCGTACTCGGCCGTGGCCAGGCCCTGGCTCTGCTCCAGGCTGGTTCCTTTGTTCTTCAACTGGAGTCCCACGCCGTACGAGCTGCGATGAAACCGCGCCACCACGTTGCACTTGCGACGCACCCACTCCGGATTGTCGGGCGTGGTTCCCTCCAGCGCGCAGTAGAAGAGCGGCTGTCCGAAGCGGCGCACGTCGATCACGATCGTGAGCCCGCGCTCCAGCGCCAGCGCACGCAGACGCGATCCGATCTCCCAGGCAACCGTCGTATCGAAGCGCGGCAGATGCAGCTCGCGCTCCTGCATGGCAATGTGTTCCAGATCTTCAGCGATAGGCATCAAGCCGCTCCTGCGCGATGTGCGAAAGGAAAAGCATACTCCATGCCGGGACTTAGCGCGCGACGGTCAGATGGACTGTGTCCGCCTGCTCCACGCGCGCGCCCGCGACGGGCGATTGCGCGATCACAGCGCCCGGCTTCACCGGCGCCTGGGGCAGGGAATTGCCGCTGCCCACCGGCGCCACCGGCACATCCACGTAGGTGAGCGGCGCTACCTTGATTCCCACCCGGATCAGCGTCGACTCGGCGGCCGGCGCCAGCATTCCCACCAGGTCCGGCATCACCCAACCGTCGGGCTGCTGGTCGCTGGGCGCGGCGATCAATAGACTCACGGTGGGCTGGGCGATATCCTCGGCATGCGCCGGCGGATCCTGTGCCAGCACCGTTGCGGCGGTCGCGTCAGGTTCGGGCAGATACGCCGGCTGGCCCACGTCGATTCCCGCGCGGCGCAGCGTCAGCTCGGCTGCCTGCTCCGACATCCCCACCGTATTCGGCACTTGTACCTGTTGCGGGCCCAGGCTTTCGGCAACCCGCACGCGCCATCCGTGCCGCACAATGGTTCCCGGGTCCGGCGACTGCGTCAGGATATGTCCGGCAGCCACCTCGCCGGAGTAGTAGCGGTTATCCACGATCAGGTTCAGCCGCAGCCCGGCGGTCTCGCTGCGCGCCTGCGCCACCGTCATCCCCTTCAGCGCCGGCACCTGCACCTCCGCGCCGTGAATGGCGAAGTGCATGGTGGTGATCGCCGACAGCAGGGCGATGGCCAGCAGCAGCACCAGCAGCGACAGAATGCGAAAGAAGTTCCTCATGGGGTTTCAGCTCTCGGGTGAGAAAAGCCGCTCATCGCAAATTATCCGTCACCGGCTCGGGGTGAATCGTGACGCGCTGCACCTCAGGACAGATCAGCTTGAAACGATCCTCCAGCGCGGTGATGACTTCGTGCACGCGCTGCAGGTTCAGATCGTCCGGTAGTGTGCAGTGGCAGGCCAGCGCGATATGCTCGCCGGTGCGGCCCACCAGGATCTCGTGCACATCCACAACCTCCGGAAACTCGGCGGCCGCGGCCCGCAGGCACTGCTCGATGCGCCGGTCCGCTTCCACCACCTCTTCCGGCTGCTCGATGGTGGCCGGCTCGCTCTCAATGTGCGTGACCACTGAATCGATCTCCGGCACGGCGCGCAGAATCTGCGCTTCAATGCCGCTGACGAAGTCGTGCGCAGCCAGCAGCGACAGGTTCTCATCCAGCTCCACGTGCTGTTCCACGCGCAGCCGTCCCTGGTGCGACTGCACGCTCAGATCGTGGACGGAGATATTGTTGCTCGCCGCCACCGCCCGCACGCGATCGAAGATGCTCTCGGCGCGCGTATGGCGGGGCACGGTGTGAATCACGACGTCGGCCCGCGGCAGCTCGCGGCGTACCGCCTCGGTGGCCGCCTGCACCAGTCCGCCGGTGTGCTCGAAGGTGGAGCGCCGCGGCAGCGCCAGCGTCAGGTCGGCAAAGTAGCCCGCCCCCGACCGCCGCACCCGCGCCTGCTCCACCGCCAGCACGCCGGGCACCTGCTCCACCTGCCGCACCATGCGTTCTCGCGTCTCCACGGAGATCTCATCGGTGAGCGCGCCGGCTGCGTCGTGCGCCAGGTGCCAGGTCATGCGCAGAATCATCATGGAAATCAGAATCGCCGCCACCGGGTCGGCGTACTCCATCCAAGCCAGGCCCGCCCGCCTGCCAGCCCAGGAGAGCGCCAGGCCCAGCAGTACCGCGACGGATGCCCAGATGTCCGAGGCGAAGTGCCACGCATCGGTGGCCAGCGCCGGGCTGCCGGTGCGTTCAGCCACAGCGCGAAGCTGGCGCGACCGCCAGTAGTCCACGCAAATGGAACCCACAACCACAGCCACCGGCCAGATGGAGTGGTGCAGCTCCACATCGTGGTAGGCGATGCGGCGAACGGCCTCCCAGATGATCCACGCACAGGAGATGCCCATCAGGCCCGATTCAGCCAGCGCCGAGAGGTTCTCGATCTTGCCGTGCCCGTAGGGATGGTCCTCGTCGGCCGGCTTGTCGCTCACGCGCACAGAGAAAAACGTGAGCGCCGCGCCGGCCAGGTCCAGCGCCGAGTGTGCGGCATCGGAGAGAACGCCCAGCGATCCCGAAAGGATGCCGGCCGCCAGCTTCAGCACCGTCATCACCGCGGCGGCGGCCATGGAGTTGCGCGAGACGCGCCGCTTCTCCGCCGTCTCGCCGGCGATGAGACCCCCGCTATCCCCCGCTGGGGACATCGCGGCCAGCGGCGCACTGGGAGTTGATCGTTCCATCCGGTTTTTAGGGTACTCCTTCCGGCAAGGCAGCAAGTTAGCGAGTCAGCAAGTCAGCGGGGCAGCGGGGGGGAGCGGTGGCTACCCCGTGTCTCCCTTTGGCAACCTGGGAGACCACGAACCAAAGGTGAGGAAGCCGGGGTGCCCCAGGTCCCCCGCTTTTGGGGACCTGGGAGAGCACAACTTCAATGGCGCGCCAGCGCCGTCTGCAGCACCGCAGGTGCCGCCCTAGCGCCGTCCGCCGCACCGCAGGTGCCGCAGGTGCCTGTGTATAGCCCCGCAATCCCGAACGTGTACGGTTGCCATTTGCAATCGGTGAATCCCACCGCGCGCATCATCTCCAGCATCTGCGCGGGCGGCGGAAAGCTGCCCACCGACGCCGGCAGATATGTATACGGATAGTCCTTTCCGCAGATCGCCCGCCCGATGGCCGGCAGCACGCGCCGAAAATACAACGCATACGCTTTGCCTACCAGTCCCCCCGGCTCGCTGAACTCCAGGATCCCCAGCCGCCCGCCCGGCTTCAGCACGCGGTGGAACTCGCGCAGCCCGGCCTCGTAGTTGGCCAGGTTGCGGAACCCGAAGGCGGTGGTCACCAGATCGAGCGAACTGTCGCGCAGCGGCAGATGCAGCGCATCGGCCTCCACAGGCACTGCCACTGCATGGGGCGGACTCTTGGATTGGGTCTTGCTCGTGCGAAATTCGGACGAACCAAACTTCCGCGCCCCGCGGCGCAGCATCTCGCGCGAGAAGTCTGCGGCGAGGATGGGCCGCGATCCGCGCGGCCGGCGCTTGAGCAGCGCCAGCGTCATGTCGCCGGTGCCGCAGCAGATGTCGAGAATGGAGGCTTCGGGATCGGCGAGGATCGTGCGGAACCTGCGCGCCGCCCTCCACCACCACATCCGGTCTACATTGGCCGAGAGCACATGGTTGAGCAGATCGTAACGCCCGGCAATGGAGTCGAACATCTGCCGCACCGCCGCGGCGGCCTGGGCCTCATCGGTCACTCCTGCGGGTTTGGCGCCGGTCGCGGGCATTTGTTCTTTTAATCGTAAATGGAGAAGCGAAGAAACCGGTGCCCCAGGTCCCGATTCTGAGAACCTGGAAAACCGCAGACTGCGCGTCGCTTTCAGAAGACACAGCAAGAAAATGCCCCGCCGGATCTGTCCGGCGGGGCGTTGCCTAAGTCGAACAAGGAACATCAATCTCCGGCCAGGGCCATCTCCTCTTTCTTCTTGCCCCCGGCCCGTACCTGATCATCCTGCCGGTAGGAGTGCCCGGTCAGCAGCCCTAGCACAAACCAGCCCAGCAGCGCCGCGCCCGCGGCGAAGAGCACGTCGCCCGGCACGCGTGCCCAGCGCAGCGCCTGCATGGTCGGCGTCTGCAGGAAGGCCGCCGACCGCGCATACCACGTGCCGCGCTGAATCGAGGCCATCGCCTGCATGATGCCGATGGGGAACATGCTCAGCACCACCATGAAGGTCAGGCCTACATTGATCAGCCAGAATGAAGCCTTCAGCAGGCCTTCCTTCCACTTGCGTCCCGGTTGCAGCACGCGCAGGCAGAAGAGCGTGAGTCCCAGCCCCAGCATCCCGTACACGCCGAACAGTGCGGTGTGGCCGTGCACCGGCGTCAGATTCAGGCCCTGCATGTAGTAGAGCGCCACCGGCGGGTTGATGAGGAAGCCGAACAGTCCCGCGCCCACCAGGTTCCAGAACGCTACCGCCACGAAGAAGTAGATGGGCCACTTGTAATTCGCGATCCACGGTGCCTTCTCCGTGGGCCGCGATAGCCGCATGTTCTCCCATGCCTCGTAGCCCACCAGCGTCAGCGGCACCACCTCCAGTGCGCTGAAGATCGCGCCCAGGGCGATCACCGCCGGGCCGGAGCCGGCAAAGTAGAGGTGATGGAAGGTGCCAATGATGCCGCCTGACAGGAAGATCGTCGTGGCGAACAGCACCGAACGCGTGGCGCTGCGAATCTCAATCAGCTTCAGCCGCGTGAACAGGAACGCAATCACCACCGTGGCGAAGACCTCGAAGAAGCCCTCCACCCAGAGGTGAACCACCCACCAGCGCCAGTACTCAGCGGTGACCAGGTTGCTGCGCTGCCCGTACATCAGGCCCGCGGCGTAGAACATCGGAATCGCGATGGAAGAGATCAGGAACAGCGTCAGCAGCGGCCGGTCTTCGCTCTTCTTCACCAGCGCCGGCTTCAGCGCCCGCACCATCAGGAACAGCCACAGCACCAGCCCGATGAACAGCAGGATCTGCCAGAAGCGGCCCAGGTCCACATATTCAAAGCCCTGCGAGCCGAACCAGAACCACAGGTTGCCGAGTTTCTGCTCAATGCCCATCCACTCGCCGGCCAGCGAGCCGCCGACTACCAGCACCAGCGCCGCGAACAGCACATTCACGCCCAGCCGCTGGTACTTGGGTTCGTAGCCGCTCACCGCCGGCGCCACATAGAGCCCGGTCGCCAGCCACGACGTCGCAATCCAGAAGATGGCCAGTTGCAGGTGCCAGGTGCGGGTGATCGCGTAGGGCAGAATTTTGTCCAGCGGGATCCCGTAGAAGCCGCCGCCCTCCACGCCGTAGTGCGCGGTGAGCACGCCCATCAGGATCTGCACGCCCCACAGAGCAACCACCACCAGAAAGTACTTGATGGTCGCCTTCTGCGACGGTGTCGGCTTGAACCCGAGGAAGGGATCGCGCTCCGGATAGGGCCCGTGAATCTCCACCCTCTCGCGCGACTGGTACCACCACACCAGCCCGCCGATGCCGGCCAGCAGGCCCACCACGCTCAGAATGCTCCACAGGATTGCGCCGGGCGTGGCGTTGTTGGCCACCAGCGGCTCATGCGGCCAGTTGTTGGTGTAGCTCACGGTCGAACCGGGACGATCGGTGTGCGTCGCCCAGGCGCTCCACCAGAAGAATGCCGCCATCTCGCGCTGCTTGACCGGATCGGTCAGCGTGCCCGCGGGAATCGCATAGGCATCGCGCCCTTTGTCAAAGAGGTTGGAGTAGTATGCCGCAAGCTGCTCGAAGGCGGCAGCCTGGTCGGCGTTGAGCGTCACGCGATTGGTCGCGGCGTCGTAGGTGTTGGCGCGCTCCTCGCGAATCAGGCGCGCCTTCAGAACCGCCTGCTGGTCAGCGTTCAACGCGGCGAAGTTGGCCGCGCCGTCGGCCTGCGCCCAGCGGTCGAGCAGGATATTCGCTTCGCGGTGCAGCCAGTCGGCGCTCCAGTCGGGCGCAACATACGCGCCATGGCCCCAGACCGTGCCGATCTCCTGACCGCCGATCGACTGCCACACGCCCTGGCCGTTGGTGATGGTGTTGCCGGTGAACAACAGCTGCCCGTTCGTGGAGTAGACGTCGGGCAGCGGCGGAGCCTCGCTGATCATCTTGCGGCCCACGCCTCCAAGTACGGCGAAGGAGCCGACCAGGACGACCGCAAGTGCGATCCAGTATTTCTTGTAACTCATGATTTCGAACCTCGAATGAAGGGCAATCTGCTGCTGTCTGTAACGGTAGTAGGAGTTCTGCCAACAAGCAGGGACTAAAGTCACTCCCACCGGGAATTTGCGAACTATGTCTCCATGCGCTCGTCTTGCCTTGCGCAATTACGCGCAACCAGAGCGCCACGAAGTCTAGCGGCACGGCATGGAAATGCGTCCTTGTGTCGCGCTGGTTCTGCGGACGGGGAAAAGGATTTGGGGATACTCAGGTAAGCTACCCTGCGGCAGGCCACCACACAGTGATTTAAGTCACTCGCATCCATTGCGTCCGACGAACGTGGGCGTTCGCCCCCGAGGGCCTGCCATCGCGCTCCGGTACGGCACAGCGTCGACCCTCATCCCTGCGCCTCCGCAAATGCGGACTGTCCCGCCAGCACTGTCATGCCCATGTTCAGCGCGAACACCAGCACCGCGCTCAGCTCGAACATGCCGGATATGGGCAGCGTCTTCCACGCGAATTGCGCGATTCCCTCGTAGGCCAGCGGCTCCGAGCCGACCCGCAGCGTGCAGCCCACCTGCAGCAGCACCAGGCTCAGCAGCATCAATCGCCGGCTGAACAGCTTGCGCACTCCGACAAAATGCGGCAGGATGCGCGGCCCAATCGCGAACACCATGTTGGCCGCGAAGCCTACCGTGAGCGCGTGCCGCGACGCGCCCCAGATGCCGCCATGCTGATCCGCAACCGCGGCCCATACGCCCAGCGCCGCCGCGATCACCAGCCACAGATACGAGAGCCGCGCGAACACCGGAAAGCTGGGATGAATCCCCTGGACCTTCGCCTTGCCCTGCGGCCGCTCCACCAGATGCAGTGCCGGAGCGATCAGCACCGCGCTGGCCAGCAGCAGAATCGTAGCTGCCAGCACAAACCCATCCAGCCCCGCGAGCACCCCGGTAATCGCCAGCGCCAGCGCCGCTTTCATCAACTTACTGCTGGGCCTGCGCACCGCAAGAAACGTAGGCAGCCAGCGCGCCGAGAAGCCCCACACGAAGGGCACCAGAAATCCCCAGGCAAGCAGAACCAGGTAGCGCTGATCGAGCCCGTGCGGAAAGGCCGGCGCCGTGCCTTCCATACTCAGCCGCACGCACTCCACGAAGTTGAAGAGCACCATCAGGGTCAGCCCCGCGGTTCCCACCAGCACCGTCGCCATCCACAGCTCCACCTTGGGCCGCTGCGCGCTCTTCTGCCCGTTCTCAGGCAGCTTGTGGTGCGAAGCCGCGGTCAGGAAAAGCACGATAGCCGCCACTTCCATCGCCGCTGAAACCGGCAATAGCACGCGCCAGTGCCAGCCGTAGATGCTGGCGGTCCAGCGCAGCGCTACGCCCACCGTCCACAGAAAAAAACAGGCCAGAGGCAGGCGAATGACCGAACGATCTTTGCTGGTGGGCTGCGAGTAAAAGCCGATGCCCAGGATGAAGCTGCCGATCCAGCCGAAGACCTGCGCATGCCCGTGGCCCTGAATCCACGCGGGCGAAAGCGCGCCCAGTCCGTGATGCGTAGCGATCGCCATCAGGTTCGAGAAGCCGAGCAGCGTGCCCGGCAGCGCCATGTAGAACAGCCCCACGGCGACCCAGGCGCGCAGCATCAGGCTCTTCTGCCGCTCTCGCGCGATGATCGCCGCCATTGTCGGATCGGCTTGGCGGTTTACGACGGGAATCGCGTGTGCGTTCATGCCTGCCTCCCGGCCAGCAACTGGCCTTCGAGCGTCAGCGCCCGGGGAAAGAGGATGTCGTCCTCGAGATGAAGGTGTTCGCGAAAATCGCGCTGGAAGTCGCGCAACCCGGCGAAGAAGGCCTGCCGCGTGGGGCAGGCATGTTGCGGCGGCGCGAAACCGTGCGTGCGCTGCTCCAGTTCGTCCAGGATCTCGCCGGCTGTATCGTGATTCTGCTGCATGCGCGCCATGGGGCTGCGCAGCGAGCGGAAGTTGCCCTCGCCGGCCGGATAGCTCACGCGTCGCTCTTCTTCCATGCGCACGATGAACGGAAACAGCACCTGCTCTTCGCGGCCGATGTGCGCGAACATCTCGCGATGCAGTTGCGCGGTCAGCCGTGCCAGCGGCGACAGTTCAGGATGCTGCGCCGCCAGCCGTTCTTCAATCCGCGCGCCCATCAGCGCCAGCGCCGGCAGGTCCTGCCGCACCCGCCGGTGATGCACCCGCACGATGCGCTGGATGAGCTGGGTGAGCGTGAACTTTTCCGGATCGGTGAACTCGGGCGAAGGAGCCAGCGCCGCGATTTTCTCCTGGACCTGCTCGGTCGAGAGCTTCAGGCCGGCGCAGGCCGCTGCGAGCGATTGCTCGCCCATCCGGCACAGGTCGATCCCGAAGCGGTCGAAGACAGGCACGGCCGCCGGAATCTCGGCGGCGATCTGGCGTAGTGGCATTTCAGCGAGGGTCATGGAGATGCTCCACCCTCACCGTATCCGCCCCGCAGGCGCGGCACAGCGACTTATGTCACTCCGTTTGGACAGCGAACCTACAGCCCCCGCGAGCTGTCTGTGAGAGCAGATCCGCCTGGCGCATCAGCGCCGGCCGCCCCACCGCAGGTGGCCGGGTGCCCCAGGTCCCCGCTTTTGGACCTGGGAGACCATGAATCGACGGGCGCGCCATCGTCTGCCGCAGCGCAGGAGCCTACCCCTGCGCCTCCAGTACCGCCGCCAGACCCTGCATATCCTTCACCACCACCTCGCGCGCATCCACCTCCAGCAGGCCTTCGGCTTGCAGGCGCATCAGGTTGCGCGAGATCAGCTCCCGCACAGTGCCCAGCTGATTGGCCAGCTCCTGGTGGCTGCCCGGCAGGTGAAACTCCACGCCCCGCGCCGTCTTTTTTCCCTGGCTCTGCGCCAGCTTCAGCAGCGTCGAAGCCAGTCGCTGCCGGATGGTGGTAAACGACAGCTCCTCGATGATGCCCACCAGTTGCCGCAGCCGCGCGCCCACCACGGCCAGCACCTTGAGCGCCACCTCCGGATGCTCAATGCAGAAGGCGCGAAAGTCGCGCTGCGAGATGAAGGCGATCTCGGTGTCTTCGAGAGCGACAACCGAGGCCGGATAGGGCCCGCCGTCGAAGACCGGCAGCTCGGCCACGGTGCGGCCGGGCCCCTCCACCGCCAGCACCTGCTCGCGCCCGTTCATGGAGGTCTTGAAGATGCGTACCCGTCCCCGGGCCACGATGTGCAGCCCGTTGCAGGGCTCGCCCTCTGCAAAGAGCCACTCGCCCGCGCTGAACAGCTTGCGCACGGTGCGCGCCGCCAGCGATTGCAGTTCCGCCGGGGAAAGGTTGGAGAGCAGTCCGGTTTTGCCCAGGACCGCGGCCAGATCGGTACGTTCGGTCACGGGTGAATTCTAGCAAGCCAGCGAGACAGCAGGCTGGCGAGTCCGCCCCACCGCATGCGCCCGGGTGCCCCAGGTGGAATGACTTATGTCACTGCCATACCGGCTGCGGTGCGCTTTGATGGGAAAGTATGAAGCCGCAGATCAACACCACAGATTTTGACGAGCGTCCGTTTCTCGCTATCTGGGAGGTCACTCAGGCCTGCGATCTGGCCTGCGTGCACTGCCGCGCCTCCGCCCAGCCCGACCGTCATCCCGGCGAACTCAGCACTGAGGAAGGGAAGAGCCTCATCGACCAGATCGCCGCGCTCGAGGTTCCCGTCTTCGTGCTCACCGGCGGCGACCCCATTAAGCGCCCCGATCTCTTCGAACTCATCGCCCACGCGCGCAAGGTGGGCGTGCGCGTCTCGCTCACGCCCAGCGCCACGCCGCTGCTCACCCGCGAGGTCGTGTTTCGCCTCAAGGAGTCCGGCCTGGCTCGCATGGCGGTGAGCATGGATGGCGCCAGCGCCGCCACCCATGACGCCTGGCGCGGCATGAGCGGCTCCTTCGCTCGCACTCTGGATGCGGTGCGCTGGGCCAACGAGGCCGGCCTGCCGGTGCAGATCAACACCACCTTCAGCCGCCGCAACATCGGCGAGATCGACGCCATCGTCGCGCTTATGGAGCAGCTCAACATCACCCTCTGGAGCGTCTTCTTCCTGGTGCCCACTGGGCGCGGCAAGCTCAATGAGCTGCTCAGCGCCGAGGAGTTCGAAGCAGTCTTTGCACGCCTGCACGCCCTTTCGAAGACCGCCTCGTTCGACATCAAGACCACCGAGGCGCAGCACTACCGCCGTTATCTCGTGCAGCAGCGGGCCGTGCGGCGTCGCACCGGCGTCATCGAAACCCCGGTGGACAAACTGCCCGACACCATCGGCCGCGCCCCCCGCGGTTTGAACGACGGCAAGGGCTTCGTCTTCATCTCCCACACCGGCGAAGTCTTCCCCAGCGGATTTCTGCCCTTTACCGCCGGCAACGTCCGCAACGAGACCTTGGCGAGCCTCTATCGTGAGGCGCCGCTCTTCATCGAGCTGCGCGATCCCGGCAAGCTCAAGGGCAAATGCGGCGCCTGCGAGTTTAACAAGATCTGCGGCGGTTCGCGGGCCCGCGCCTACGCGCTCACCGGCGATCCCTTTGCCGAGGAGCCCTGCTGCTCCTACGTTCCCCGCGGCTATGTACAATCGCCTCAGAACGCACGGCGCGCGCCTTCGCTCCACGTTCTGCAGGGCGCATGAGGAGGTCCACCATGCCTGTGCAAATTGGCGCCAAGCCCGACAGCGGATTCGACGACCCCATCGGCATGCTCGCAGACTGCCATCGCAGGATCGAGCGCTTCATCCGCATCCTCTCCTGGGTAGCCGAGCGCGCCGAAGGCCGCACCCTGAGCGGCGAAGAAACCGAAGCCGTGGAGGCCGCGCTTAAATACTTCCAGGAATCCGGTCCCCGCCACAACAAGGACGAAGAGGAATCCATCTTTCCCCGCCTGCGCAGCGCCCACGCTGCCGTGATGGTCGAGGTCGACCGCCTCGAGGGCGAACACCAGGAGACCGAAGCGCTGCACAAGGAATGCGCCGAGCTCTACGCGCGCTGGATTGCCGAAGAAGGCTTGCACGGCGCCGACCGCACCCGGCTGCGCGCCGTGGTTACCCGCCTGGAACGCATCTACCGCGAGCACATCCGCCTGGAAGAGGACGTGGTCTTCCCCTGCGCCGCCAGGCTGCTGGATGGAAGCGCCACCGCCAAGGTGGGCGCCGAGTTCAAAGCCCGCCGTGCCTGATCTTGGGGTGCCCCTCGATTCTGAGACCTGGGAGACTTCGAATTCAGCCGCGTCAGAAGCAGGTGCCCCGCTCAAATTTTCGGGTTTTGTGATCGCATGACCTTCGGTGCCCCATGTATGACAGCTAGCACTCCTGTCAACTGAAAAACGCACATAGCTTCCTGTGGTGGTCGGGGCGGAGTCAAGGGCGCCGTACTTTGGCGTTCATCTTGA
>JAJZCY010000309.1 GCA_021828835.1 Acidobacteriota bacterium | reverse complement strand
TCGTTGCCGGTTGGCGACCTGCCAGGATGGCTACCCGATAGATGGAAAGCAGCGCAGAAAATACGACTCGCCGCCCTGCAAAATCAAATTCCGCGTCCCTGATCCGACCTGTGGTTCACGTAACGCTCACAGATGTTGAGCGCAGAACAAGTCGTCCCTTGCGCACCCTGGAGGATTTCGGTCGCCGTTTTGGACTCAGAAGAGATCCGAAAGGCGGTAACAGGCATGAAGAGTGGACTGCGCAGCCCGCGAACCCAATCGACCGAAGACCAACAACGCTTGTTTTCAATAAGTTAGCGAGGTAGTGCAGTATGAACCAGGATCGGGTGCTCCCAGCAGGATGACGTTCTCCTTCCGCTCGAGAAAAACCAGGCTGGCCAGCTCCCGGATCTTCTTCTCATCGATCGATGGCTGGAAGCTGAACTCGAACTGGTCCAGCCGCTTGCGGTAGGGGAAATGCGCCCACTGGGTCTTCAGCTTCACGTTGCGGTCATACTTGGCCTGGCTCTCAGCCTCCAGCAACTGCTCGAGGAAGTCCAGATAGGGAAGGTTCTTCTGGGCCGCCTCCTGGGACAGCGACTCGTAGCAGCCAACCAGATGGGTGAGCCGCAGCCGCTGCATGTGCGCGATCAGACGTTCAGACTGCAGGGACATAGCTCACCTCCTCATAGATCGCCAGTGGCCGGACTTCGACTTCGGGGATCTGGAAGTGATGACCGACGCCGGGATCAGCCTGCAGTTCGCGGCCAGTTGTGGCGGCTGCAACTGCCGGCGATGACCTCCGCGGCAGACCGGCGTAATGGGCCGGGTCGATGATCATCTCGCCGCGACCTCTGCTCAGCCGGTGCTGCGCGATGGTCTCCTGCTGGCAGCAGATCCGGATCTGGACTCCCTCGACCGGCTCGCGTACGCTGTTCAACGCGCATAGGGTTCCAGGGCATGTCATAATTCACGAGGGCGCCGCAAAATTGAAAGTTTAACCCTTCCGCCGCGGCATCCGTGCATAACCGTTGCGGCGAAGGATCTTTGGGAGTGTCTCCTGAGCGGCGTCAAACAAAGGATGGGTGATGCCCGCGGTGGTGTTCGCGGGATTAGAGACCATGCCATTCAGGTGATCGTATTTGCCGGTGAGCAGGGTGGCGCGGCTGGGAGCACAGAGCGCATTCGTGACGAAGCTGTTATCGAAACGCATGCCTTCATTGGCGATGCGGTCGATGTGCGGGGTATGGATGAGCTGTCCGCCATAGCAGCTTAGGGCACGGAGAGGGATTCCGTCCCCGGTGATCGACAGGATGTTGGGCTTTTGCGGCCGCGCCACATGCGGGGTGCTTTGCGCCGTCTGTGCCGCCGGCGATGATTCCGCGGGCCGGTTCTGGGCCGACAACACGGCCGGCCCCAGGGTGGTAGCGAGCGCCGCGCCTGTCAGGGTGCGAAATGCTTCTCTCCGGGACACGCTCTTCGGTTCATCGCTCATGCCAATCTGCTCCTGATGTGCTGCTATGGCTTGCACGCCCAAACTGGGCTGCTGCCCTCACCCCCACCATCTGGCGCAAGAGCATGGGTGATCGCACAATTTGGGAGAGGAATCACGTTTTCATCTTTATCTCTTGGCGGCTCCGTATATCGGAAGCGTTGGCTCAATACGCCGGTTTGTCAGAGCCACCACGCCCTGCGCCGGAATCTGGATGGTCAGTGTGCCTGTTGCGCCGGTGTTGACCCAGCCGGCAGGGCTGATTTGTCCCTTGCCCTTGGCGTTCCAGACCAGCACCCGGAAGTTCTGGCCCCGGCCGAGATTGCCCACGGTGACCGCGCTGGCGGCTCCATCAGTGCTCATGGCGAAGAGCGTGCGCGCACCCCAAGGGCCGACAAAGGGCGAGATCAGCTTCGCGCCTGAGCTGCCGCTGCAACCCAGCACCCTCCAGTGCTGGCCGGTGGTGTTGGCCATCAGCCACTGCATGAAGTAGGCCGGGCGCAAGGGCCAGCGGTCTTGCCCCGGCTCCGGATTGAAGAGATATCCGATCAGGGAGTTGTCCTGGTATCCGAAGTCGTACTGCGCCTGATACAAATCCCATTTGGACAGATCGACAAAGCCGTCATTGACAGCGATCATGTTGAACCACGCCTGCTGAAAGGCGGCGATATTGGTTTCGGAGATGGGAATCTGATTCCCGGAGGCATCGAGATACATCCCCGGATCGACCGGAACGAGTTTTCCGTTGCGATAGGGATCGGGTACCTCAATTTTGTTTCCATCGACGGTCTTCACACCGCGCACGCCGTATTCGGTAATGGAGAGCGGTTTCCGCTCCTGCGCCGGCAGGCTGTTGTAGATGGCAAGAATCCCGTTGAGCCGGGAGATCATGTAGGCCGGATCCCAGTAGTTCCAGTAGATGTGCACCGACCAGCCATCGAGCACATCGCCCATGTGCTGGGCCATGTAGTCAAACCACAGCTTCTGGTTGTTAATGACCAGGTCTCCGCCGACAAACTGGATGTGATCGCGCAATCCATCGCTGTGGAGATACTGATCGAGCAGGCGGTAGTACTGCTCATAGAGTTCGGGCTTGATCTTGGTGGAGTCCACTTCGTTCTGAATGGTGATCTGTCGGATGCCTGTCACGCCGTGATTCTGGATCAAATCCTGGAGGGTGGAGGCAAACTCCTGCATATCCTGCTGCATGAGTTGCTGCTGCTCGGCAGGCTTGCTGGCCGGCGCCTGGTCGATGTACCACCAGGTGATGTTGATGCCGGTCCCGGCCTTCTGCGCCAGCTCGGCCGTGCGGTAAACAGAGTCCAGCAGATCCTGGTTCTGAGGCAGGAAATCCGCCGGGGAAAGGAAGATGCGCACCAGTCCGGGGTGCAGATGGATGACCTTGGCCTCGACGTCTTGTACGTCCTGGGGCGGAAGATTCCCTGTTCCCTTGGTGGGATCGTTCTGGGCAGCGTAGAGATAGCCGTTCATCTGCGCCCCGAAGCCTTCGAAATCAGGAACCACCACACTGGCGGGATTCACCGCCAGCTCGGTGACAGCAGTCATGCCCTCCAAGGCCGCCGACCTGCCACTGTCGGGCAGGGTCGTCTGCACGCGCACTGAGACCACGTCCAGCAGCGGCACATCGCCGAGATTGATAGTTGCCTGGCCGCCGCTGACGGGGACATCGGTGTATCTGTTGGTTTCGACCGGCACACCTGCCGGGGTGCGCACCTGCACCCAGACGCGATCGAAGTCCTCCGGAGCGGGAGCCTGTCCGCCTGGGCGGTCGAGGCCGAGATACAGTTTGGCGGCGCTATCCTGCGGCCCACGCAGTGCGTAGGTTTGCAGGTGCAACGCGCCCTGCCCGGCGGGACGGCGCTGCGCAAATGCGCCGCCGCAGAACAGGGTCGCGGCGGTCATCGCCGCCAGAGCCGGATAAAGCACGCTTCGTGATGCGCCGAACGTCTTCATTGAGCCATCCTCCTCGAGAGATTCGCGGTTCCCCGCGCAGATACTTTGCCTGCTGGCGCAGGCGGCGCGAAGAACTTCTTGATTGCCCCGCACCTATTTTTGCCGCTGAACAATGTTGGCGGCCTGCGGTACGCCGCCGGCCGGGCCGCTTCCGCGAGAGGCAGCCTGTTAGTGTTTGGCTGCTGCGGGCGCAGGCGCTGATAACGCACCAACCCCACATCGCCCTGCTAGGGCGGATGAGCCCCCAGGAACAAACTCCTGGGCCGCGCTAAGCGCCGGGTTAGGCGTCTCGGTGAGCGGC
>JAJZCY010000037.1 GCA_021828835.1 Acidobacteriota bacterium | reverse complement strand
GATCTCCGGGCGGAAAGTTCATGCTCTCGAAGTTATAGAAGTCGGTCTCGACCTCGGGCCCCACGCCTACCGAGTAGCCCAGGGCCGCGAAGACGCTGACGATCTCGTTGAGGGTTTTGGTAATCGGGTGCTCTGCGCCGGTAAGCCGCCGCGTGCCGGGCAGCGTGATGTCGATGGCCTCGGCCTTGAGGGCTGCATCGCTCGGTCCCGCGCCGGCGGCCTGCTCCAGCAGGCCCTCCACCACGGTTTTGAGCGCGTTAAAGCGGACGCCCAAAGCCTTCTTGGCCTCAGGCGGCGCCGCTTTTAGCCAGCGGCTAGAGATCTCGTTGAGCCGCCCCTGCTTACGGCCCAGCCATTCCAGGCGAAAGGCTTCGACTTCTGCTTCGCCGCTCAGGTTGGCGGCGGCCGCCCGTGCAGAATCTTCGAGCGCCGCAAACGCCTGCGCCAGCGCAGCCTCGCCGTAATCCGGTAGTTCTGGTATCGATGCGTCGATCATGGGTCAACAACAAGGATAAATTACGGCGTAACCGAAAACTGAGGCGTACCATGTTGGCCATGAAAATCCGCTTGCTTGCGTCGCTGTTTGCTTTCTCCGCCTGCCTTGCCGCGGCACAGACGCCGTCTGCCGTCTACCCCATCCAGCAGGGGTATGTGGACGCACACGGCGTCCTGATCTATTACACCGAGTTCGGCCAGGGGCAGCCTCTATTGGTCGTCCATGGCGGCCCCGGTGCCGACCACACCTATTTCCTGCCCTGGCTGCTGCCGCTCGCGCGCACCCATCGGCTCGTCTTCATCGACGAGCGCGGCTCCGGCCAATCGGAGCGGCTTCAAGACCCGGCGCAATACACGGTCGAAAACATGGCCGACGACGTAGAAGCCGTGCGCGTGGCGCTCAAACTGGGCAAGATCGACCTGCTCGGCCACAGCTACGGCGGCGTGCTCGCGCAGGCCTACGCGCTCAAGTATCAGCAGAACCTGCACCACCTGATCCTGAACAGCACCTTTCCCTCCACGAGCCAGATGAACGCGGTGTTGGCCCGGGAGAAGGCACAGATGCCGGCGGACAAACGGAAGCGGCTCGATGAACTCGAGAAGGCCGGCCTCTACGGCAAGGGCGCGCCCTGGGAGCACGGCCGTTATCCCGCCGAGTACGGGACGCTGGCCTGGGGCTGGGGCTACTTCCCCTATCTCTATGGAGCGCGGCCCGATCCCAGCTATGATCCGGCCGGCAACGCGCCCACCAACTGGATCCTCTATCGCGAGATGTGGGGCTCGGACGGCGAGTTCGTCATCGATGGCAACCTCAAGTCCGTGGAGTACGTCGGCCGGTTGCACACCATTCATGTGCCCACGCTCATCCTTGTGGGCGATCACGACGAGTGCGACCCGTCGCTCAGTAGGGAGATGCACGAGAAGATCGCCGGCTCTAAGCTGGTCATTCTGCCCAACTCCGGGCACGTGAACTTTGTCGATCAGCCGGAGCTATGGCAGAAAGCAGTGGAAGGATTTCTGGCGCAGTAGCGGCTTGGGCCCAACGCAAAGCGGCCCAGAGTCCTTGGGAACTCCGGGCCGCCGCTTTTCCGTCAGTCGTACTAAAAGCAAGCTGGGCGCCGCAGGTCTCGATCTGAGACGTGGGCGGTTGCGAACTTAAGCTGTTGCCTTGGCTGCCTTGGCCTGCTCGACGAGCTTGGTGAAGCCCGCCGCGTCCTTCACGGCGATCTCGGCCAGGATCTTGCGGTCCAGTTCGATGCCGGCTTTCTTGAGGCCGCTGATGAACTGCGAGTAGCTGGTGCCGTTCAGCTTGCAGGCGGCAGCGATGCGCACGATCCACAGCGAACGGAACTGGCGCTTCTTCTGACGTCGGCCGGTGTAGGCAAACTTAAGGCCACGCTCCACGGCCTCCTGGGCCGCCTGGTAGAGCTTGGATTTCGTCAGGAAGTAACCGCTTGCGCGCTCAAGAATCTTCTTACGGCGGTCGCTCCGCTTGGTGCCACGTTTTACGCGAGGCATTTTTCTTCTCCTTTTGGTTACCAGCTCGGTAAGCCGGAAATCCGGTTCCACCACGACGAGCTGAAAGCTGAGCGCTGACAGTCGAAAGCTGGTTTGGTTAAGCGGCTGGAGGCAGGTTGGGCCTCTTCACACGCTGCTGCGGCGCTGCGCACCGCAGACCTTTGGACTATTCCCTACTCAAGCGTAAGGAATCATGCGCGAAACCTTGGCGTGATCGCCGTCGGCGACCAGCGCGCTCTTTCCGAGCTTGCGCTTGGCCTTCGGCGCCTTCGACGTCAGGATGTGCCGCACCTTCGTATGACCGCGCTTGATCTTGCCGGTGCCGGTCTTCTTGAAGCGCTTGGCCGCGCCCGAATGGGTCTTCAACTTGGGCATCGTTATTCTCGTCTTTGAGCTGAAGTCTCAGCCAGACAGGGATTTCCCCCGCCGGCTGAGGCTTCGATCAGTATACCTGAAGCGGCACCGGCGGCGCCACCCGCCAAGCGCTCCGCTTCAAGCTTTCACCTCAATACCTGGACTTGATGGCGTAGGTAATGCCCATCGTGAACTGGAAGGAGTTGCGCTTGGTGGGCGGCACCGACAGCGGTGGGTCGTTCAGGTAGCTATCCAGTGTTCCCACCGTGAATCCCAGGTTCTTATAGGTCGGGAAGGTGATGGTGTCGGTCTCGTTGGCCGAGTAGGCGCGGGGATTGTTGTAGGCAGGCACAAACGCCAGTTCTTGCGCCACGGAGAACAGCTTGAATTTCCCCATGTAATTCGCAGAGAACGTCGAGCCAACCAGGTGCTGGGCAGGATTGGCGGGCGCTGGCGGAATGGGCAGAAACTGCTGGCTCTCATATTGGATCGTGCCCTTCAGGTCCAGTTCATCCCGCACATTCTTGATGGCGGTGAAGCCGATCCCGCCGCCGAAGATTGATTGGAGTGCCAGGCCCTGGGCGAAGTTATGATCGAAGGCCGTCTGCGCGAGTCCGAAAAAGCGCGCCGCAAAGTATTCATCGCGCTCTGCGTCGGCGTGGAAGATAGCGGTTTTGATGGTCGGCGTCCCCGGCTGGCTGATTTTGCCGAAGGATCCGCTGAAGTCGAGGGAGGTGCGGTCGCGCGGGTTCAGCCAGGTCACTCCTGGCACGACACGCACGAGGCCTACCGATCCGCTCTCCGTGTACTGGTTCTGAGTGGCCTGGATCAGCGTCGCACCTGCCGTTGCTGCGCCATTCCAACCGGTGAAGAAGTTCGGCTGGTGGAAGACCTGTTGATCCAGTGTGTGCTGGTCCACGATGTAGGCGGCATTCTTTGTCGGGATGGTGGTCTCCGGCGCTGCGCCTGCAGAGGGCTGCACGCTGATCGTCTGATTCTCCACATGCAGCGTGCCTACGGGAATCTGCCCGGCATTCTTTTTCCCGCGCTGTTTGACGGTCTTGTCCAGCACCGCAAATCTCTCCGCCGTCTGGAGTTCCTGCACGTCAGCCCACGACACCTTCACGTCGCCCAGGGCGTCGGTGTGGAAGGTCACAGCGCCGTCCACTACCTTCACCAGCTTTCCATGCAGCCTGTCTCCATTGGTCAGCACCAGCAGGTCCTGAGAACCCGCTCCGGCTGCCTGTGCCGCCCAAACCGGGAAAACCGCTGTGGCAAAGGCCAAGGATGCGCAGAGTCCCAGAAGAAAGCCCGATCGACGGGTCAAGGATGCGATTCTCATCGGAAGTAACTTGCCTCGCTTCAATGTGTTTTGGAATCGGCGCAGCCCGCGCCAGAGGTAGCTGCAACTTGGATGCCCATGGCCGGTGAAATCGTTGCAGCCCTGCTTACAACCCGCCGTACCACATAAAAACCCGCAAAATTCGTTCCGGGCTTACACTGATAGCCAGCATTTCACTCCAGGCAAAGGAGCTGCTATGCCCAAGACTATTACGCACGCCCAATGGTCGCTGGGCTCCTACCGGATCGGTCTCAAGCTCCGTTCGCTCCGCATTCAGAAGCGCCTCACGCTCTCCCGGCTGGCGGCCGAGTCGGGTCTCTCTACAGGACTGCTCTCCAAACTTGAGACGAACCGCATGATTCCTACTCTGCCCACGCTGGCCGCGATCAGCCGCGTCTACGGAGTTTCGCTTGGCCATTTCTTCACCGACCCGGAGCATCACGCCCTCGCCATTACCCGCCGCGGACATCTTGAGGCCGATGGCCGTGCGCCCGAGCCGGTGAAGATCACCCCGCTTAATCCGCAGAACGCGCATCTGCTCGCGCACCTGATTGAGCTTGATCCCGCTACGCCCGCCACCGCCATTGACGCCGCCCATGAACGCGCCAGCGTGCTTTACGTCCTGGAAGGCCGGCTGCGTCTCGAATCCGAAGGCGAAAGCGAGACGCTCGAGACTGGTGACTGCGTTTGGCTGGAGAGCGATGCCGCGATCGCCTGGGGAGCCGGCGACAAGCACCGATGCCGGGTGCTGGCTGTGATCCCTGGTGCGGCCAGGGCGTGCCCGGCACATGTTGCGGGGGGCGGCCCGCCATCCTGAACGCAGTTCCATCGCGTGGAAGGCGGGGACCTCCGAGCCGCGCTGCCAATCCGTTGACTCTCCCGGCCTTTTCCAGTATTCTGAAGACCTTGCGCGGTGTTGTGCCCGTGGTCTGTGTGTAGGCTGCCAGACCCCGACAACAGCGATCCGGCGGGTGAAGCGTCCGGATCGTGCCAGAGCCAGCGAGGGCCGGCCCCCGCAATCTCACCCGAACAGGATTGTTGCGGGGTTCCCGACGGCAGGTTTTCGTCGGCGGGTACTTAGTGGGTGGATTTTGACCCGTGCAGTTGCAGCGCGGAAAGAGCCGCGCGACGGGGTGTTTTGCGAGATTGGGTGCGGCCGCGGCCGCACAGGTTGAAAGGGTAGAAGAGAAATGTCGACCTTTGTTCCCAGCGGCAAGGATATTGCCCGCAAGTGGTATGTCATCGACGCCAGCGGCCAGACTCTGGGCCGGCTGGCCACTAAGGCCGCCAGCGTCCTGAGCGGCAAGCTCAATCCCCAATATGTTCCCTACCTCGACCTGGGCGACCACGTCATCGTCATCAACGCCGAGAAGGTCCGCCTCACCGGCCTGAAGGATCAGAAGAAGGTCTATCGCCGCTATACCGGCTACCTGGGCGGCCTGCGCGAGGAGTCGTTCACCCGTCTCATCGCCCGCAAGCCGGAAAAGGTGCTGGAAGAGGCGATCAAGGGCATGCTGCCCAAGACCAAGCTGGGCCGCTCCATGGGCTCCAAGCTCAAGGTGTACCGCGGCGACAAGCATCCCCACCAGGCCCAGCAGCCGGTGGAAATGAAGATTGCGTAACAGCAGCTATCGGCTGAGAGCTGAAAGCTAGGAGCTATACACGAATGGCAGATCTGGTTCAGTACTACGGGACGGGGCGGCGCAAGTCGGCCATCGCCCGCGTCTTTCTGCGTCCCGGCTCGGGCGAGTGGAAGGTCAACGGCAAGGGTTTTGACGAGTACTTCGTCACCGAGCAGCAGCGCGCCTCGGCCAAGCGGACACTGGCCGTCGCCGAAATGGCCGCCAACTTTGACGTTGTCACCACCGTCAGCGGCGGGGGCGTGGCCGCGCAGTCCGATGCCGTGAAGATGGGCGTTGCCCGCGCGCTGATCGAGTTCAATCCCGAGCTGCGCAAAACCCTCAAGGCTGAGGGCCTCCTTACGCGCGATGCGCGCGTCAAAGAGCGCAAGAAGTACGGCCAGAAGGGTGCTCGCAAGCGGTTCCAGTTCAGCAAGCGCTAGCGCTTGCAGGGATCGGGAATCAGAGATCAGTTGGTGCATTGCCTGCTGATCTCTGACAACTGATCTCTGATTTCTGTTTTTCCACTCTGCCCCTCGCGGGGCATCAATCCCGGCCCAGCCGGCGATGCAATTCAATGAGGAGGCATCTTGGCGACCATTACCATGAAGGAGCTGCTCGAAGCGGGAGTCCACTTCGGGCATCAGACCAAGCGCTGGAATCCGAAGATGAAGGAATATATCTTCGGCGAGCGCAACGGGATCTACATCATCGACCTGCAGAAGACGCTGAAGCTGTTCAAGGATGCGTCGAAGTTTGTCACCGACCTGTGCGCGAGCAACAAGACGATTCTGTTCGTCGGCACCAAGCGCCAGGCCCAGGATGCGGTGGCCGAAGAAGCCGGCCGCGCGGGTATGCCCTACATCAACCAGCGCTGGCTGGGCGGGCTGCTCACCAACTGGGTGACCGTGCAGAAGTCAGTGAAGCGCCTTCAGGAACTCGACGAGATGGCCACCGACGGCCGCTATGACCTGCTCACCAAGAAAGAAGTGATCCGCCTGGAGCGCGAGCGCAAGCACCTCCAAGCCAACCTGGCGGGCATCAAGAACATGAAGCGGCTGCCCGACGCGATCTTCGTCATCGACTCGAATAACGAAGCCATCGCGGTGAAGGAAGCGCGCAAGCTGGGCATCCCGGTGGTCGCCGTGGTCGATACCAACTGCGATCCTACGGTGGTTGACTACGTGATTCCCGGCAACGATGACGCGCTGCGCGCCATCCGTCTGTTCGCTTCGAAGATCGCCGACTCTGCCGCCGAGGGCGTCAACCTTATTGGCGACAAGACCTTCCAGGAAGAAGCTCCAGAAGCCGCGCAGGCCCCGGAGGCCGCCGGCGAGGAAGCTGTTTCCGGCGAAGAGCCCGGCTTTGAAGAGGCGCTGGGCGGTGGCGTTCGCAAGGCTCCCGCGGGAGTGACTGCGGTGGACGACGAGGCTGCCGAGGCGCTGTAAGCTTCTTGCGCGCGATTGGCGCGCACCCGGAAAAGCGTGGCCGACTCCTTCGACTGCCACGCTTTTCTTATGTAAGAAGTGCCCGTGCCCCATGGAGCGCAGGTTTCAAGGCGCTTCGGGCGGGAGGCCACGAATTTCGGACCGGTCTTCCGGTCTTGAGAAATGAGAGATACGACCGTGAGTGAAAAGATTGACGCAAAGCTGGTAAAGGAGCTCCGCGACAAGTCCGGAGCCCCGATGGGCGACTGCCTCAAGGCACTGCAGGAGAGCAAGGGCGACATGGAAGCGGCCTTCGTCGTGTTGCGCAAGCGCGGCATGGCTTCGGCCCAGAAGAAGGCCTCGCGCAGCACCAATGAGGGCGCGGTGGGCACCTACATCCACGCCGGCGGCAAGATCGGCGTGCTGCTCGAGCTGAACTGCGAGAGCGACTTCGTAGCTCGCACCCCGGACTTCCAGGATCTGCTCAAGGACATCGCCATGCACGTCGCGGCGAGCGATCCCCGCTTTGTTCGGCCCGAAGATGTGACCCCCGCCGATCTGGAGCGCGAGAAGGAGATCTACCGCGCCCAGGCCGCTGCGACCGGCAAGCCCGCGCCGGTGATCGAGAAGATCGTCGAGGGCAAGATGGCCAAGTTCTATGAAGAGGTCTGCCTGATCGAGCAGCCCTTCATCAAGGACCAGGCCGTCACCATCAAGGAGCTGATCGCGCAGAAGGTCGGCAAGCTGGGCGAGAATATCACCATTCGCCGGTTCGCACGTTTCAAGGTGGGCGCTCCCGACTGGACGGTGGCCACGACCAAGCAGCTCGAAATCGCCGAGTAACCCCGGCGCCAAGCACACCCACAGGGCAGCCTTCGCGGGCTGCCCTGTTGCTTTGTGCCCGTATCTCATCTGCGCCACGCACGCCGCGCTAGGTTCTTCCCCATTCCTGCGGGGAGTCCTTCTTCCAGGGGGAAGTTGATTTTATCTGCCCGAATTCATCTTCACCCTGCGTTCACAACACCCGCATCCAAGTTCGCGAGAAGGGAAGGCAAGCTGCCGATCTTCCAGCCAGTCCTGCCGCATCCGCTCCCGTGACTGCCGGCACCGCCAGTCGGGTTGGTGCATGGTGGGTCATCTCGCCTCTGCCGCCGCCTGTTGTCTGCCCTTCCTGTGATGAGTTCGAGGGCTGGGCGGCGGCATCTATTCTTCAGAGGATGATCGCCGGGGAGCAAGAGCCGCGTTCCGTGGAAGAGGGTGGAGCGGAGCAGTCACCACAATGAGGGTTCCTTTTCCGGGCTTGGAGGTGAGCAGGAGATTCCCTCCGATGAGTCCCGCCCGCTCCTTCATGCTCGACAATCCAAGCCCGGGCTTCTGTTTTGCCTGCATCTTTGAGAATCCCGGACCGGCGTCTTCGATGCGCAATTCGATCCGATCGCCATCACATCGGAGAGAGAGGTTGGCCGGAGCACCTGGGGCGTGCCGCAACGTGTTATGGAGAGCTTCCTGGGCGATCCGGTAGAGGGCCGTGGCGGTCTGGAGGGGAAGGTCCCCGGGCACATCACGGACGGAAGCAGCGAGATCCAGCCCGAACGCTCTGAAGTCGCCGGCCAGTGAGCGGAGCGCGGGAGCAAGTCCGAGATCCTCAATGATGGCCGGATGGAGCCGATGTGCGGCGCCACGAAGGCCAGTCGAGAGGCCGCCGATCATCGACTTCAGCAGCTCAAAATCGGCCGGATTCGCGGCGTGCGAATCTTCGAAGGCTTTGGCAATCCGATCGAGCTGCTGACAGGCAAGGGCCGCGCGCTGGGCCAAGTCATCATGCAGTTCCCGTGCGAGGCGGCGGCGCTCATCTTCCTGAGAGGAGATCAACTTTCCCGCCAGAGATAAGACTCCTTCCTGGCTTCGGTTGAGGGCATCCTGCGAAGTCTCCACCTCGCGTCTGAGTTGTTCCTGTCGCGCGGAAGCAGTTCGTTCCTCTGCGATCCGTCCCGCAATGTTGGTGAAAATCGTCACTGCTCCGGCCATCTCGCTTCCGTCCAGAATTGGCGTGGCGGAGTCCTCGATGGGAATCTGGGTTCCGGTTCGGGTACGTAGCAGAAAGCGCTGCTTGCCGGTGGGGACTCGAGATGCAAGAACTTTGTGGATTTGAGATTCCTTTACAGCGTCAGCGGTCTCCAGGTCGGAGAGCGAATAGATGCGATCGAGGGGCTGGCCAACCCCATCGAACGGCATCCAGCCGGTCAGCATCTGTGCCGCGGGATTCAGAAACTGAACCACGCCATCCGCACTCGTGGCGATTACGCCATCGCTAAGGCTGTCGAACATGGCCCTCATCCAGCTATGCCCCGCGAATGCTTTGAAGGTGGTCAGGTCTTGATGGAGTGCGATGCGGAGGGCAGCGTCCAACTCGTGGGGGCGCAGCGGCTCAACCAGATAGGCGATGCATCCCGACGAGCATGCTTTCCCAAGCATCTCCTCATCCGAGGACGTGCCGATCGAAACGACAGGCAGATGATGATCGAGGCGAAGTTCGCGGATAAGGCCGCACGCCTGATCGTCCGTGCGGTCCATGTGCACGAGCACGAGATCGGGCCTGCTCTGCCTGGCCACCGTTAAAACGTCGCCGGTGCCTTCTGCCATTCCTACAATTTCACAGCCCAGCTGGACTACAGCGGCGCGCAGAAGCTGTCTCCCACGCGCTTCATCGTGGACTATCAAGACTCGAGTTGCCATTCGCCGTTCCAGTCTCCCCGCGCCCCGGTGAGGGAATCACGGTCCCAGATGGGAGGGATGTGAGGTGGGTTGAAAAACGTGCATCGCACGGAACCCGTCTGAACGATTTCGATGATAATTGCGCCGCCTCAATCCGGCTAGCATTGAGTTCGCAGGCGCTGGGTGCAGTCCAGTCGGATCCATGGCGAAATGCAGGCCGAATGGCCAGAACGAATGGATGCCAGCGCCTGGATGGGAAGGCTGCCTCCCGGCGGATCTCTACTTTGTATCGGCCTGGAACTGCCGGATGGTGTCGTACACCACGGTGGGCCACGGCACACCGGGCTGACCGGTAAATCTCTCTACCCACACCAGCGAGCCGCGCGAGTACACGCGCAGCGAGGCAAGCGCCCTGTCATTGGGGCCGAAGTAAACACCATTGCCCGGGTTGGCCCGTAGCAGACGAAACACTAGATCGCCGTGCGCCGCCGCGAGCTTCTTGCCGAGACGGCTCACCAGTTCCTTGAGCTCCCGTTGACCGTTGCGGTCGTAGGGCTGCGTTGCAACGGAAATGGTCTTCGCGCGCGCCAGCAGTTTGACGAAGGCGGCGTGGTTGCATCGATCGTAGCCGTTGACCTGAGCACAGGAAGCAGTCGCGGAAGACTGGGCGTACGCCGCGACTGAGAGAGCAAGAGCAGTGACAACGAGGACGATTCCACGTGGCATGGTTGCGGGACATCTCCTGAACGTAAGCTAGCAGATCGGTCGTCGCTGTCCAACGCAGCGCGACAGCAGGGAGACTCCAACCCAAAGCAGAACGGCCACCCGCAAGGGTGGCCGTTCTGCTTGTTGCCGTGTCCGAGCGGGCTTACTTCTGCTCGCTCTTGCGCCAGTTGATCAGATCGCCCAGCGTGGTAGTGGAGCTGGAGACCGGATGCTTGTGGGTATCGGCCTTGTAGCTCTCGATCTGAGCACGGCTGGCCTCGTGGCCGGATACCGCGCGCAGGCTCAAGCCCACCTTCTTCTCTTCCACGTTGATCTTGATGATCTTGAACTCGTGCTCCTCGCCCTGCTCCAGCTTGTGGCCCGACTCCTCGCCGGCCTCGGAGATGTGGCACAGACCTTCCACACCTTCCGCGATCTCGACGAAAGCGCCGAACTGCGCCGTGCGCAGAACCTTGCCGTGAACCACATCGCCCACGCGGTGGGTGGCGAAGAACGTCTCCCACACGTCGGGCTGAAGCTGCTTGATGCCCAGCGAGAGGCGGCGGTTCGCCGGCTCCACGCCCAGGACCACAGCCTTCACCTTCTCACCCTTCTTCACGACTTCAGAGGGGTGCTTCACGCGCTTGGTCCAGCTCAGGTTGGAGACGTGCACCAGGCCGTCGATGCCATCTTCGATCTCGATGAAGGCGCCGAAGTCGGTCAGGTTGCGCACCCGGCCCTCGACCACCGTGCCCACCGGATACTTTTCGGTCAGGTTCTCCCAGGGGTTGTCGAGAAGCTGCTTCATGCCCAGCGAGATGCGGCGGTCGGTGGGGTTCACGCTCAGAACCACCGTGTCCACTTCGTCGCCCGGCTTGACCAGCTTGGAGGGGTGCTTGAGGCGCTTGGACCAGGTCATCTCCGAGAGATGCACCAGTCCTTCGATGCCTTGCTCCAGCTCCACAAACGCGCCGTAGTCGGTCACCGACAGGATGCGGCCATGCACGCGGGCACCCACCGGATAACGCTCCTGGGCGTCGAGCCAGGGGTCGGGCGTGAGCTGCTTGAAGCCCAGCGAGACGCGCTGCTTGTCTTTGTCGAACTTGAGCACCTTCACCTGGATCTCGTCGCCGACGTTGACCAGGTCGCGCGGATGGGTCAGACGGCCCCAGCTCATATCGGTGATATGCAGCAGGCCGTCGATGCCGCCCAAGTCAACAAACGCGCCGTAATCGGTCAGGTTCTTCACAGTGCCGGTCAGCACCGCGCCTTCGAACAGATGCTCCATCGTGGCCGAGCGCTTGGTGTTCTGCTCTTCTTCGAGCAGTTCCTTGCGGCTCACCACCACGTTACCGCGCTTCTTGTTCAGCTTGATGACCCGCACTTCGATCTGCTGGCCCAGGTAGCCGTCCAGGTTGCGCACCGGACGAATCTCAAGCTGCGAGCCAGGCAGGAACGCCTTCATGCCGATATCGACGGTCAACCCGCCCTTGACGCGGCCCACCACGGTGCCGATCACCGGCGTCTTCTCGTTGGCGGCCTTCTCGATCGAGTCCCACACGCGCAGGCGCTGCGCCTTCTCGTAGCTGACCAGGTAGCCGCCCTCGGGCTCCTCGCGCTCGATGACCACATCAATCACGTCGCCGGGATTGAACTTCACGGCGCCGGTATGATCGGTGACCTGCTCGAGCGGCACCAGCCCCTCGGACTTGAGGCCCACATCGACCACCAGATGCTTCTCGGTCTGCTTCACTACGGTGCCGGAAACGACCTTGTCGCCGTAGGCTTCCACGGCCGCGGCTTCGGCGGCCTGCTCACGCTCGAAGGCTTCTAGAGCGGCTGAGAAATCCTCGGCCATATCGGCGGCACCGGTCTCGGCTTCGGCATGCGGGTTGGCGGCCTGCGCAGCAGGCGCGTTGGTGGCATCGGCGTCCAGTGGGGTTGCTTCGTGGGAGGCAGTCTCAGGGTTGGACGTGGATTCGGACGACGGCTGCTCTTGCTCCGTCGCAGGTTCAAGCGTTGGGGTTTCCAATTCGGTGTTCAGGGTTGTGCTCTCGGGTTCGGAATTGAGGACGTTTGCCATTACTGCCAGCTCCGGGATTCCATGCTCCTGCGGCGATGGGCTGCCGCCGGGTGCCTCCGCGCCAGCGATGGGCGCCGGCCTTGGGTCTCTTGAACCGGGGCCTCGAAAGCCGAAAAAAACCGTGCCTTTCCTTGGAAGCAGCTCTCCGGTTTGTCGGTCGGCTGAATTCCCTGGGAAATGCCCGGCAGGTGACGGCATGCTCGAGGGCGGCCGCAACTCACTGCTGGAATCCGCGCAGGAAGCTACAACTACAAGTCTAGCAACCCTACGGCGACAAGGTCAAACCCGCGCAGAGATGACAATTGCGTGACATGGAACACTGCGGACACCGCAGTTGACGCAGCTTTCCGCGTCTTTGCACGCGCTCAACATGCTCATCGAGTCGGCGCCATCCGCCCGTGCCACGCCCTCTATACTGATTCGGACTGCTGCTCAAGAAGGGCTCGCTCGATGGATTATCTCTGGACCCCCTGGCGCTATGCCTACGTCACCACTGCCGAGAAAACTCCCCGGCCGGGGATCCCGAGCGCGCTGGAGGCTTTCCCTGGCGACCTGGGCTGCGTTTTCTGCAACCTCATCGCCTCCATCGACTACGCCATCGAGCACAACATGGCTGCCGAACAGGCCGAGGGAGCCGGCGGTCTCGTCCTGCGCGCCCGCTACAACTTTATCTGTCTTAATGCTTTCCCCTACACCTCCGGCCATCTGATGATCGTGCCCTATGCCCATCTCGACCGGCTGGCTGCGCTGCCCGCGGATGCCGCCCATGAGATGACCGACTTGGCCCAGCGCACCGAGCGTGTCCTCGACCGCCTCTATGCTCCGCACGGCTTCAACTTCGGCATGAACGTGGGCCAGGCGGCGGGCGCGGGCGTTGCCGGCCACATCCATCTGCACGCCATGCCCCGCTGGGTGGGCGACACCAGCTTCATGACCACCATCGCCGAGAGCCGCACTCTGCCGGAGACGCTGGAGATCACTTGGAAGCGGCTGCGCGAAGCCTTTGCGGAGATCTCAGCCTGACCCGTGCCTCGTGATTCGTGTTTCGCGTCTCCACGCGAACCGCAATCCACGAGCCGCGTACCACCACCCACGCCGCACCAGCTACAATCGATATGAGGCCTACGCGCCAACGATCCGTGCGCATCGCGCGCAACATCAGCAAGGAGTTTTTCCGCTTATGGCGATTCCCGCCACTCAACTACGCCCGGGCATGATCATCAAGCACAACGACACGCTTCACCTGGTCTTCAAGGTCGAGCATCGCACTCCCGGCAATCTGCGCGCCTTCATCCAGGCCAAGCTGCGCAACCTCAAGTCCGGCGCCATGTTCGAGCACCGCTTCCGCTCCGCCGACGCCATCGAGAAGGTGGTGGTCGATGAAGTTCCCATGGAGTTTCTCTACGCCGACGGCGATGACTACTACTTCATGAATCCAGAGGATTTCGAGCAGACCGTGCTCAAGGCCGACACGCTGGGTGACGCCATCGAGTACCTGACGCCCAACTTGCAGATTCACGTCAGCTATCACGACGGCACGCCGGTGGGCATCGAGCTGCCGCAGACGGTGGATCTCACGGTGGTCGAAACCGAGCCCGGGCTCAAGTCGGCGACCGCTTCGAGCGTGACCAAGCCGGCCAAGACCGAAACCGGCCTGGTTGTGCAGGTCCCGCCCTTCATCAACGAAGGGGAAAAGATCCGCGTCGACACCAGCGAAGGGGCCTATCTCAGCCGCGCATAAAACCCTTCCCGAACCAGATAAAAGCGCTCCCGCGGGAGCGCTTTTTATTGGCCTGTGCACGAGCATGGGCTTTTGAGGGAGGCAGGAAAGTCTGGTTCCGTCGCCACCTAATCAACCTGGGCGAGTATCAGCACGTGTTTTTTGATAGATGATTCATTCCAAAGGCGTTATTTTGATCTCCTCTGCAAGTGTATGAAAACAAATGATAGGCCTCGCAATTGTTTCATTCTGCTGTACTTAAGAGGTCTGTAAGTGGCCAAAGGAACCCATTTTGTCTCATCATTTGGGATGGCGGAAATCGACAGGGCGGCGCGTCTGGCGGAGGCAAAGCTGGGCGTCGCTTTCATTCTCGAACCCTCAAGAACCCTGGAACAAGTATGCAGAAGACGGGGAAATTTCCTGCAATGAGAAGATGATGTGGCCGGGCGTACGCCGCTCTGGGCGCGCAGCCTGAGCGGGCACGCGAGCAGAATCCCTCGCCAGCGGGATTAGCACGGCCCCGCAGAAGTGGCGATCACGTTATAGATCTTCTTCTTGTCCTCTACCTGTTCGAAGAAGGGGCGGGTGAGGTCAAGCGTGAGGCGGCGGTCTTCGGCGACGGTGAAGGCAAAAGGCCGCATGGCGGCCAGCTCTCCAAGCACGCGCGTTGGATCGATGCCGGTTCTCGCAAAGACCTGGGGGTGGGCTTCGATGGTGAGAATCACTGAATTGGCGGAGCGGATGGTCTGGGCTGCACCGCGCACGACGCCGATTTCTCCTCCTTCAACATCGATCTTGATCAGCAAATCGCGGGGAGACAGCGCGAGCGAGTCAATGGTGGTCACGGGGAATCCGCCGCTGGAGGAGGGCGCGAGGTAGCGCGCGTGATGGCTGGCATCGTAGGCGGGGTGCATCAGCTTTCCCTTGCCCGTAAAGTCGCTGACTGCGGTCTGAAGGGCCTCGCATCGGAGTGCCAATCCGCTCAGGTTTCTCTGCAAGATGGGAAAAGCCTCGTCACTTGGCTCGAACGCCACCACCTCCGCAACTCTTCTGATCCGGGCGGCGAGCATGACAGAGGTCAGGCCGATGTCGGCGCCGCAGTCGATGATGGTGAGCGGCGCATCGCTGGCAGACGCAGCCTGGACGAGGGTGTCCATGAAGTCGTGCTCATAGTCCAGCAGATCTCTGCGGTCCCAGCGCTCGGGGCGGTAGATGGGGACATAGAGCGAGAAGCCAGGCTCGATCTCCACACGCACCGCCTTGTTGGCGAAGTATCCGAACCGGTCCAGCAATCTGGTGGTCCGGTACGCACCACGAACGCGGTTGCGCGAGAGGTTTTTCAGCACGGTGAACAGCAGGGGAGACTTATCCAGATAGGCGAGATCGGCCATGCCACTTCCTGGGAAGCAAAGAGATATCTGCTAGAGGGATGGAGTGCCGAAAGTGCCTGCGGGTTGCTTGAAGCAGGCGCCGCCGCTGTTGGCGAGGACTGCCGAGTGAGAATCAGGTTCTGGTCCGGAGTGGTCTGGGATATGCTGGCCAGCTTGGTACCAGCCAGCTCAGGATCGAAGCCGAAGCTGCCGCAGCGACGGCAAACGGAAGCACCACGCCCAGCGGGAACCACAGGCCGGTGTGCAGGAGCAGCGGGTACATAGCAAGTGCGACTCCGGGAGGATGATAGGCGCGGATGATGTTCATCACGCCGAAAGCGACGATCGCCGCCACAATGGCCATTGCCGATCCGCGCGCAAAGAGGCTCAGCGCCGCTCCGGTCGCGGCGCCAGCAACTGATCCTGCGACCACCGCGTAGGGCTGGGCCACAGATGCGTCCGGCAGCATGAGCAGGATGGTCAGGGTGGCGCCGAAGGGCGGCACCAGGAACAGGCCGAGGCGGTTGTGTTCCAGGGCTGCCAGGATGCCGAACATCATGGTGATCCAGGCATACTGGGCCAGGTTGGGACGTGAGTGCGTGCCCCACGCGCGCACCACGGATCTGCACATACCGCGCATCTGTTCCTTCGATTCGGCCCGCTGGCCGGCCGCTTCATTGAATTGCTGTTCGACGCGCCTTCGCAGGGTGCTGCTCGCCCTTGCAGGCGCAGTCGGTGCAGTGGTGCTGGGCGCACGTACCGCACACCTGCATCAGCTTCCGGGCTAAGGCTTTTCGGGCGCGATGCAGCCGCACGTAGGCGTTGTTGGCGGAGGCGCCCGCAGCCTCGGCAAACGACTCCACTGATTCTCCGCCCAAATCCACGCGCTCGAGGGCATCGCGGTAACCGGGCTTCAGCGCGCGAATGGCCTCGCGAATGCAGGCGCAGGCCTTCGCCTCCAACTCAAGCTCATAGCTCTCCATCGTTTCAGCCGCGATCTGTTCAGCGGCTCTGGAACGGACGGCTGCCTGGCGAAAGTGATCGGCCACGGCGTTGCGCAGAATCCTGTAGAACCAGGCGACCGAGCTATCCGATTCGCGCAACTGCGCCTCATGCTCCAGTGCCCGGACGTAGGCCGCCTGCAGAATATCTTCGGCGGCGGCAGCTTCCCCTATCCGGCCGCGCAGGAATTGAAGGAAGCGGCTGTGCATCTCGGCAAGGCTGGCTGTTGCTTCGTGAATATCCTTCCTCATCTGCATCATTCCAGGGATAGGCAGGCGGCGGCGAGGCTGGTTGCCTGTCCGCCGCTTGTACGGTTCATTTTCTTTTCGCTGCGCAGGCGCATTGCTGACACGCGCAGGCAGGGCAGACGCAAGCACCGGCTCCGCATTTGCATCCGCTCGCCGGGCAAGAACACTGCTGTTCGCTTCTTTTGATGTTGCTGGTATCCATGTGGTCTCTCCTTGGGAAGGGCCTGAGTGGCTCCTCACAAGTGCTGACGGGCAATGCGTCGGAATCTTACAGTTGCGTGCAGCGCTGCGGGAACGAGGGTTCAAGGAACGGAAAGGGGGAAGAATCGGATCTGCGATCCGGAGAGAACGGCGAGCTGCGAGCCGTCGGGGGCGAGGGCGTAACCTCCGTGACTGGTGCTGGGGTGATCAATGCGGAAATTCACCAGCCGCTTGCCATCCGCGGCCCGATAGACCCGCACCTCCTGGAAATCCAGCTCCTCGCCTCTAAAATCCATGCCGGGAAACAGATCGCGGCGTGCATGGACGGTTTTGATGGCAAACATCCCGCCTGTCCAGGTTCCCGCAACATCCTGGCCCGACTCATGGGAATTCGACTCGCCGCGCAGGAGCAGTTTGCCGTCTGCCCGGAGCACGCTGTAGACAGTATGGTTGGTGCTGGTGTCACAGGTCAGCAGAAAGAGAAGATCGGGAGCGACGCTGGAGATCTCAGGAGTACACGACGACTTGAGCCGGCCGAGAGTGGAGGGCTTGCCACTCCAGCCATTGAGCGCGAGCCGGTAATGGTTGTCCGGCTGGGAGAGGAGCACCACCTGCCCCTCGTTCAGGAGGGTTGGCGGTACGAAGCCTGAGAGTCCCGGCGCCCAGGCGAGGACCTTGAGGTTTGCATCCAGGATTGTGATGTCGAGATCTTCCTCCGGTTCGCGAAAGAGCTCGTCGCGAAGCTTGGCGTGAAGCTCCGGAGTGTGGCGTTCGCGGAGGGTGGCAACGGCGGCCAAGCCGCCATTCGGAGAAAGACGCAGGAAAGCCAGTGGGCCGGTTAGCACGAGAGTGCGTTCGATTTCGAGCTGCGCGTCATAAACTCTGACCTCGTTCCCGACATGAACTAGGATGCGATTACCGGGCAGCGGCCAGAGATACCGGCCCAGATCTGTGATTGCCCAGTCCATCGCCCGAATTACAGTGTGGTGCTCGGTATCCAGCAGCACGGCGCGAATGACCCGGCGTGGCGCGCGCGAATTCGTTACTCCTTCGCGGTGAATCAAGGGATGCGGATTGAAGGTGAAAAGCAGCCGAGCGGTGCCTAGCCAGATCAATGCGTCGTCTTCGGTGAAATCACCGAGATTCATGTTGGGGCGCCTGATGTACCCGAGCGGACGCACCGGGATAGAGGCTGCATCTGCAGACGGCAAGACCTGGGGGTTCGTGGGAAGATCAACAGCACAGCCGGGGGGCGCGCATACATCCAGCTCATCCGGCGGCGGAGAGGTGGTCAAAGCCGAAGGCGGAGGCGGCGCGGCGGGCGATTCGGTTCCGATGGAAGAGGGGCTTTGATGCAGGTCGGAGCCGATGACGAGCATTGAAAAGGGCACCAGAAGCACCTGTGTATAGGCGTCGAGAACCACATCCCGCCCCTTTCGGGATAGCACAGAACTGCGGTTGGGACCGGTGCCGAGCTCAAGCTTCATACCCTTGATATCGATTACGTCGCCGGCCTGAACCTTGGGGCTCATGGGGAAGTGATGTTCGATTCCCCTCAGTTCCGCGTGCCAGGGAGAGAAGCCGCCGATGTCGAAGCCTCCGTAGCGGTCTCCGGTGCCGAAACTTAGTTGGCCGGTTGCAGGATTGAGACTGGCATTGATGGAGGTCACCGGCAGTTTGAAGAGGGCGTCGGGGAGGTTATCCCAGACCTGCGGCGCCCGGGCGACGGCAGCCAAAAGCATGCGCATGGGCTTCATCTCGGGACCGCCGCATTGAGCGCGGGTGAAGGAGAGCGCCAGCCGGGACGGATTGCGGCCCTTACGCCGCGCCATCATCTCGACTGTTGCTTCCAGAGTCGCGCCCTTGCGCAGAACGCAGTCAGAGCCATTCCAATCACGCGTAACCTGCGCGAACACCGTTTTCCCGTTGGTAAGGCTACGCAGATTGAGAGGCTTCAGGAGTTCAGCCTCAACGGGCCCGGGATTGCTTTTGGGCGGGGACTGAGCGGGCGCGCACCAGCAGCATAGCGCGAGCAAAAGCGATACTGCAGCCCACATTCGCATAGCGCAGTCGCAATCCAAGGCCGAAGGAACTAGTGCGCTCATTGTCCCACAAAGCTGTGGGAGGGGAAAGCTCCAATGCGATGCGAATTTACTTGAAGGATCCCGAGGTTCGCGAGGGATTTTCCTGTATGGAGAAGAAACGGCAAGTTACTGGCGCAATTCGACCAGCGTGGCGCCCATGCCACCTTCGTTCTGTGGCGCTTCGGCGATGCCGGCGACGTGGGGGTGGTTCTTGAGGAACTCGCGAACACCGCGGCGCAGGATGCCGGCGCCGTGACCGTGGATGACGCGCACGCGCGGCAGGCCGGCGAGGAAAGCGCGGTCGAGATATTTCTCCAGTTCCTCCGTCGCTTCATCGACGGTGCGGCCGATGAGATTGATCTCCATGCGCATGTCGTCCGTGTTGGCGCTCGAAACCGAGACGTGCACGTTCTTTTGCTGGCGGACCGCGGCGAGTGGCGTGATGCTCGTCGCTTGCCCCGGCTCTCGCCCGGAACCTGTAGGCGCGGAGCACTCGGAGCGCTTGACGCGCATTTTGATGGGTCCGAGCGCAACTTCGAAGAGGTCTTTCTCGATTTCGCGCTGCACGACGGCGATCTTGTTCATGGACTTGAGCAGCACGCGGTCGCCGGGCGCGATGTGGCGCAGCAGGTGCGGCTGGGCGTTCGCATCGCCCTGATCGGCACCGGTGCGGTGCGCAACAACCGCCTGGTTGAAGCTCTCCTGGAACTCGCGCCGGAGGCGGTTGATGCGCCGCTCCGCCTCCTTGGATAGCTTCTGCTGTGCGGCGCGGTCCTCGATGGCGCGAACGTTCTCGCGCATCTGGAACTCGAACTCCTTCATCAGCGAGGACAGCTTGCTCTCCAGTTCGCGGACGCGGTTGCGCATCTCCACATCGCCCTCGCGTTCCAGGCGCTTGCGCTCCTGGTTGAGGGCGTACTGCTGCTCCCTGGCGGCCTTACGGTCGATCTCCAGTTGCGCCAGCTCGTTGTGGAGACGGTCGAGGAATTTGGCGATGTCGGCCTGCTGCGAACCCAGGCGCTGGCGCGCGCCGGCGACGATGGCGCGGTTCAGTCCCAGGCGCTCAGCGGTTTGAATGCCGGCGGAGGCGCCGGGGACGCCGAGATGGAAGTGGTAGTTGGGCGCGAGCGTGCGCTCATCGACTCCGGCCGCGGCGTTGCGCACGCCCGGCGTGTTGGCGGCATAGACCTTGAGCGAGGTGTGATGGGTAGAGATCAGCGTCCAGGCGCCGGCGGCGCGGAAGAAGTCGGCCACCGCGACGGCGAGGGCGGCGCCTTCTTCGGGATCGGTGGCGGAACCCAACTCGTCGAGCAACACCAGCGAGCATGCGCCGGCAAGCTGCGAGAGCCGGTCGAGGTTGGTGATGTGCGCGGAGAAGGTGGAGAGCGCGGCTTCGATGGATTGCGCATCGCCGATGTCGGCCAGAAAGGCGGTGAAGACCGGGAAGCTGGCCCGCGCCGCGGGTACGGGAATGCCCGCCTGGGCCATCATGGCGAGCAGCGCCGTGGTCTTGAGCGCCACCGTTTTGCCGCCGGTGTTGGGGCCGCTGATGATGAGCTGGCGTTCTTCAGCGGTCAGCTCCAGATCCAGGGGCACGATCTGCCCACCGGTGCTGCGGAGGCGCTTTTCAAGCAGCGGGTGGCGGCCGCTTTCAAGGTGCAACAGATCGGATCCGAAGCTTGGCTCAACGCAGTTGAAATCGCGGGAGAAGCGGGCGCGGGCCAACAGGCTGTCAATTAGCGCGAGCACCCGGGCACCTTCGCGCAGGCTGTGCGCGTAGCCGCCCACCTGGCGGGTGAGCGCCACGAAGATGCGGTGAATCTCAGCCTGCTCTTCTTCGAGGAGGCGCACCAGCTCGTTGTTCTGCTCGATGGTTTCGAGCGGCTCCACGTAAACGGTCTGGCCGGAGGAGCTGGCGCTGTGAATGACACCGGAGACGCGCCGCTTGAGCTCGGCGCGCACCGGAATGACGAAGCGCTCGCCGCGGATGGTGATGAGGTCTTCCTGCGTGGAGCCTTCGCCGGAGAGCTTGCGCAGGGCGGAGCGCAGGCTTTCTTCGATGAGCCGCTGCTGGCGCTCCTGTTCTCGGCGGATGCGGTTGAGCTCGGGGGAGGCATCGTCGGCCAGTGTGCCGTCGGGCTGGATCTTGCGCTCGATGGATTCGGCGAGCGGACGCAAGCTGGTGGTCAGGGCGGAGGAGAGCTCGTCGAGACCGGAGAGCTTGCCGGCGATGCGCGCGGGCGGCTCATGGAGCAGCGCCTGCCAGGAAGCGACATCGTTGGCCAAGCGCGCGATGGCCTGCAATTCAGCGGCTTCGAGGGCGGCGCCTTCAATGCCGGCTTTGGCGGCGAGCTGGGTGGGATCGAAGAGGCCGCCCAGCGCGATGGAGACCTGCTCTTCGAGGAGCAGGCGCACCTCGTCGGCGAGCTGGTGCTGGCGCGCGATCCAGGGCTGGTCGCTGGAGGGCTGTAGCGCCTGGATGGCTGCACGGCCGACCGGCGATGCGGCATAGCCCGCAACCAAGGCCAGCAGCGGCTCCCATTCGAGGGCAGCGCGGTCGGCGTTTTGAACCGGCGACGGAATGGGATCGAGCAGTGGCATGGGTACTGCCGTTCTTCCTTCCGAGCAGCCCGTCAGCTCTTGGCTGGCCCCGCGGTGCTGGCCGGGGCGGAGGGTGCAGGGCTGGCCGCGGCCGAGCTGTCGCTTGCGGCGGGCTTGCTCTCCGCGGTTCCGGAGGATGAGCTCGAGGAGGAGTCGGAGGCGGCCGACGAGGAACTGCCCTTCGAAGCATAGTCGTTGACGTACCAGCCGGCGCCCTTGAATTGCAGGCCCGGCGCGGTGAGCTGGCGCTCCAGCTTGCCCCCGCATTTGGGACACTTGATCTCCGGCTCGGAGTTGAAGCTCTGAATCTTTTCGAAGCGATGGCCGCACTGGGTGCAGCGGTATGGATAGAGCGGCAAGGTTCCTGTACTCCCCGGGGAAGTCTTCACCCTGCTTCTATTGTAGCGAGGAGATGGAGACTTCTCGCAAACAGGAAAGCGAACGGCGGGTTCTCAGGGCCGAGGCTTCTTGCCGGGAGGGTGGAGGGAAGGCCGCTCTGCTCCCCTACAATGGTTGGTTACCGAGAAAGGGGAAACCCGCACCGATGAGCAAACCCTGTTTCCTGTCCTGGAAGCTGTGTGCGCGCATGCGCACCGTGTTCGTACTCGCCTCGCTGGCCGCAGGCGCCTGTGCCGTGAACGCCCAGTCCACAAGCTCCGCGCCCAAGGCCGCGTCCTTCGGCCCCAGCAATCCGTTTTACGGGCCCAGCACTCTTCCTTTCCATGCACCACCCTTCGACAAGATCAAGGACTCCGATTACCAGCCCGCCATTGACGCCGGTATGGCGCGGCAGCTCAAGCAAGTGGAGGCCATCGCCAATAATCCGGAGCCACCCACCTTTGCGAACACCATCGTGGCGCTGGAGAAGACGGGTCAACTGCTGGAGCGTGTGATGCAGGCCTTCAACTGCGTCACCGGCGCCAATACCGACGACGCGCTGCAAAAGGTACAGGCGTACGAAGCGCCGCGGCTGGCAGCCGAGCAGGATGCGATCGACTTGAACCCCAAGCTCTTCGCGCGCATCAAGGCGATCT
>JAJZCY010000036.1 GCA_021828835.1 Acidobacteriota bacterium | reverse complement strand
CTTCGCGGCTGCGGCGGTCCTGAATGCGCTCCACGGAGATGCGGGCGCCGGAAGCCACTGCGGTGACGCCCCCGGCATCCTGCAGCAGGCCGCTCAAGGCTTCTCCCGGGGCGAGTTCGTAGATGGCGGGCGAACGTACGCTGCCGGTGATAGCCGCCTGCGGGCCAACCGGCGGAATGTAGAGGACGTCGCCATCCTGGAGCTTCGCGTCCTTCGATTTATCGCCCCGCAGCAGCAGATCATAGAGGTCGAAGGTGGTGACAACGCTGCCCCCGCGCCGCAGCTCGATGCGCCGCAGCGAACCCTGCACCGAAGGCCCGCCGCTGGCGAAGATGGCATTCACCAGCGTGCTGAGCGAGCTGACCGTGTAAACACCGGGGTGGCGCGCTTCTCCGGTGACGTACACCTGGATGGAGCGAATTTGGCCGAGATCCACGGTGAGATCGAAGTTCTTGTAAACGCGGCCGACGGCCTGGCGCAGATGGGCTTCCAGATCGGAGAAGGGCAGGCCGGCCACGTGAATGGGGCCGACCTGGGGAAGATACACGTCGCCGGTGCGATCCACGCGCACGTTGTTTTGTGTGTTTACCTGGCCCCAGATGCGGATGCGCAACTCGTCGCCGGGTCCGATGACGTAGTCGGCGGGGACGGGCGCCAGGTTGACCGGCGCGAATGTGGTGGGCACGCCCTGGAAGAAGACAGCGCCATAGATGGGCAGCACCTGTCCGGTGGTGGCGGCAATAAACTTCTGAAATTCGGTGAGCGGCTCGGGCGGCGCTGCGGTGTGTTGGCTCGCCGGGGTCGTGGGCTTCGACAACTGCTCGGTATCCGAGTAGCTTCGCGCCGGCGGCGGCAGCTTGCTCACCCCCGGGGTCATTCCCGGCATCCCCATGGGACTGGTCGCGCCCTGCATGAAACATTGTGGCGTGCTGGCCATCAGGGGATCGGTGCAATCAGTCGCTGAGCCGGTGAGCCCATAGGAGGCGCTTCCCAGCCCGGTCCCGGGAGTGCCAGGCAGTTGCGCAAATGCGGGCGCTGCGAGCGCAAACAAAACCGCAAAGGCGACTGCCGGCGTGCTGCCGGAAACGAGAGAAGCTCGGAGAGGCGAACGATCGAAGTCTTTGTTCAAGTCTCTGGGAGTATCGGACATGATGGCTTGCTTGGGTGAGAACTTAAACGCCGCAAGCATCTGCGGCGCTGCGCAAAAAAAGCAATTCGACGGTTGAAGGTCTGCTCGTTCGCGTTCCTGGGCCTGCACCGAATATCAGGTTCGGCCGTTCGGTTAGCAGCTCACTATGACATAGAGAGATGCAGGGTTGAGTGCATTTGGTTGCACTGTTTGCAGGAATTGCCCTCCGGGCGGCGCGCGGATTGCGAGCAGCATCTATCCCTACAGCATGATCAGGCTTGACTCTTCTCCGGGTCAGGCGATGGCGCGTCGCTCGAGGAATTTCTTCGAGCGGCGAGGGAAGGGAAGCCCATCTGCGAGGTTTTTGAATTTCTCTTGTCTTCTTGTGGCTTCTTGCAGTCGTGTTGCCTCCGTGCCGCATGGAGTCACTGCGGCAGACAAACGGAGGCTGTGTGCGCCCGGAGAGAGGCTGAATACTCCTGGGAACTGCATGCGATCGAATTTTGCCCGCTCATGGAAACCACCGCTTTTCTGGAGGATCTGTCGTGGAGGTTGGCTCCTTTGCTCCGCATCCTGTCGAAACTTCTCAACTCGAGATACCGCACGGGCGGCAAAAGAGTGTCGATGCGGAGCCTGGCGGAGTAGCGGAGATTCCCTTGCGCGAGCCTCTGCTCCTCCTGAATCTCCGCGGCGATCGCGAGCTGAGCGCATGGTCGCAATCCGCGGCCAAGCGCATCTTCGATTGCGCGTGCGTGCTGCTGGCGCTGCCGGTGGTCATCCCGGTTCTGCTGGCGGTGGCGCTGGCGGTCCGCCTGACTTCTTCCGGGCCGGTGCTGTTTCTGCAAAAGCGCGTGGGCGCGCACGGCCGCACCTTCACCATCCTGAAATTCCGCACGCTGGTGCACGATGTGGATGCCAGCTACCATGCGGTGACGACCGCGGAGAACCAGCCTTTTACTTCCATAGGGCCGTTTCTGCGCCGCTTCAAACTGGATGAGCTGCCGCAGGTCTTCAACGTGCTGGCCGGACACATGAGCCTGGTGGGGCCGCGGCCCAAGATGCCGGAACATGTGGTGGTCGATCTGCCGTGCCGGCCGGGCATCACCGGCGCCGCGACCATTGCCTTCGCGCGCGAGGAGACGGTGCTCGACCGTGTTCCCAAGCATTATCTCGACACCTACTATCACAAGGTGGTGCTGCCCACCAAGCGGCGTCTCGACGCCGAGTATATGGCGCATGCGACCTGCCTGTCGGATCTGAAGCTGATCCTGAACAGCGCGCTGCGCCGCTGGGACAGCAGCTTTGCCGATTCGCTTCTGGCGCAGGAGGCCTTCGAAATGGAAAGCCGCATGCGCGAACGGCGCGATCCGGAGACCGCGCCGCTCAACGTCAAGGCCAACAAGCGGACTCGTCTTACGGGTACCAGGTGAGCTGCACTGCGGCGGTAGTGTCGCTCTGCCGGCCGGGCTTGTAGATAGGCGCTTTCCACTCCTCGTATTGCAGGCGGCCGCGGACTTCGAGCTGACGGCGAATCCGCTTGCGCAGGTGGACGATGAAGTCGTTCTGTGTGGTGCCGCCGGGAATAAAACCGGAGGCCGCCTTGGCGCGGCGATATTCGAGTCCGACCTCCTCGCGCGGAGAGAGGTGATAGGTGAGCCAGGCCTGGCCGCCTTTACCTTGGCGTCCTATCCAGTCGCCCACCAGGAAGCCCTTATTCGTGGGGCCCTGCTTCTGCACCTGCTCCCAATAGAGAAACTGGCCATCCTGCATGGAGGCGCTGACGGTGTCGGTGCTCGCGCCCTCCACGCGTAGTGACAGGTTTTCAAAATGCGGAAAGCGCGCCAGGTAGATGCCCGGGTGGTAACCGGCGCGGCGCGGCGCGCTGACGGGGCTCACGTCATCATGGACCAGCGAATCGGTGTACAGCGTAACCCATTTACGCAGGAAGGGGAGCCGCCAGGTGAAGTCGAAGGTGCCCAGCCGGTATCCCGGATCGTTGCGCGAATACTTCACGGCACCCGACACATTGGAGAAGCTGAAGAAGCTCTTCAGGAAGGTGTGCAGTGTAATGGGCTCGTGGCCTTCGCCGCCCCAGATGGCCATGCGATCGAAGCCGAACTCCAGGTTACGGGTGGGCTTGAAGCTGATCTTCTCCATGTGCACCCAGGGGCCCTCGGGCGCGGTGTGGCCCTTGAGGCTGCCGACAAAGAAGACATAGCGGAAGGGCCCTGTCAGCTTGGAGAGCAGCGGAACGTAGAGCGGTTCAATGCGATTGATCTGGAACTGGTAGATGTCTTCCGCGTTGTCGCTCCACAGCATCGAGGCGCCCTTGTCGGGCCCCAGCCATTGGTCGGTTTTGCCGAATGAGATCTCATGGCCGGCGAGATGGAAGGAGAGGTTGGCCTCCAGGACGCGCATATCGTTTGCGGTGGGGATCAGGCCGGCGGGAATGGTGTCCTGGTTAGGATTGCTGGCATAGGGCACCTGGTCGAGCGTGTTCGACAGGAACGCGGCCAGCGCCGGTGAGTAGCCCATGGCGGAGGGCCCATGCTGGTACTCACCGCGCCAATAGAGCGACAGGCGGCCGACTGAAGCGCGCGCGCTGAAGCCGCTGTAATTGTTGAAGCCGCTTTCGTAGGGACGGCCGTAGTCGTCGATGATGCTCTGGCCGAGGTGGTAGCTGTCGCGCAGCGGAGTGCCGCCGATGCCGCGGACCAGAGAGTAGACGCTCTCCAGTTGGGTGCGCGGCCGCATCAACCCGGAGGAGTGTTCGAGGTCGGGCTGGAATTCGCGCGCCAAGGCCAGAAAGATCTCCTGCGCCTCGGTATCGTTCGGGTTGGCCTCGATCTTGTGCTCGGATCTCTCCAGCATGTGGACCACGCTGAGCCGCGTCCAGGGGCGCAGGCCCAGATAGGCCGTGTCCACGTAGCCGAGCGCTTGCAGGCGGGCCATCGCGGGATAGATCCAGTAGTCGACGGGAATGTAGGTGGAACCCTGTGGCCCGGTGTCGGCCGCGTCAGGGCCGGGAAGTATCTGGACGGCCGGAGAAGGCAAAGCCTGATGATGCGTGCGCGCCTGAGCGGATGCGCACTGCTTTCCTGCGACGGCAACAACAACCGCACATAACAGCCATGGCGAAAATTTCATTGGACTCCGCGAGTTGGGTGAAGGCTTGCGGCGCAAAAGTAAGAACCCCGGCTCCGCGAAGCTTCATCGCGGACGGGCACAATGCGCCCTGCGTGCAATAGGGACGCGCGTAATTAGATGCCGGGAAAAACGTGCGGGTGGTTTGCAGCGGTGCGGGCGCGCGAGCGCGCTAGGGCTGGCAGGGTGGATCGACTTCTGTGGCCACCACGCAATTGCGCCCGCTGTGCTTGGCGCGGTACAGAGCTGCATCCGCGGCGCGCAAGAGTCCTTCAAAATCGGCGGGAACACCGGAGGCTACGCCCAGGCTGGCCGTAATCTGAATGGTTCGTCCGCCGTCGGGAATCCGCGCGGACTCAATGCTGGCGCGCAGTTGTTCGGCGCGGCTGCGCGCGTGGGGCAGGCTGGCGCCGGGCAGAATGGTAAGAAACTCCTCGCCGCCGTAACGGCCGACCCAGTCATAGCTGCGTACCGAAGACGTGAGGATCTCCGCGACAGCGCGCAGCACCGCATCGCCGCAGGGGTGGCCGAAGGTGTCATTGATGGACTTGAACCTGTCCAGATCGGCAAGGATGATGCTGAGCGGCGTGCCGTTGCGCTGGGCCCGGTCCACCTCGCGGCGCAACTGGTCGATGATGATGCGGTGGTTCCACAGCCCGGTCAGCCCGTCGCGCTCGGCATAGTGACGCATCTGCTCGCGTGCATGCAGCAGCTCTTTCTTTTCGCTTTCAAGATCTTGCGTGCGCCGCTGCACCGCATCTTCGAGAGCGCGCTTCTGGTGAACAAGGTCGCGCTGCCGCCAGCGCCAGAGGAGCAGCACGGCGACGGCGCCTCCGGCCAGCAGCAAAACGATGAGCAGCCAGTCCTGCCAGGATGCCGGCCTGAAGACCAGCTCGCTGTCATCGATGGCATTGGCTTGCGGAAGGGGTTCGGCCGCCAAGAGGAAACCCGCAGAGCTGCGGATTGCGGGCGACATGGGAGCGGAGATTAAGCGTAACTCTGCATCCCCGCCACGAGCGGCCTGTGCATGGCCGCGGGATATGGGCAGGAAAAGGGCAGTCACGCAGATGAGGAAATTCAGAAAGCCGTTCAGTTTACCTGGGGTCCCGAACACTGCCACCTTCTCTAGTGGGGGAAGGTTTGATTTTCAGCTTAATGGGTTCGGACCGCGAAGAACAGGGGGAGAAGGGGGAAAAATGAACGAGCTGAAAATATCAATCGCAGACGAGGGCGGATCCAGGAAAATCCGGAAAGGCGCTGACCGTCTCCAGGGGCGCGAAGCAGTCGATGCCGGCGGCGATCTGGGCGGCAAAAAAGCGCTCCACTTCGCCCAGGACGGCCGCCCCGGTGCGTGCCTGGTAGATGGCCGCGCGCAGTTTTGCGCCGCCGGGCACGCCATGGGTGAACCAGGTGGCGAACTGCTTCATCTTGCCTACCGGATCGCCAATGCGGGCGTCGCGAGGCAGGTCTTTGGTGGCTTCGAACTCCTCGAGCAGCATCTCGAAGTAGGCGCGGATCATGCGGTAGCGGTCTTCGACGGTGGGGCGCTCATAGGCGCCGGTGGCCGTGTACTGCGCAATCTGGCGAAAGATCCAGGGGTTGGCCGGCGCGGCGCGGCCGATCATCACGGCGTTGCAGCCGGTCTCGGCCACCATGGCGGCGGCGTCCTCGGGGGTGCGGATGTCGCCGTTGCCAATGACCGGAATCTTCACCGCGTCCTTGACGGCCGCGATCCACTGCCACTGCGCTTGCCCGCTGTAGCCCTGTTCGCGGGTGCGGGCGTGCAGGGCCACGGCATTGAGGCCTTCCGCCTCGGCCATGCGCGCCAGTTCCACGCACACGATCTGGGAGTCGTTCCAGCCGGTACGGAACTTGACGGTGAAGGGAATCGTCACTGCCTTGCGAATGGCGCGGAAGATCTCGCCGATTTTGGGGAGATCGCGCAGCAGGCCCGAGCCGCCGTTGCAGCCAACCACGCGCTTGGCCGGGCAGCCCAGGTTCAGATCCACGCTGTCGAAGCCGGTCTCTTCCACGATGCGCGCGGCATCGGCCAGGGTCTCGGCATTGGAGCCGAACAACTGGGCCGCGATGGGGTGCTCGTCTTCGTAGAAGGTGAGATAGCGCCGGCGCTTGCTCTCGCGCATGCGGCTGAGGCCGTCGGCAGAGGTGAACTCGGTCATCAGCAGCCCGCAGCCCGACTGCACGTTGCTGATCGTCTCCTCGACGCCCTCAGCGGTCGATCCCTGATCCCTGATCTCTGATCCCTGTTCCCTGGAGAACAGGCTGGCGTGCCGGATGAAGCGCCGGAAGACGGTGTCGGTGACGCCGGCCATGGGGGCCAGCACCGTGGCGGGACGCACGGCAACCGGTCCGACGCGCATCTCGGCCGGTACCCGCGCTTCCGCAGGCATGGGGTGCTCGATCGGATTGTCCCAGTGCTTCTTCACGGTGAATCCACGGCGGGACATAAAGCAGCTCTCAGGTTCCAGTTCGATTGTGCTGGAGGAAGGGCTGTGCCACTCGAATCAATGAAGCGGCTCGTTCCCCAGAGAAACCTTGGCCCCCGCCGCGGCGGAGGCCAGGGTGAACCGAACGCTCGGGCCGCTGCTACTTCGCCGCCTCGTTCTTGGCGTACTTGCGGCGGAAGCGCTCCACGCGGCCGGCGGTATCGACCAGGCGCTGTTTGCCGGTGAAGAACGGGTGGCAAACCGAGCAGATTTCCACGTGGATGTCGCCCTTATGGGTCGAGCGCGTCTCAAAAGTGCTGCCACAGGCGCAGACTACGCGCACTGTGTCGTAGTTGGGATGAATCTTTTCCTTCGGCATGGTTGAAAGACAGACCTTTCCGGCAAGCGTTCTCTTCTATTGTAGGGGCTTCCGGGGGGATGCGCAACGCGGCCGGGAGGGGTTGCGGGGGCAAACGGGAGGCCGGCCCCAAGGCCAGCCTCCGCGGATTGCGGCAGTTTCCGGCTCTACGGCACGAAGTAGACCTGGTTCTGTGCCTGGTTCCCGGCGCTATCCTGCACGGTAATCTGCCAGTTGTAGGTTGCCCCACCCGTCAAACTGCTAAGCGACGGCGCGCTTCCTCCGCCGGTGGGATCGTTGTTCCAGGTGATTGAGGTGATCGAGCTGTCGAAGCCGTTCAGGTTCGAGTTATTGCCCGGGATCTGCCAGATGGTGTTGCCGTTCGTGTCTGTCAGGTTGAATTGGTAGGTGTAACTGCTCGCTCCGGCGGGGTCGGTCCACGAGAACGTGGGCGTAGTGGTACCCGTAACGGAGGGGGACATATTCGATACCAGGTTGCTTGCGCCGACCAGGGTGCTGGTTCCGTTCCACCCGGTCACGCTCGCGGTCAGGTCCTCCGAGGTGTTATCGGAGTAGGTGACATGCAGCGTGTAGCTCTGACCCACGGCCGGCGTCGTCCCACCCAAGCTCACGTAGTACTGGAACTGCGGTCTTCCGCAGTCGGTGCAGAAGGCGATATCGAGCGGCTGGATGACATTCGGACCTGCCGTGAGCTCCACCGCCACCGGCAGCTTATTCCCCATGCGCACATCGAAGTTGAGGTTATAGCCCGTGGAGGAGCCGCTGGAGTAGGTCTGGTTGTAATAGGTCGTCTGCACTGTGGCGGAGCTCGACGCGCTGGGCAGAACCAGGTTCATGGTGGCGTTGCCGGAGATGGCGACGGTCGAGCTTCCGCCGTCCCCGGTATTGCTGATGTCGCCGGCATCCACAATTCCGTCGTTGTTCTGGTCGATGATTCCGAATTGGAAGTAGTCTGTCCCGCTCGGAACATGGACGGTGAAGGCTTGCGGGCTCACCGGGTTCGGGATCACCTGGGTATAGACGCCCTTGGTCTGGCTGTAGAAGCCCACAAGCAGAGGTCCGGTTGCGGTTCCGGTGAAGGTGACCGTACCGGTGATGGTGTTCCCCCCGGTCGGCGCGCCGATGGTCACCGCAGTGGGTGTTCCGCCGCCATAGATGGTCCAGGGGCTGGTGGAGCTGCCCGCCGTGCCCTCGGCGCGGAAGTACAGCACCTGCCCATCGGTGAGTCCGGTTACGATCCATACATCGGTGCCATCGCCGCTGGCCGGGAAGGTCTTGCTGCCGGTGATGGTGCTGAAGCTGGAGCTCGTGCTCCACTGCACGGTGTAGGACGTCGCCATCTCTACACCATTCGTGTTCAGGATGGGTTTGAAGGGAATGGCGGCGCCGCCATTGGTCGCGCTCACCACATTGATCTTGGGGCCTGTGCTCAACGTGACCCCGGCGGCATCGGCCAGTGTGACATTGGCGCCGGTGTAGTTTGAATTCGACACCGTCACGCTGCTGTTGCCGGAGGGATCATTGACGTTCGGGGCGCCGTATCCCAGGACATCCATACCCGCGGCGAGGGTATAGGCGCCCGGAGGTACGCCGTGGATCGTGAACGAGCCTTTCGAAGAGATGCTCGTGCCCGGCTGGTCCCCGTTCCCTCCGCAGTTGTTGTTGCTCAGCGTCAGGTAGATCCGTCCGCTCTGTGATCCGCTGTAATCGACCGTGCCGGTGACCGTGTAGCCCAGCGCGACGTTGAAGTTCTGCCCGGTCAGGTCGGCGTTGTTCACCGTTACGTTCATGGTGGCGGGGGAGAACACGGAGCTGGCCCCGGAGATCGAGGGGGTGATCGTCCAACTGCCGTTGGGCACGCCCGTGAAGGTGAAGTTCCCGTTGTTGTCGGTCTGCACCTGCTGCGGAGTCGTGGTGTTGATGCTCAGCGTGATGGTGGGCGGGCTCTGCTGTCCGCTGCAGGTATTCATATACACTTGCCCGCTGACGTTCTGGCCGGCGCTGTTGACGGTGAACGAATAGTTCTGCGTGCTGCTGGTCAGGCTGGTGGTATTGTCCTTGATCTGCGCTGTGAACGAAACCGTACTCGTCGAAGTGGGCGAGCCGCTGATTGCGAGTACATTATTGCCGGTGTTCGACACGCTGATCCCATTGCCCACGCTGACCAGGCTGCCGTTGGTCGGGACGGTGGAGCTGTTGACAGTCCAGGTATAGTTCGGGCCTACTCCGCCGGTTGCGGTAATGGACTGCGAGTAGCTTTGGTTCACGGTGCCACTTGGTAAGTTGGACGCCGGCAGCGACGGCGCTGTTGGCGTGGTCACCGCAAATGGATAGGTCTGGGCGATGGAATTGCCGGTTGTGGTATCGGTCAGCTTGACCGAGATCGACTCGGTGGTGGCCGTCGTCGGCGTTCCCGTGATGTTGACCGCGGAGCCCGCGATACTGGCTGCGAGCGTGCCATTGGCGGGCGAGAGACCCGCGGTGATGGCCATGGTCAAATTCCCGCTGCCGCCGGAGCCTTGGATCGACCCGCTGTACGACACATTGGTGTAGCCGCCCGGCAGCGAGTTGGCCGCCGGCAGCGACAATGCGCTGTCAATCTGGATGCTCAACAGCTGTGTGGCGGTATTGTTTCCCGAGTCCTTCACGTTGGCCGTGAAGGTGGCGGTGCCGGTTTGCGTCGGAGTGCCCGTGATCGCTCCATTGCTCGCCAGCGTCAGCCCGTAGGTCGAGAGGGTGCTGTTGGTTGCCGTAAAGGTGTAGTTGGAGCCGGTCCCGCCCGAGGCGGTAAGCGTCTGCGAATATGCCGCGCCCACGTTGCCCGGCGGCAGGCTGGTTTGATTGATCTTGAGCTGGTTGTTGATCTCCACCGTGAACGTGCCCTGCGCCGAGACGTGGCTCTGCGAATCGGTAGCCGTCACGGTGAAACTCGCCGTGCCCTGGGTGGGGTTGGTGCCTCCTACCGTGCCGGTTGCGGTGTTGAATGACAGCCCAGTGGTCCCTGGATTCGACGCGATCAACTGCCACGTATAGCCGGAGCCCGAGCCGCCCGAGGCTGCCAGCGGCTGCGAGTAGCTCACGCCCACCGTGCCGGCCGGCAGGGTGGTGGCAGTTGTGATGGCAACTGCCGCTTCGATGGTGAGGGTGACGGTCGCTGAGCCCTTGTTGTCCAACGAATCGGTGGCGGTGACCACGACGTTATAGGTCAAGGTCGTCGAGCCGGTATTCACCGGAGTGGCGGCGGAGATAACGCCGGTTGCAGGGTTGATGGCGAAGCCGGCGGGTACGCTGGAGCCGGAGGCCGCGGCCATTGTCCAGGTAAACCCGGTGTTGCTGCCGCCGGTGGCGCTGAAGGCCGGCGATACGTAGGCCGTCCCCGGATAGGCATAGCCCACGGATGGGGCGGTGACGGAGACGCCCGCATTGATGGTGAGCGAGAAGGTGGCGCTGCCCTTGTTGCCAACCGCATCGGTCGCGGTGATTTCGAAACTCGAAGTTGCGGCTGTTGTGGGTGTGCCGCTGAGCACACCCGCCGCGGAGAGGGTCAAGCCCGCCGGGAGCGTGGATCCGCTGGCGACAGCGAAGGTGTAGCCGGTTCCCGATCCGCCCGTTGCGGCGAGCGTCTGCGAGTAACTGGATCCCGCGTAGCCGGCCGGCAACGGGCTCGGCGTGGTGATGCTAACCCCGGCTTTCACCTGCAGGCTGAATGTGACGGTGGTTGAGAGGTTGGCTACCGTGTCTTTCACGGTTACGCCAAAGCTGTTGGCAGCCACCGGTCCGGTGGGTGTGCCGCTGAGTACGCCGGCGGCGGTCAGCGTCAAGCCTGCCGGCAGCGTGGAGCCGCTGGCCACCGCCCAGGTGTAGTTGGTGGGCACGCCGGTGCCGCCGCTGGCGGCGAGGGTGGTGCTGGTGTACGTGGAACCCACGTAGCCTACCGGCAGGGAGGTCGGGGTGGTGATGCTCATCGCCGGATAGCTGACCACAAGCTGATAGGCCTGCGTAGCCACGTCGCCAAAGGCGTCGGCTACTGTCACCGTGTAATTAAAGGTGCCCACGTCTGTAGCCTTGCTGGGAGTGCCGGTGATGGCGCCGGTGGCCGCGTTGAGGGCCAGGTCCGCCGGCAGGGCTCCGGCCGAGATCGTGTAGCTCAAGGCGCCCGAGCCGCCGCTGGCCGAAACCGCGCTGGCATAGGCCACGTTGTAGGTGCCGGTGGCAAGCGGCGCCGCGCCAAAGGTGATCGGCGGCGCTGCCGCGATGGTGATCTGGTAATCCGGCGTGGTGCCCGTCAGGGGTTTGGGAGTGCCGGAGTCCTGGAAGGTGAAGGCCGGATCGTAGGGCGAGCCGGCGGCGCAGGCGGCCTGCACGGCATTACTTGTGAAGGTAATCACGCCCGTGGAGCTGTTCAACGTGAGGCATGCCGGCAGGGTGTAGCCAGCCGCCACGGCAAAGTGACTGTAGGGAGGAATGCCGCCGCTGGCCTGGATCTGAACCGCATACGAGGTTCCCACCGCGCCATTCAAAGCCGTAGGGGAGGAGTTGACGACCGTCAGTTGGGCGGGCACGGTGATGGCGACCGTGGCCGTCTTGGTGGAGTCGGCCGCGGAGGTGGCGGTAACGGTGGCGGTCTGGGCGCTCCCCGTGGGAGCAGGGGCAGTGTAAGTTACCGAGGTTGTGCTGTTGCTCGAAAGCGTCCCGGCCCCGCTCAGGCTCCAGGTCACGCCCGAGGCGTTCTTGTCATTGGCCACGGTGGCCGTGAAGGTGACCGCATTGCCGCCGTCGATGGTCGCGGTCGACGCCGACAGGGTGATGTCCACCGGTTTTGAACTGCCTCCGCAACTGATAAGGAACATGAAGACAAAAATCCCTGCGCACGCCAGGACGTACCTTCTGCTGAACATTGCCGCCTCCGATTGCGATTCCAGTCCCTTCTAGAGGCGGCCTGCGGCGCCGACAATCGAAATTAGGCGAAACGCGCGGATTTTCGTAAAATTTCCTCTGATTTCGTGTCATAATCTGCGGCAAGCTCCGCGTTTCCCTTTCTTTTCTGACGGTCTCCATTCCCCCTGGCCGGAGATGCGGACACATGCCAATGCTTTCCCTGCAAGTGCCGTACGGGCCCCCCCGATCCGAAAGTCATGGAATTCGGCCAGAAATCTCGCTCCGCGGCGGAGGACAGCTCCACCAACGTCAAGCTCGACAGTTGGAAGAGCATCGCTGCGTACCTGAACCGCGATCCGCGGACCGTTCAGCTTTGGGAGAAACAGGAAGGCTTCCCGGTTCATCGGCTGGCCCATAGCTCGCGCTCCAGCGTCTATGCGTATACCGCCGAGATCGACGACTGGCTGCGGGCGCGATCACCGCAAGGGGCCGTCCAGCCGCCGCCGGAGCACACGCTCGCCTCCGGGCCCGAGCGCAGAACAATCTCGCTCCGGATCATGGTTCCTTCCGCCGCGATCCTGCTCGGCCTGGGGCTGGGGCTGGTTTGGCTGATTCCGGGAGAGCGCCCCGCAGCCGCGCCGGCCTTGCCGCAGATGTTGCTGGTGCTGCCGTTTCAGAATCAGACCTCCACCGACGATTCCATGGCGGACAACCTGACGCAGAGCGTCATCGGGGATGTGGTGCGCCTGGGCGCGGTTCCGGTCGTTTCGCGGCAGTCCAGCATGGATCTGCGGAATGTGCCGCTTTCGGTGGCGCAGATCGCCTCGGAGCTGCATGTTTCGCTGGTGCTGCGAGGCACGGTGGCGGAGGTGGGCGACCAGGTCCAGGCCACAGTCGAGCTGCTGAAGGGGCCGGAGCTCACCCATGTCTGGGGCGCCACCTACCGGCGCCAGAGCGTAGCGGGCGGTTCGGCTGCCGACGAGATCGCCGCGGCCATCGCCGTTGACGTCACGCGCAAGATCACCGGGGCGGCGCCGCGTCTGGCGCTACCGGCGGAGAATGTCGATCCGCGCGCGCGACGGGATTATCTGACTGCCCGTTTCTACTGGAATCAGCGCGACCTGCCCGGCCTCCGCAAGGCCACCGCGCTCTACCGGCGGGCGCTGGCCATCGATCCCAAGTATGCGGCGGCCGAGACCGGCCTGGCCGAGTGCTATGACCTGATGACCGACCGCGGTGTGATGAGCGATCAGGCCGCGTTCGGGCACGCCAAGGCCGCAGCGGAGGCCGCCATCTCGCTCGATCCGAATCAGGCCGAGGCCTACAGCGCGCTGGCCTTTGCGGTCTACCGGCAGGACTGGGACTTCCAGCGGGCCGAGTCGCTCTTTGACAAGGCGGTTGCGCTGGATCCCGATTCCGCCGTCGCTCATCAGTGGTACGGCGAGTTCCTCGGCGATATGCGGCGTTTCGATGACTCCATCGCGGAACTGCGCAAGGCCAAGGAGCTGGATCCGCTCTCGCCCATGGTGGGCGCAGATCTGGCCGACGGCTACATGCACTCCGGGCGGAACAAGCAGGCAGAAGCAGAGCTGCGCCGGCTGGGGGAGCTGTATCCGGATTTTCCGCCTGTCTATATGTACGGCATTGGGTTATCGGTGCAGGAGGGAAACCTGGCGCGCGCCGAGGCCGACGCACAGCGCTATTGGCGGCTCACCAAAGACCGTCATCCGCTGGAGTTTGTGCAGATTCTGCGGCTCATCGGCGCCGGCAAGCAGGAGGATGCCCGCAAAGTGGAAGCGCAACTGCTGAGTTCCACAAATCCCGCGCCCAGTTCCTATACGCGCGCCGAGCTGCTGATGGCCATGGGCCGTATCGACGAAGGGTATGCGGCGCTGGAGCAGGCTTATCGCGAGCACTCCTGGTGGATGGTGAACCTGCTGGTGGATCCGGCCTTCGCGCGGGTCGAAGGCCAGCCGCGGTTTCTCAAGGTGGTACGGCGGGTCGGATTGCCGCTAGCCGGCGACCGTCCGCTGCTGGCGAGCAGTCCACTTCCCCCGCCCCGCTGATCGCGCTCCGTTTTCCACACTCCGGACGCGGACTGCACCGCGGCTGCGCGGCTCCGGGTGCGCTAGGCTGAAGAACGGGATGAGTGTTTGTTCGATCTGCGACGGAGTCGGCCTGGTACGGGTGATGAACGCCGAGGGGCGCTGGGTGTCGCGGGCCTGCGAGTGCCAGCAGATGCAGCGCGAGGAGCGCCGCCTGGCCGCGGCCCGCATTCCGCAGCGCTATCGCGATTGCACGCTGGACGCCTTCGAGACCCATTACAAGGGCGCCGACGAGTCGCTGCGCCGGGCGCTGGCGACCGCCCGCAAGTTCGTGGATGCCTATCCGGTGGATACCGCCGGCAAGGGACTGATGTTCGTCGGCACGGCGGGGCTGGGCAAGACCCACCTGGCGGTGGGCGTGCTCCAGCGACTGGTGCGCGAGCGCGGCGCCAAGGGCCTGTTCTGCGACTACCGCGAACTGCTCAAGAACATTCAGAACAGCTACAACGCCCAGGTGAACACCACCGAGCTGGAGTTGCTGAAGCCGGTTTTTGCCGCCGAGGTGCTGGTGCTGGACGATCTGGGCGCGCAGAAGCCCAATGAGTGGGTGTGGGACACGGTGGCGCTGATCCTGAACACCCGCTATAACGACAAGCTGACCACCATCATCACCACCAACTACGCCGATCAGCAGGCCGGCGGCGGCGGCCTGAGCGACGCGGAGCGCGCCGCCCGCGAGCCCTCGCTGGGCGACCGCATCGGCGACCGCATGCGCTCGCGGCTGGCGGAGATGTGTATCAAGGTGGAGATGAAGGGCGCCGATTTCCGGCAGACGGTCAAGCGGGCCAGCTTCGTTTAGGCGGCGTCTGCGACGGAGAAGGAAAAACGATGACGGTGCGCAGGGTTCTGGAGATCCTCAGCATTGCGGGCGTGCTGCTGATCGTGTGGATGACGGCGGCGGCGCTGTACGGTCCGCAGGGCCTTCCCGCGCGCATCGCCATCCACTTTGACGCGGCCGGAAATCCCAACGGGTGGGGCTCACGCGGAGCGCTGCTGGCCCTGCCGATCGCGGCCGTTCTGCTCTACATCCTGATGACCGTGGTTGCCCGTTATCCTTCCGCCTTCAACTATCCGGTGCGGGTGACGCCGCAGAACCGGCCGCGATTGGAAGCGCTGGCGCTGGAGATGATTGCGTGGCTGAAGGCCGAGATCGTGTGGCTGTTTGTGTGGGTTCAACACGTCACGATCGAGCTCGCGCGCCAGGGCCGGGGCAGCCTCTCGCCCTTTTTCATGCCCCTGGTGCTGACGGCGGTGTTCGGCACGGTCATCGGCTATGTGATCGCGATGCGCCGCGCATAGGGTCGATCAGAACGCCCACAGACTGGCCAGCAGCAGAAGCATGGCGGCCAGCGTCACCGTCCGGTAGACGCATTCGGCGTGAACCGGCTGCTCGGCCACAGCGGGACTGGCGTGACGGAATGCGGAAGACGGAGGAATGCTCATGGCTGGCCTGCCTTTCGAGGGCCCGGGGGGTGGAGTCCAGACGTGTCCCCGTCCAATGTGGGAAGGTACGAGGGCCGTTTGGCTTCTTCCTGTGCTTGTTAGACGACGCGGGGCGCAGCAGAGATGCAGATGAATTTTTCTGGCCGCGGCCACCTCGTCTGCTCCATTCATCGGCGGCATCGGCCCGAAATTCCAGTGGAAAGATGGCTGCCGGCAGAGCCTGCCTGTTCCTTTAGTCACGCAGTGTACAATCTCGCTCGTGAGCACTGGACCGCAACTCGTTCGTCCCACGACTCCTCCGGAGCGGAACTGGGTTCCGCTGGCAATCGCGGCGGGCGTGGTCGTCACCATCGTCGTCGTTCTGATTCTGGTGTTTGGCCGCGGCCCTTCCGGGCCCACGGTCACGCCGGTCAACGCTCCGCTCGATGCCTATGCCGCCAACCTGCCCATCTCGAATCTGCAGATGAGCCAGTCGTCGAATCTGGCCGGCAACCAGTTGACCTACATTGACGGCCACATCGCGAACACCGGCAATCGCACCGTCACCGGGGTTACCGTCCAGGTGCTCTTTTACAACTTCAACCACCAGGTGACCCAGAACGAGACCCAGGCCATGCGGCTGATCCGGATGCGCCAGCCGTATGTGGACGTGGAGCCGGTTTCCGCCGCGCCGATCAGGCCCGGCCAGTCGGCCGATTTCCGGCTGATCTTCGAGACCGTGGCGCAGGACTGGGATAATGACTATCCCCAGGTCCGCATCGTGAAGGTCGAGACGAAGTAGTCCGGCGAGCAAGTCTGAGTTTCGTCCCCCCGCTCACACAAATGACGTTTGAATTTCACAAGTGTGGAAATGATTGCACTTACAAAATTCCCATTGCATAAGTGTTTGAGTCTAAATGCCTTGCTTGCAGGTGTTTGAAAAGAAATAACCTAAGTGCGATTTGGAGTTCTTGGTGTCCTGTAATGTGGGATCAAGGGGGTAGGGGTATTTTTCCGGGGATAGACTTGGCTGCATCCCACCCGGCCCGTTTTCGGCTGCAAGGACCATTGTGAGCGTCTTTGCGGAAATCTCTCGCAAATGGGGAGGAAGAATTTCAGGGGGAGAGTGGTGGTCTCCCACCCATCCACGATGAAGCTGTGGATGGATGGGGCACTCGGGATTTTGGGCTGGTTTAGGGCGGGGCGACCTGCCACTCGACATACAGGGCTCAGGGCAAAAAAAAACGGCCCCCGTTTTCGGCGGGGGCCAAGTTGCCTTGGTTCTCTCGCGTTGCGAGAGCTTGGTTGGCGGCCTCCGGCGGGGTGGCCGTCGGCTCGGTACACAGCCTCTCGGGGGGAGGATGGCCGCGATCTTACGGCTGTACCGGGCCAGTCGAGGACGCTGCGCCTTGGGGTGACGCGGAGCCCTGGGCCGCCAAACTGTTTTCCATCACCCGGATCTGCACGGTGCGGGTTCTTACCCGAGCGGCGCGGGATGCGCTGGCCTGGGAGGCGCCGGTCTGGGGTTCGCTGTTGGAAGCGACTTCCATGTTGCCGAGCGCGACCGCGTGCATGCGGTAGATGGGAATCTGATGATCGGTGACGAGATAGCGCTGCACTGCTGCTGCGAGCTGCTGCGATCTCTGGATGCCGAGGTTGCCGTTGCCGGGAGCCTGCGCGTCCATCTCGAGGATGTATCCGTCCTTGCCGGTCAGGCTCGCGGCGAGCTGATCGAGCTGCTGCTTGGAGGCGGCCGTCATGCGCATGGAACCGGGGTGGAACTTCACTTCGATGATGCTGACCTGGTGATACTGGTCGAGCCCGTTGACGGTCTGGTTGATCTGGTTGACGTGGTTGGAGGCCTGCTCGGCGGCGTTATTGGCCGTCTGCGCCTGCTGCCCGGCGGCGGTGGCGGCCTGGTTGGCCTGATCGGCGGCCGATTGGGCCTTGCTGATGCCAGCCTGTGCCCGCTGATCGACATCGCGGATGTCCTGAGCATTCTTGGCGTTGACCTGATCCAGCTCGCTCAGCCGGTCATTGATGGGGTTGAGGCGCTTCTGCACCCACTTTTTGCGGGCGAAGGGGTTGATGCGGCCCCAGAAGCCTTCCTTGGCGGGGGGCTGCATGTCCTGATTGTTCGAAGTGGTTTGCTGCTGGCTGGCTGCGGGAGCGTTCTGGTCCACGCTCGACGGGGGGGCCTGCTGGGCCCAAACCGGCAACCCGATGGCAGAGGCCAGGAGCAGAACCGCGGCCTGGCGGGGGAGGGTATCGAAGTAGCGGGCTTGGATTTTCATTGCATCCTCTCCAGGCGATTCGCCTTTACGGCGTTGCCTGCACGCCTTTCCTATTGCAAGGCTCGCGCCAAAGTGGCGGTGAAGAGGGCCAGTCCCGCTAACTAGCTGAAATAGAAAGGAGTGGGGGGGAAATCGTCTGTGGAAAAGTGGGCTGTACACGAAGCCGCAGAGGGGGAGCGGCCATGTAAATTTTGCCGTCCGGGAATTTTCTACGTCCCTGGCAGGCCGGATGCCACCGAGGGAGAAATCTCGGGGGGCAGCGTCCCTGATGCAACGGGAGGGCGGTCAGGGGTTCTGCCCAGTGGAGAAGAAGGGCGGGCGGGGTTCTGCATGCGGTTGCGGAGGGCCGGACCCGAAGGTCCAGCCCAGGCGCTTTCGGGCCAAAAGAGAGGCCGGCTCAAACCTCGCGGGAGAGATTGGGGCGCAGGGTGAGGGAGCCGTCTTCGTTGAGCTTCTGGTGACAGGCCCAGCGGACGGGGTAGCGCATGTTTTTGACGTCGATCTCGGCCTTCAACCGCAGGCCCTCGAACCGGGTTCCCTGGGGCAGCACCAACTGGGCCTGGCGGATTTTTCCGGGCAGCGGATATCCGGCGTCGAGGCAGCCGCTCTTCAGGGTCCTGCCCTCCTGATCCTGCACTGTCACGCGCAGCACGCCCGGCACGCCGGCGATGCCGTCGTTGGCGAAGCCGACGATGAGGCCCAGATAGCCGTGGTCGCGATAGGTCCAGATGTACGACGGCCGGACCCTGTAGCCGATGCGGCGGTTGATCCGGTGGAAGGGCTCCGGGTAAGCCTGGTAGTACTGCATCAGGTTTTTGGCGCTGATCTGGTGAAAGTTCCACAGCGACCAGTAGTTCACGCCGACGTCGAGGACGTGCGAGATGGTGTTTTCGGTAGGCGAGATACCTTCGATCTCTTCCGCTGGATTGGGCGGCCTGCCTGGCAGCGCCGCTTCGATGAGCGCGCCGATCCATGGCGGGCGATTGCTCAGCGCTTCGATCTGCTCGTTTTCGATGAAGATGGTATCGCTGCGAATCCAGTTGTTGCTGCGCACAGTGCGGTCGAGCATCTCCGAGTTGCCCACGCGGCTGAAGTCCGGCTGGGTGTTGGTGAGCAGCGGCGTCTTCTTGAAGGCCTCGAGTTGCACCTCGAGCATCTTGATCCAGGTGCGCTCGGCGGTCTGGTAGTCGGGAAAAGGATTGTTGCTGAAGGGCCAGGTGTGGCCTTCGCCCCAGAAGCCGTACATGAACGTGTCGATGAATTCGACGTTGGGCTGGCCGTCGAACTCCGCGGCCAGAAGGCCGACCAGTTCCTTGAAGGCATCCTGGAAGAACGGGTCGTCGAAGCGAGGCTGGTATCTGCCATTGGGATTGTCCAGATAGCGCCTGGCCGCCTTCTCTTCGCTCTTGTCGGTCAGGATCAGGTCGACCTTGGGCACCTTTTCCAGAACGAAGTCGGGCAGCGCCGGGGCGTGGGTGTAGTCGGGTGCGCTCATCTGCACGCGCAGACCCAGGCGCTTGTTGTGGCTTTTGGAAAGCGCGATGACCTGCTGGATGTAGGCGGGCAGTTCGAGGCGGCCGCGATGGGGCTGCACCTCTCTCCAGGTGGGGCGGATGTAGAGCTGCTGTCCCAGGGGGAATTCGACGAGCTCCTCGATGGCGCGCGGCACGTCGCTGGACTTGATCTCTTCGGTGCCCATGTCCGCGGTGATGTAGGTGACCAGCCCCTTGCCGTAGTTGGGCACCACGTCGCTCGACGGGGTGGTGGTCATGACCACGTCGTCGCCGGGGATGATCGCGTCGGGCGGATATTGGGGAAACGGTCCCTGATCGAGACGATCGGGAACGGCGGGGCCGGAGCCGAAGTCGTACTTGCCCCAGTTATGGGCGGGCACCAGGCCCTGCGCCTTGTCCGCTCCGAGCCCGGCGGCTGCCGCCACGACACTGCCCTTGAGAAACTCTCTGCGCCTCATGGAGATTTATCTCCCTTCCTGTTTGCGCAAGCGCGCGGAGCGCTCGCGGCGGTCAGGTACAGCAATGGAGAAGGAAGAGCCCTATGCAGGGCTCGCTTTCTCTTGCAGAAGGATCGTAGGTTGTCGTTTTATATCGTTTGATTTCGATTGTCAATGATTTGTTTGTAAGGAGAGCGCTGCAGCCGGTCACTCAGCGCGATGGAACGCCGGTCAGGACCTCGGGCCACTCGGAGGCCTTTTCGACGAGGATGTCGGGCGGGGTCTCCATGATGTTCTGGGGCCCGAAGCCGAAGGCGCAGCCCAGGGCCCAGGCGCCGGCATTGCGTGCGGTCTGCATGTCGACCATGCTGTCGCCGATCATCACGGTCTCGTCGGGGCGGGCGCCGGTTTCCTGCATCAGCGAGAGCAGGCCGGCGGGATCGGGCTTCTTGGTGGGGAAGCTGTTGCCGCCGTAGATGTGCAGGAAGTAATCGGCCATGCCAAGGCCTTCGCAGATGCCCTGAGCGGGGCGCACGGGCTTGTTGGTGAGCACGGCCATGGTGCGTGCGAGACCGCCGGGCTGGTCGTGAATCTGCTTCAGCGCATGCAGGGCCTCGAGCACACCTTCATAGGCGTAGGTGAAGTCGAGCTTGTGCTCGCGGTAGTACTGGAGAAAGAAGGCGTAGGCGCGCTGGAACAGTTCCTCGTCCACGGTCTCGGGGGTGCGGTTGTCGGCCAGCGCCAGCGCCCGCCGCATCAGCATCGGTGCGCCATTGCCGACGAAGCTGGCGATGGCGGGGTCGGGCAGGGGATTGCGACCGATCTCGAGCAGGGCCGCATTGACGCTGTTGCAGAGATCCTGGGCCGAGTCGATCAGGGTGCCGTCGAGATCGAAGACCAGTAGCTTGAGCCGCTCCACTGGGATGGGGCGAAAGACCTGAATCATGACTCTATTTTAGAGAACGAGGAAACAGGGAACGTGGGAACGAGGGAACAAGGGGACGAGGGAACAGGGGTCTCCACTTATTCCGCGGGGAAGCTGTGGAATGAGTGGAGGTTCTGGATCAGTGAATGTGGATGCTGCCGGAGCCGGTCTGGACACGGACGGTGGGGCCGCCGCTGCCGATCTGGGCTTTGAGGTGGTGCTTGCTCTTTGACTCCGTGGAACTTTGCCGGTCGACCTGGATGGAGCCGGAGCCGCAGGAGGCGTCGAGGTGGAAGCCTGCGCTGCCGGTGGAGAGATCCACCTGGCCGGAGCCGGTGCGCAGCAGCCAGGGTCCGGTGGGCTCGCCAGCGACGGTGATGGATCCGGAACCGGTCTCGGCCTGGAGCGCGCCTTGCAGGCTGCGCAGCTCGATGGAGCCCGAGCCGGTCTCCGCTTTAACGTCGCCGTGTCCTGACTGTTCGGCACGGATGCTGCCCGAGCCGGTGCTCAGGGAGAAGCCGCCCTGAAGCGCGGTGGCGCGGATGTCTCCGGAGCCGGTTTGGAGGCGCGCGTCGGCGCCTACGCCCTGGTCCTGGATGGAGCCGGAGCCGGTGCTGGCGTTCAGGTAAGTGTCGGCCGGCGCCTCGATCTCGTAGTCGATGCTGATGCCGCTCATCTGCATTCTGAGCGCGCGTACGTGGACGATGTTGCCGGTCTGCTCGATGGGCGGATGGGCGGCGATGTCGCGCACGCGGCTGGCGTCGCTGCCCCAGCCCGAGCGGACGTGGCCGACGATGTGGAGCTGTCCGGCGGGTCCGGAGGTGAGATGGATGGCGCCGGCGCCGTTGGCGACGTGCAGTTCGAGCCGGCCCTGTACGGTGAGGGAGCGGTCGAAGGTGGCCTCTGCCGCAAAGGCGGGCAGCGCCGCCAGGGTCAGAGCCGCAACGAGGCCAGCGAGCACAAAACGAGTCTTCATGGTTGCCTCCGATGTGGTGCAAGGGAGAAGTACGCCTGGCGGCGGAGAAAAGTTCCGGGGCGAGGTTCCGCGGCCCCGGCTGTTGCGGGCCGGCGAAGGGGTGGGAGCATACCGGCGGGTGCTATGCTCTCCCCCAGGATGCACGGACTTCCGCTCTTCAAGACGGTGGCGGTGGCCATGCTGATTTTGGCCAACGCGTTCTTTGTGGCGACGGAGTTTGCGCTGGTCTCGATCCGCGAGACGCGCATCGAGCAACTGCTGGCGGCCGGGGTGCCCGGGGCGCGGGCGGTGCGCCGGCTGCAAAGCGGGATGGACGACCTGCTGCCGGCGGTGCAACTGGGGGTGACGCTGTGCGCGCTGGCGCTGGGCTGGGTGGGCGAGCCGCTGGCCATGGAGTGGCTGCTGCCCTGGTTCGAGGCTATTCCCCACGCGCAGGTTTACGCGCACATTGCAGCCACGATCTTTGGATTTGCGCTGATCACCTACTTCGATGTGGTGGTGGGCGAGCTGGTGCCGAAGTCGCTGGCTTTGCGGCGGGCGGAGTCGCTGGCCGTGGCGGTGGCGCCGGCCATGCTGGCTTTCATGGCGGTGGTGCGGCCGGCGGTGCGCCTGCTGCGCAACTCGGCGGCGATGGTGCTGCGCGGTTTCGATGCGCCGATGACCAAGCGCGGGGCGGTGCACTCCGCGGAGGAGCTGAAGCTGATCGCCACCTCGGCGCGGCGCATGGGCCTGCTGCCGCCCTTGCAGGAAAAGCTGGTCCACCGCTCGCTGGAGCTGGACGACGTGCCGGTGCGCGAGATCATGACGCCGCGGCAAAAGATATTCTCGCTGCCGTCGAAGATGCCGGTGGACGAGGCGCTGGGCCGCATTGTGACGCGGCACCACTCGCGGGTGCCGGTCTATGACGAGACGCGCGGCACCGAACATATTGTGGGCGTGGTGTATGCGCGCGACCTGGCGCGGCTTTCGTTTTTCCGGC
>JAJZCY010000308.1 GCA_021828835.1 Acidobacteriota bacterium | reverse complement strand
AAGACTGATCACGCCGTGCACCGGGACTCGAAACTTGAATGTTCCAGAGTAACAAAGAGCGGTATAGCCATCTTGCTCAAGAGTTTAGATGCATCTCGGGGCGGTTTGCGGCGTGCCGCGCCGATGGCGCTCGGGCGCGGGGAAATTTGGTTCCCGCTTTTCCTCAGCGCCCTCACGGCCGACACGGAATCGGAGCGGGAATCGTGAAAGCTTCGCGACTAGAATCAGACTAGCCATGCCCGAGTTCACCCATCTCCATCTGCATACCGAGTACTCCCTGTTGGACGGCGCCTGCGACGTGCACAAGCTGGTCGATCGCGTGGCCAAGCTGGGCCAGAAGTCTGTCGCCATGACCGACCACGGCAACATCTACGGCGCGGTGCACTTCTTCGCCGCGGCCAAGGAGAAGGGGATCAAGCCGATCCTCGGCTGCGAGCTTTACGTCTGCAAAGCCGAGGACCATCGCGCTGAGACGCCCAAGGACGAGTACAACCACCTGCTGGTGCTAGCGGAGAACGAAGAGGGCTACCGGAACCTGATCCGGATCACCTCCGAGGCTTCGCTGCACGGCTTCTATCGTAAGCCGCGCGTCAGCAAGCGGTTCCTGGCGGAGCACTCCAAGGGGCTGATTGCCACCTCGGGATGCCTGTCTGGGGAGCTCTGCGAAGTGCTCATGCAGGGCAACTACGACAAGGCCAAAGCGGTTGCGCTGGAGTACCAGGACATCTTCGGCAAGGGCAACTACTACCTGGAGATTCAGGACCAGGGACTGGCGGACGAGCGCAAGATTCAGAACGAACTGTTCCGGTTGGAAAAAGAGTTGGCCATCCCCATGCTGGTGACCAACGACTCGCATTATCTCTGCGGCGAAGATTCGCATGCGCACGACGTGATGCTGTGCGTGCAGACCGGTGCCAAGGTGCACGATGCGGAGCGTTTCCGGTTCGACTCCGACCAGTTCTTTGTGAAGAGCGGCGACGAGATGGCGCGGCTGTTTCCCGATAACCCGGAGTTGCTGTCGCGGACCATGGAGATTGCCGAGCGCTGCAACTTCAAGCTGCACCCGGTGGACAATCCCTTTCCGCAGTTCGACGTGCCGGATGGGCACACGATTGACAGCTACTTTGAACACATTTGCCGCGAGGGCTTCAAGAAGCGCCTGGAGACGGCGGTCCGCCACCTGGAGAGCACTGGCCAATTGCGGCATCCGGTGAGCGCCTACGAGGCGCGGCTCAAGTACGAGATCGGCATCATCCACCAGATGAAGTACTCGGGCTATTTCCTGATCGTGTGGGACTTCATCAAGTACGCGCGCGATCACGACATTCCGGTAGGTCCGGGGCGCGGCTCGGGCGCCGGATCGCTGGTGGCCTACTGCATGGAGATCACCAACATCGATCCCATGCAGAACGTGCTGCTGTTCGAGCGCTTCCTGAATCCCGAGCGCGTGTCCATGCCCGATATCGACGTGGACTTCTGCATGAATCGCCGCGGCGAGGTGATCGACTACGTCACGCGCAAGTACGGGCGCGAGCAGGTGGCGCAGATCATCACCTTCAATACGATGGCGGCCAAGGCGGCCATCAAGGACTGCGGCCGCGCGCTCGATATGCCCTATGGCGACGTGGACCGCATCGCCAAGCTGATTCCCGCGACCGTGGGTATGACGATCGACAAGGCGCTCGAGGAGTCGCCCGATCTCAAAAAAGCCTACGACGGCGACGCCACGGTGCGTGAACTGATCGACACCGCCAAGAAGCTGGAAGGGCTGGTGCGTGGCTCGGGCGTGCATGCTTCGGCGGTGGTGATCGCGCCTCGGCCGCTGACCGAACTGGTTCCGGTCGCCAAGACCAAGAACGATGAAATTGTGACCGCCTACGACATGAAGGCGGTGGAGAAGATGGGCCTGCTGAAGATGGACTTTCTCGGGCTCACCACGCTGACCGTCATTGTGGACTGCCTGAAGCTCATCGAGCAGAACCGCGGCGTCAAGGTGGACATTGAAACCATTCCGCTGGACGACGAGGAGACCTACAAAAAGGTCTTTCAAACGGCGCTCACGTCGGGCATCTTCCAGTTCGAGTCGAACGGCATGCGCGACATGCTGCGGCGCTACAAGCCGGACAAGCTGGAGGACCTGACGGCGCTCACGGCGCTCTTCCGCCCCGGCCCGATCCAGGGTGGCATGACCGATGACTTCATCGAGCGCAAGTGGGGCCGGCGCAAGGTGGAGTACATGCTGCCGGAGCTCGAGGAGATTCTGAAAGAGACGCTGGGCGTGATCGTGTATCAGGAACAGGTGATGCAGATCGCGAACAAGCTGGCCAGCTATTCGCTGGGCGAGGCCGACCTGCTGCGCCGCGCCATGGGCAAAAAGAAGCCGGAGGAGATGGCCAAGCAGCGCGACCGCTTTATGAGCGGCGCCGTGGCGCTGGGGCATCCCAAGGACATTGCCGGCGAGATCTTCGACCAGATGGAGAAGTTCGCCGGGTACGGCTTCAACAAGTCGCACTCGGCGGCTTACGGACTGGTCTCGTACCAGACGGCCTATTTGAAGACGCATTACCCGGTGGAGTTCATGGCTGCGCTGCTGACTTCGGAAACCTCGAAGCCCGACAGCGTGGTGAAGTATATCGGGGAATGCCGCGAGATGGGCATCAGCGTGGAGCCGCCCGATGTGCAGGTCTCCGGAGCGCAGTTCACGCCGCACGGCGAGAATATCCGCTTCGGGCTGGCCGCCATCAAGAATGTCGGTGGCAATGCGATTGAGTCCATCATGAAGGCCCGCGAGGAGGTGGGCGGGCGCTTCGCGGGTATCTGGCAGTTCTGCGAGAAGGTAGATCTGCGCGTGATGAACAAGCGCGTGATCGAGTCGCTGATCAAGGCCGGAGCGCTTGACTCGATGGGCAAGCGGGGCCCATTGTTCGCGGCCGTAGACAAAGCCATCGAACGCGCACAGAAGGCGCAGCGCGACGCTGTGCAGGGGCAGGCGGGCTTGTTCGGACTCTTCGATGAAGGGCCCGCGCCGGGGCGCGATGCCGACGATCTGCCGCGCGTGCCGGACTGGGAAGAGGGAGAGCGGCTGGCGAACGAGAAAGAGGTGCTGGGCTTCTTTGTCTCGGGCCATCCGATGGACAAGTACCGCGAGAAGCTGCGCAACCTGAGCGGCGTGATCACGGTTTCCGAGGCGCTGGAGCGCAAGCCCCCGGAACGCACCTGGGGCAAGCAGAGCGATCCGGCCGACGAGTTGGTGGTGGCCGGCATGATTCACGGTCTCCGCGTGCAGAAGAGCAAGCGCGACGGCAAGCTCTACGCGCAGGGCTCGCTCGAAGACGCCAGCGGCAAGATCGAGCTGATCTGCTTCGCGCGTGACTATGAGAGGCTGCAGAACCAGTTGAAGATCGAGGCGCCGGTGCTGCTGCGTGGTCTTTTGCTGGGGGAAGAGGATTCGGCGCCCAAGCTCTCGGTGATTTCCATCCAGGCGCTGGAAGATGTGCAGGTGAAACTGCCGGCGGGCCTGCGCATTCGCATCAATCTGGATCGCGCCACGGAGGAGATGTTTACCGGGTTGAAGAGCGAGGCAGACGCCGCGCCGGGGCCCGGCAAGGTGATGCTGCATCTCGAAAAGAAGGGCGAGTACGCGGTGATTCTGGAACCGGAGGGGATGAGCGTAGCTGCCGACCGGGGCTGGATGGAGCGCGTGGAAGAACTGATCGGGAAGGGAAGCGTGCAGGCGGTGGGATAGGCGCGGTGGGGGTTGCGTGTGGCGTGGGTCAGGAG
>JAJZCY010000307.1 GCA_021828835.1 Acidobacteriota bacterium | reverse complement strand
TAATTATTCGAGCAGTTGGTGGTCAGCACCGGCATCCCGTAGGTGTGAAAGTAGGCGCGCGCCAGGTGGTCGGAACCAGCCTTGGAGGCAGCATAGGGGCTGTTGGGCGCGTAGGGCGTGTTCTCGTGAAAGGCAGGATCCTCAGGCCCAAGCGTGCCGTAGACCTCATCGGTCGAGACGTGCAGGAAGCGAAAGCCGTCGCGCTCCGCGCCGCTCAACATGTTCCAGTAGATCCGCGCCTGCTCCAGCAGGGTGAAGGTGCCGAAGACATTGGTGCGAACAAAAGCATCCGGCGCCACAATCGAGCGATCCACGTGGCTCTCGGCGGCAAAGTGCACGATGGCCCGGGGCCGCTGCTCGCGCAGCAGCCGCGCCACCAATTGCGCATCGCAAATATCACCGCGCTGAAAGAGGTAGCGGGGATCGCCTGCGAGGCTGGCGAGGTTGGCGGCGTTGCCGGCGTAGGTGAGCAGATCGAGGTTGAGCACGGCCGAAGACGTGTTTTCCAGCCAGCCCAACACAAAGTTCGAGCCGATGAAACCCGCTCCGCCGGTCACAAGGATGCTGTCGCGCACGTTCACTGGCCTCTCCATCGCCCGTAGTGATCTCAAAATAGCTTACAGCCTCGGCGCAACACGGCACCTGATGGGCCGCGTAAACCACCTTCTGGGAAGGAACTTGGCCGCTGGGATGAATTTTTCGATATATTAAAGAGAGCCAGTCCCGGATGCGGCCGGACCTGTTCAAGCAAATTTCTTGATCATGGACCTGAGCGATTTCTGTCAGTGGAATCGCACGCCGGATGTGTCTTTGGGAACTGCCTGATGCGCGAACCGGCTCCGGGCCATCCCTGGATGCGATTGCAGGCCGGCCTTCAATTCGCGCGGCGACGCACGACCAGAAGGGGATCGCACCCCTAAGGACAAGAATGGAAGTTCCCCACGGCGCGCTTGATCCGCCGCGGGCGTTTTGCACATCTAGTTCGGTGAAAAGGCTGCCCATGGAAAATCAGACTCATCTCCGTATTCCCGACGCACAGGGTCTTTACCATCCCAGCAACGAGCACGATGCCTGCGGAATGGGGCTGGTCGCCAGCATTCGCGGCGAAAAGAGCCACGAGATCATCCGCAAGGGCCTTGAGGTTCTCATCAACCTCACCCATCGCGGCGCCGCGGGTTGCGATCCGGAGACGGGCGATGGGGCTGGCATCCTCATCCAGATTCCGCACGAGTTCTTCGTGCGCGAGTGCGGCGAACTGGGCATGACCTTGCCCGCGCCCGGCAGCTACGGCGTAGCCATGTGCTTCCTGCCGGTGGAGAAGCACAGCCGCCTGCAATGCGAGGGCGTGTTTGAGCGCATTGCCCAGGAAGAGGGCTGCACCGTGCTCGGCTGGCGCGATACGCCGGTGAACGGCGACGCCATCGGCCGCGAGGCCCGCAACTCGCAGCCCTACATCGAGCAGCTCTTCGTCGCCGCCCCGCAAGGCATGGACGAGGAGAGCTTCGAGCGCCTGCTTTACCGCATTCGCCGGCGCACCGAAAATGAGATCGCCAGCTCCGAGATCGAGGACAAGGAGACCTTCTTCGTCCCCTCGTTCTCCTGCCGCACCATCGTCTACAAGGGCCTGATGCTGGCCCCGCAGATCGAGAAGTTCTACATCGAGCTGGCCAATCCGCTGGTCACCAGCGCGCTCACCCTGGTCCACCAGCGCTTCTCCACCAATACCTTCCCGAGCTGGAAGCTGGCGCATCCCTACCGTTACGTCTGCCATAACGGCGAGATCAACACCATCCGCGGCAACGTGAGTTGGATGAACGCCCGCCAGTCGATCTACCAGAGCCAGGTATTCGGTGACAAGATCAACGACCTTTATCCGGTGGTGGTTCCGGGCGGCAGCGACTCCGCATCGCTGGACAACGCGGTTGAGTTCCTCTACCAGTCGGGCCGTTCCCTGCCCCACGTGATGGCCATGCTTATCCCCGAGGCGTGGGCCGGCAATCCCGACATGGACGAGGACAAGCGCGCTTTCTACGAGTACCACGCCTCGCTGATGGAGCCGTGGGATGGTCCCGCCGCGATCGCCTTCACCGACGGCCGCGTGGTCGGCGCCACGCTGGACCGCAACGGCCTGCGCCCGGGACGCTACATCGTCACCAAGGACGACCTGGTGGTGCTGGCCTCCGAGGCCGGAGTCATCGAAGTTCCCGCCGAGGACATCCGCAAGAAGGGCCGCCTGCAGCCGGGCCGCATGTTCCTGGTCGACACCGTGCAGAAGCGCATCATCTCCGACGCCGAAATCAAGAATGAGCTGGCCGGCCGCCAGCCCTACGGCGAATGGCTCAAGCAGCAGCAGATCACGCTCGACGAATTGCCTGAGCCCACCCGCATCATCGCCACCAATCAGGAAACGCTGATCCAGCGCCAGCGTGCCGCCGGCTACAGCGAAGAGGATCTGCGCATCCTGCTGCTGCCCATGGCCGCCAAGGGCGAGGAGCCGATCGGCTCCATGGGCACCGACGTGCCTCTGGCCTGTCTGAGCGACAAGCCGCAGTCGCTGTTCAGCTACTTCAAGCAGCTCTTCGCGCAGGTCACCAACCCGCCCATCGACCCGATCCGCGAAGAGCTGGTGATGTCGCTCATCAGCTATCTCGGCACCGAGCGCAACATCCTCGACGAGAAGCCGGAGAACTGCCACACGCTCAAGCTGCTGCATCCGATCCTCTCCAATCGCGAGTTGGAGAAGCTGCGCCGGGTCTCCTCCGGCGACCTGCTGGCCACCACGCTGCCCGCGCTGTTCCGCGTGGCCGACGGCGAAGCCGGCCTGAAGCAGGCACTGGATGACCTGGCCATGCGCGCCTCGCGCGCGGTGGAGAACGGCTATTCAGTCCTGATCATCTCCGACCGCGGGGTGGACCAGACCTACGCGCCCATCCCCAGCCTGCTGGCAATGGCGGCGGTGCACAACCGGCTGGTGCAGGAACAGACCCGTACTCAAGTGGCGCTCATCATCGAAAGCGGCGAGGCCCGCGAGGTGATGCACTTCGCGCTCCTGATCGGCTACGGCGCCAGCGCTGTGAATCCGTATCTGGCCATCGAAAGCATTCACGATCTCAAGCGCCGCAACCTGCTGCCGGAGAACGTTTCGGCCGAGTACGCGGAGAAGAACTACATCAAGGCCATCAACAAGGCGCTGCTGAAGACCATCTCCAAGATGGGCATCTCCACGCTGCAAAGCTACCGCGGCGCGCAGGTCTTCGAGGCCGTGGGCCTGAATGAGGCGCTGGTGCAGGCCTACTTCCCCGGCACTGCCTCGCGCATCGAGGGCGTTGGACTCGACGTGCTGGCCCGCGAAGCGGAGATCAAGCACGAGTTCGCGTTCCAGCCGCTCACCGATTCCGAGACCGATCTCCAGGTCGGCGGCCAGTATCAGTTCCGCGTCGACGGCGAGTATCACCTGCTGAATCCGCTGACCATCAGCAAGGTGCAGCACGCGGTGCGGCAGAACAGCTACTCCACGTTCCAGGAGTACACCGACCTGATCGATAACCAGAACCGCCAGCTCTGCACGCTGCGCGGTCTGCTCAAGCTCAAGTACTCCGACAAGCCGATACCGGTGGAAGAGGTCGAGCCGGCCAAGGAGATCGTGAAGCGCTTCACGACCGGGGCCATGAGCTTCGGGTCGATCAGCAAAGAGGCACACGAAACGCTCGCCATCGCCATGAACCGGCTGGGGGGCATGTCGAACACCGGCGAGGGTGGCGAAGACGAAGCACGCTTCACGCCCGATGCCAACGGCGACT
>JAJZCY010000306.1 GCA_021828835.1 Acidobacteriota bacterium | reverse complement strand
GGCAACTGGCGCATGGTGATGGTGACAGTGAGCGACCCGCTCTGATTGGTGCAAAAGAACTGTGTGTCGGCTGGCGCCGTCTGCATGGTGGCATCCAGCAGGTAGAGGTTGCGCAGTTTGATCTGCCCGCCGGCCAGCAGTGCAGAGGCGTTCTGCGCCGCCGCCTGGATGCCGCTCCATTCAGAAGCCTCGGCGGGCAGCAGATCGCCCTGCAAGGTTCCGTAATCCTGCTGCTGCGCGGCTGCGGCCAGGCGCAACGCAACACCCGAGATCAGATCCCGGTCCTGGCCTGACATCTCGGCCTGGGGAGTGCAGGAGGCGGCCGCAGCGGTCAGCGGCGCGGAAAGAAGTGCTGCAGCGGCAAATAGCGTGCAGAAGAAGCGCATCTTGGCGGTTCCCTCTCTGGCCCGGCGCGCCCTGTCGCGAGCGTCTGCGGGGCACTGCTAGTCTAGTACATAGCGCGGAGGCATCTTGAGGATGGTTCCGCGCCTGGATACCGGGAGCGGCGCTCCCGGCCGCAATGAGCTTGAATCCGATGGCAAACGCAGGGCAATCCCGGTGCACGGCAAGACACAGCAAGCTGCGGGACCGGCTCCTCCCTGCTGCTTGGACGCTGGCAGCCGCCGCGGTGTTTTGCGTGGCGCCTGGAGCTGCTTCCCAGACCAAGGCGGCGCAATCCACGGCCAAGCCGGCCGAGAAATCCGCGCATCGGCACCATCCCGCAGCCCACCGCCACACCCGACGCCCGGTTGCCGCGAAGCAGGCGGAGACGCCGCCCAAACCCCAGGCTCCGCCGCAGCCGGTCTGGCCGGTGAACCAGAAGCCCAATCCCGCGCAGATTACATGGGACGCGCACGGCCTGAAGATTGTCGCCGACAACTCCAGCCTCGATGAGGTTCTGCATGAAGTCGCTGTCGATATCGGCGCCCAGGTAACCGGCCTGACGCACGACGAGCGGATCTTCGGCACCTACGGTCCGGGCCCGGCGCGCGATGTGCTTTCCAGACTGCTCGATGGTTCCGGATACAACGTGCTCATGGTTGGCGACCACGGCGATGGAGCACCACGCCAGATCGAGCTCACCTCGACCGGTTCAACCGGCAGTTCGCCGCAGCCAGGAACGCCCCCTGACATGGCGCAACCCGCAGGGCAAAGCGAGGCGCAAGACGGTTACGGTCAACAGCCGGAACCTCCGCGGCCCATGCCGCTCCGTAACCCCTTCGGCAACGCGGGACCGCCGCGCACACCGCAGCAAATGCTGCAGGAGATGCAGCAGCGGCAACAGCAGATGCGGCAGAATCAGCAGTAGGTCCGCCGCCTATTCGATGGATGGATCGGGGAAATAGAAGAAAAACAGGGGAAGCTTCAGGAAACCTGCGCCATCTCCGGTTGCGGCTTGACCGTCGCCGCTTGCGACCGGGGGCGCATGAGAGCGAACCCGGCCTTGAGAATTCCGTATGCAGCAAAAACACCAAATACCAGCGAAGCAAGCGATGCACAGATGAGCATCACTACGTTCAGCAAGTCCGCCATTTATCCCGCCTTGGTCAATGCTGCGTCTGCGTATGCCGCCGGGACACACTGCCGGGCGGCCTTCGTATGCAATGATGCGATTCTCGCAGAGATTGCTGCCGCGTTGACCCTCTTTTCTGTTTATCAATAGAATACCCCAAGAGCGATTTCCCGGGGCGACATCACAGAGGCGCCGCATTTGGGGTTCAATTCTGGACCGGCATTCCCGAAATGCGCCGACCGACCATCAACCCTTCGCTTCTCTTCCATCATGGCTATCGAACACATCACGGTGCGTGGCGCCCGACAGCATAACCTGCACAACATCAACGTCCGCATCCCGCGCAATACGCTGACGGTGGTCACCGGCCTCTCCGGCTCCGGCAAAAGCTCGCTCGCCTTCGACACCATCTACGCCGAGGGCCAGCGCCGCTACGTGGAGACGCTCTCCGCCTATGCCCGCCAGTTCCTCGACCAGATCGAGCACCCGGATGTGGATTCCATTGAGGGCCTCAGCCCCGCGATCTCGATTGAGCAGAAGACCACCAGCCGCAGCCCGCGCTCAACGGTGGGTACGATCACCGAGATCTACGACTACCTGCGCCTGCTCTATGCCAGCATCGGCACGCCGCACTGTCCGAACTGCGGCCGACCCATCGCCCGGCAGACCGCCGAGCAGATTGTGCAGCGCGTGATAGAACTGGGCGCCGGCGAGCGCGTCACCGTGATGGCCCCGGTGGTGCGCGGACGCAAGGGCGAGTTCAAGGACCTGCTCGATGAGATCGATCAGCAGGGCTTCCGCGCCCGCATCGACGGCGAGATCCGCGATCTCTCCGAGCCGGTGGCGCTCGACCGCCGCAAGAACCACTCCATCGAAGCGATCATCGACCGTGTCCTGCTCAAGGCGGCTTCGGCGGAAGCCCCGGCAGGTCCCGCGCTGCTGCAACCAGCCGCGCCCAAGCTGACGGCGGAGAAGCGCCTGGAACAGGCGATCAGCAAATCTCTACAGATGGCCAACGGGCTCGTCCTGGTCGTGCTCAGCAGCGGGCAGGAGCAGTTGTTCTCATCGTCCATGGCCTGCCCAGACTGCGGGCTGGACGTCCCCAAGCTGGAGCCGCGCAGCTTTTCGTTCAACTCCACCTTCGGCGCGTGTCCGGAGTGCCACGGGCTGGGCTCGCTCTACGACTTCGATCCGGCCAAGGTCATCACCGACTGGTCCAAGCCGCTGCTCGATGGCGGGCTCGGCCCCGGCTCCTCGTCGCAGTACCTGCTGCGCCTCATCCACGTCGCCGCCGAGCGCTACAAGATCGATCTGGTGACTCCCTTCGAGGACCTGCCGCCCAAGCAGCAGCACGTTCTGGTCTATGGTCCGCCCAAGGGCGAGGGCCCGCGCACAGGTTTTCACGGCATCCTCGCCTATCTGCGCGACAGTCTCGAAGAGGCCCGCAGCGAGGCCTATCGCGAATACATGATGGGATACATGTCGGCCACGCCGTGCCCGGCGTGCCGCGGCAAACGCCTGCGGCCGGAGTCGCTGGCGGTCAAGATCGGCGGCCTCTCCATCGCCGACTTCACTGCCCTGCCCCTCAATCGCGCGCTGTCGGCAGCCATCAATCTCCAGTTCAATGCGCGCGAGGCACTGATCGCCGAGCGCATCCGCCGCGAGATTGTCGAACGCCTCGAATTCCTCTGCGCCGTCGGCCTGAACTACCTCTCGCTGGACCGCAATGCCGCCACGCTCTCCGGCGGCGAGGGCCAGCGCATCCGGCTGGCCACGCAGATCGGATCGCGGTTGCGGGGTGTGCTGTACGTTCTGGACGAGCCCTCCATCGGGCTTCACCAGCGCGACAACACCCGGCTCATCGAAGCGCTGGAGCGGCTGCGCGATCTCGGCAACACGGTGCTGGTCGTGGAGCACGACGAAGACACCATTCGCCACGCCGACTATGTTCTCGATCTTGGCCCCGGGGCCGGACGCCTGGGCGGCCTGGTGGTAGCCGAAGGCACACCGGAACAGATCATGGCCAGCTCCGCCTCGCTCACCGGGCGTTACCTCAGCGGCGAAGCCACCATGGTGCAGCGCGAGAAGCCCCGCCCGCTCACCGGCAAGTGGCTTACCGTGACCGGCGCGCGCGAGCACAACCTCCAGGACCTGACCATCCGGATTCCGCTGGGGGTGATGACGGTGGTCACCGGGGTCAGCGGCAGCGGCAAGAGCACGTTGATCAACGACATTCTCTACCGGTCTTTGGCAAAGGAGATCTACGGCTCGCGCGAGGAGCCCGGCGC
>JAJZCY010000305.1 GCA_021828835.1 Acidobacteriota bacterium | reverse complement strand
GCTTCGCGTCACGCGAAGCCATCGGCGAGCCGGAGTGGCTCAAGCTGCTCGTGGAGCGCCTCACCGCGGCGATCGACCGCCGCCAGCAGTTCCTTTCGCCGGAGACGGACGCCTGCCGGCTGTGCTTCAGCGAGGCCGATGCCGTGCCCGGCCTGGTGATCGACAAGTACGGTCCGCTGATCGTCGTGCAACGGCTGGCGCGGGGCCTGATGACGCCCGGCGTGCAGGAGCGGCTGGTCTCCATTCTGCGCAGTGAACTTGCGCCCAGCGCCATTCTGGAACGGCCCGATCCGCGCATCCGCGAGTTGGAGGGCCTGCCCGCGCCCGGGGTCGAGCCGCTCTGGCAGACCAGCCGGCAGAAGAACGCGGATTCCTTCCGGGTGCAGTTCCACCTCAACGGTCTCAAGCTGCGCTACGACGCCAATGCCGGCCAGAAGACCGGAGCCTTTCTCGACCAGCGTCTGAATTACGTAGCGGCGCGAGACTGGGCGCAGCAGCTCGGAACCACCGGACGCGCCCTCGACGTCTGCTGCTACCAGGGCGGATTTGCCCTGCACCTGGCCCAAATCTGCCAGTCGGTCACCGGCATCGACGCCTCGCGCGCCTCGCTGGAGGTCGCGGAAGGAAATCTGGAGGCCAATCGCGAACGGCTCTCCGCGCAGGTGGACTGGCTGGCAGGCGACGCCTTCGCCGTGTTGCGCGACTGGTCGGACGCCGGCGAACGCTACGACACCATCGTTCTCGATCCGCCCGCCTTCGCCAAGACGCACCGCGCCGTGGAAGGCGCCCTGCGCGGTTACAAGGAGCTGAACCTGCGAGCGCTGAAGATGCTTCGTCCCGGCGGCCTGCTGGTCACCTGCTCGTGCTCGCACCACGTTTCGCCGGCCGATTTCGAGGCGGCGGTAGCGTCCGCGGCGGCCGATACGCACCGCCGCGTGCGCCTGCTGGAACGCCGCGGCGCCGCTCCCGACCATCCCGTGGTGTTGAACCTGCCGGAAACCGAATACCTCAAGTGCCTGGTGCTGCAGGTCGAGTAGGGACTGGAAGGGCCAACAGCCTCACGCCGCTTGCGGCACGGCCGCCCGTCCCAACAGACGCAGCCACCAGCGGCGGCGCGGGGCGGCCGCTTCTCGAGCGGCGACCTGTTCGGCCCGCAGATCCGCCAGAGCCTGCTTAACCTGGGTGCGCAGCGAGTCGACCTCAAAAGCGCAGGAGCGAAGGTAGGCGGAGACCGTCAATCCGGCTTCAGCGGCCCGCCGCTGCAACTGCTCACACTCCGCCGCGCTCATGCGGATCGTGACGCTGGCCCGCTTGCGGCGATCCTCCAAGGAACTGGCCAAGCCGCCAGAGGGAGAGTTTGGCGTCGGCCCTGGAGATGGCCCTTCCGCAGCCTGCGCAAGCTCGGGCTGAACAACCCGGTTGCCCGTCCCGGAACCTCGGTGCGCCTGGAGGGCTCGCTCGTAGCTGAGCAGCGCCACATCCTCATCAAGATCATCGAGCCAGGCCGGGGCCGGCTGCCGCTGCGCGGGTGCCGGCTTCGCCGCAGCCCCTGTCAGCGCCGCCAACACTCCCGCAAAGGTGGAGTGGTCGGGCAAGGCTCCGGGGCTTACCGAGGGCGAGGACATATCCGGAGCATAGCGCCCTCATGGGAACTCCTTGAGCGCAAGCGGTCGACTTTCGCTGCCCCCAATCCCCGAACGAAACTAAGGCAGAAGCATTCCCGATTTGGAGTGGGACCGGCTCTGGGCTCTCCCGGGACCAGATTATCCCTCGAGTTTGCCGCGAGAGATGCGGCGGTTCCGGAACCACTTGGCCACGCCCAGGCTGAAGAGCATCAGCCCGAAGGGGATGCACATCAACACCACAATCAGGGCAAACCAGCCGGTGTTGGTGGTGGCGCCGGTGCTGGTGTAGCCACCCAGCACGGTGAGCAGCAGGATGGCCGCGACAACCCCGGTGGCGACGATCAACCCGCCCCACCGCAAAAGTTCGCTGGTGCCATCGCTGGGCATCTGCCCGGGGCGGGCGACAACGCTTCGATCTGGTCGGGAACCGGCGGGCATCGGAGTCTCTAGATAGATTAGCTCTGCGCCAGGCGCAGCATGACGTACGTGACTACGCCGGTAACAGAGACGTAGAGCCACAGGGGAAAAGTCCAGCGGGCGATCTTGCGGTGCTGCGGAAAGCGCCCGGTGAGCGAGAAGAAGAAGGTGACCAGCACCAGCGGCAGCGTGAGGGTAGCCAGGATGATATGGCTGGCGAGCAGCCACAGATAGGGAACGCGGTAAGCGGCATGTAGCGGATACCGGATGTCGCCGTGCAGCGCGTGATGCGCGATATAGCCGATCAGAAACAGGACGGAGAAGCCAAAGGCCGTCATCATCGCCTTGCGGTGCGCCCCGATGCGGCGGGCGCGGATGAAGGTGAAGCCGATGAGCAGGGCGATGGCGGCGCAGCCGTTCATGGCCGCATTGAGGGCGGGCAGAAAGGCGTACTGCTGGCTGGTGGCGGCAGCAGGATGGATGTAGATGAGCCAGAAGAGGAAGAGCGAGGCCGCGATGCTGATGGCGATAATGGCGGCGATGGCCCGCCCGGTGCCGGGCACTGCGGTCGAACTCGGGGCGGCGATCGTCATGGTCAGCCTCGCGCGCAGATCATCAGCGTGGTAAAGAGCAGGGGCAGATAGAGCACACTGACCTTGAGCAGATCGCGGGCCAGCATCCGGCTCTCCATCTCCGAGCGGGCGCGCAGGATTCCCGCGAACCGAATGGTGTAGGCCAGGTACACCAGGCCGAGCAGGGTGGCAATGATGGCATAAGTCGGACCGGCCATGCCCAGCTTCCAGGGAATGAGGCTGACGGGAATCATCAACACGGCGTAGAAGAGAGCTTCGACCACCGTGGACCATCCGTCGGGCTGCACCACCGGGAGCATGCGGATGCCGGCCTTGCGGTAGTCGTCGCGGTAGAGCCAGGCAATGGACATGAAGTGCGGAAACTGCCAGACAAAGAGGATGGCGAAGAGCGCCACCGCCGGCCACTCAATGCGCGGGCGCGCCGCTGCCCACCCCAGCAGGGGCCCCATGGCTCCAGGAAAGGCGCCGATAAAGGTGGCCAGCGAGGTGACGCGTTTCAGCGGGGTGTAGATGGCCACGTACAGGAAGGCGGTGATGAGCGCCAGCGCCACGGTCAGCAGGTTGGTATGGGTCAGCAGCCAGAAGGCGCCCAGGCCGATAGCCCCCAGGCCGGCCAGGATGCCGGTGCGCAGCGAGACCCGGCCGGAGGCAAGCGGGCGATCGGCGGTGCGGGTCATCAGAGCGTCGGTGGTGCGCTCCAGGGCCTGGTTGAGCGCGCCGGCGCCGGCGGAGACCAGGCCGATCCCCATAAGCGTGTCGATAAGCCCGCGTTGCAGGCTGGAGATACCCGACTGCATGGAGCCGAGATAGTAGCCGCCCCAGCCGGTAACCAGCACCAGCCCAACAACTTTGACCTTGAAGAGTTCGCGCAGATCCTGAATGAGCAGCGCCGTAGCGCCGGGACGCGGGGCGTGCAGGGCATGATCGGGCTGCGGAGCGGGAAGCGGCGCGGCGATCTCCGGAGAGCGAGCGGCCTGGGAAGCAGGAGTCATTACGGGGTGTGGCTGGACGGCAGACGAAAGGGGGTGCTGACGACCTGTGTCCATGATAGCAAGGCTGGCCAAATCCCGGCTCCCGGACCTTGTGGCGGACCAGGGCAATCGCATGAACCTGAGGTATCTGAGCAGGTACGGTAATCGGAGTTGATACTCGCGCAGGCGTCGGAAGTCCGGTTTGCTGTTTCCATGGGGG
>JAJZCY010000304.1 GCA_021828835.1 Acidobacteriota bacterium | reverse complement strand
AATTAGCGAGTCAGCAAGTCAGCGAGTTAGCGGGTCAGCGGTTGCCCAGCCAGGCAAGCACCTGCGATTCGGCTGGGCTCCTCGTGAACGTTAGAAAGAAACAAACTGGGCAAAGCCGGCGGGCCGGCAAATGGGCGGAAGCGCTGCCCCGCCAACCTGCTGACTCGCTTTCGTCCGGCTATGCCGGGCGGATGGAAAACAGCGGCTGGCCAAACTCCACGGGCTGGCCGTTGGCCGCCAGGCACTTGACCACTTCGCCGGTCGCGTCGGCCTCGATCTCGTTCATCAGCTTCATGGCCTCCACGATGCAGATCACCTGGCCCTTTTCCACGCGGTCGCCCGCGGAGACAAAGGGCGCGGAACCCGGCGAGGGCGAGCTGTAAAACGTGCCGACGATGGGCGATTTGACGATGTGCAGCCCCGCGTCGGCATCGGCCGCCGGAGCCGGCGCAGAACCCGCCGGAGCCGCGGCATGCGCAGCCGGAGCAGCGGCCGGCGCGGCCGACAGCAGCCGGGCCAGATCACCGAGGTTGGAGGGCACGGCGCCCGGCTGCTCGTGGAACTTCAGCCGGATCTTCAGATCGCCGCGGTCCAGGTCAAATTCGGCGACCTGGTGGGTCTTGAGGAAGTCGATCAGCTGTCGCAGATCGTCGATGTCCTGTTGCTTCATGCGTTCGTTCGCTCTCCAGTAGCAGGAATCTACAGCTCGATGAGGGCCTTGGGCGCGGGGGTCAGCACTTCGCCTCCACTGCGCGTAACAGCCACCATGTCTTCAATGCGTATGCCAAACTTCCCGGGCGTATAGATGCCCGGTTCGATCGTGATCACCATGCCCGCCTGGAGCCGTGTGGCTTGTCCGGCGCCGACCCGAGGCGGTTCATGAATCTCCAGACCGACCCCGTGGCCGGTGGAATGCGTAAACGCCTCCGCCAGACCCTGACCGCGCAGAACGCTGCGAGCCGCTTCGTCCACATCGCCACAGGAAACGCCGGAGCTGACCGCAGCCACCGCTGCTTCCTGGGCTTCCAGCACGGCCTGATACGCGCTCCGCTCGCCGGCTTTCGGGGACCCCAGAAAGACGGTGCGCGTCATATCCGAGCAATAACCTCTGAGGATTATACCGAAGTCGAGCGTGAGAAAACCGTGCCGCGGCAGCGGGTTGCTGGTAGCGCGGCCGTGAGGCATGGCGGAGCGCAGCCCCGAGGCCACGATGGTCTCGAATGACATGCCCTCGGCGCCCAGGCGGCGGGCCTGGTACTCCAACTCGGCGGCGACTTCGATCTCCGACACCCCGGGGCGCAGCACCGTCAGGATGTGATCGAACAACCGGCAGCCGGTGAGGGCGGCTTCGCGGAGAATCGCCAGTTCCTCCGCGTCCTTGACCATGCGCAGATCCTGCACCAGCGGCTCGTCAACCGCCCTGAGTAGGCCGCGGCGCAGGCGGGCGGGCAATGCGCCCTTCCAGCGGTTGAGTTCGGCAACCGTCACAACCGCAGCGTCAAAGCCGACGGATTCCACCTTCGCCTGGGCGGCGATCCACTGCACGGCGGCCACGGCGGGCGCTCCGGAGACGATGTCCACCTTGGCGGCCTGCACCTCTTCGGCGGCCTGCGCCCGGTAGCGGCCATCGGTGAAAAGGCGGGCCTGGTGGCGCGTAACCGCCAGCGCGGCGCTGGAGCCAGTAAAACCAGCGAGATAACGAATGTCGGGAAGATGGGTGACGAGGAGCCCGGAGAGTCCGGCGCGGTTCAGCTTGCGACGCAGTGCGCCCATGCGGCGTGAGTGGTCCACGGGATTAGTTGTAGCACACGGCCGCCCTCACCCTGCGGGCCAGAGCGCAGATCCGTGCCGATGTCTTGAAGGAGAAGCTCTCGAGCAAATCCGGCGGAATGGCTGATATCTGAGTGTTGACGGCTAAAACGCGCTCTTCACCGGCTTCTTCTCTTCCGGATTCGCGTCCACGGTGCCAGCCTGCATCTCGCTCTGGCGGTCCATCCACTCGTCCAGGCGGCTGCGCTTGAACCGCCAGCGGTTCCCCAGCTTGAAGGCGGGTACGAAGCCCTCTGAGGCGTACTTGTAAAGCGTATCGGGCGAAATGCCTAGATAGTCGGAGGCCTGGCGGATGTCCATAACCTCGCGAACTTCGGGGACGAGAAGGTTGGAGCGGGTCGCGGCGTTACGCATGGAGCCTCCTTGAATGCCTGAGTGGATTCCGGAGCCCGTTTCGGCGGGTCCGCCGGTAAGTCAGTATTTAACGTGGGTTGGACCGCGATTTCAAGGGATTTTCGGGATTTCTGCCAGATTTCTGCCGGTTCGGGAGCGAATCCTCCGGCCTTCTGCGAGCGTCGGGCGACTGATTGCGGTCTCCCGACTGGCAACCCAACATCTAGGGCCGAGTGCGCAGAAAGCACGCTCAAGGCTCCGGACTGAATCAGGTAGGAAAAACCAGATTGTGAGACGCCCTCCCGGCGACGAGAGCTACATCTGCTTCCGCCACCAGGCGGTCTGCTCGCTGTGCAGAAAGTGGGTCTTGGCGCCCCGTGAGAGGTAGAAGTCCAGCACCTGGCCCGACTGATAGGACGAGCAGGCCGGCCAACTCGAGTCCGTGTTCAGATGGGTCTGCACGTCATGCACGTCCACCAGCGTAATGTCGCTGGCGCTGCACTCCACCACCCGCTGCGCCTTCAGCGAGAACGAGATGCCGGGCATCGGCGCGGGGCCGGCGAGATTGGCAATCTTCGTCAGCAGAAGAATGAACGCAAAAACCGCCGCAATGGTCACGATGCGCTTCATAGGACAAGGGGGGGGATGGATTCAGGTTAAGCGGGCACACGCGGATTGGCAAGAAGCAAATTTCGCATGGAGCACACGCAGAAGCGGGGACCCGGGAGGTCCCCGCCTTGGGCCGGTCGGGAGGACCGGCGTCACGCTTTGTTTTCAGCCCTAGTTCTGATCGTCGCGGCGATGAAGCGTAGGCTGGTCCGTCCCGTTGCCGCTACCGTTCGTGTTCCCCTGCGAGCTGTCGTTGGGATTGGTGCTCGCGCGGCGCAGCGACGGCCGGTTCTTGTTGCGGGTATCCATCAGCCGGCGCTTGTTTTCGATGCGCGCCAGCCGGGCCTTCACATCGTCGAACTCCGAGGTCGTCACCAGGTACTCCGATTTGGCCGGCAGGATGCGCGCGATCTCTTCCTGAGTATGCAGGATGCGGTCGGGCGTCTGGGGATGGTCGGAGAAGGCGCGGGCCACCAGCCCGGGCTTCCGCTTCTCCAGGGCCTGGATCTTTTCAAAGAAGTCGATGAAGGCCTGCGGATCGTAGCCAGCGCGATACATGTACTGGACGCCCAGGTAGTCGGCCTGCGCCTCGAAGTCGCGCGAGAACTGGAGAAACGCAATCGGGATCGCGAGTTGCGAGGCTTCATAGATACCGTAGCCGGTCCAGCTATAGCCGGTCATCATGATCAGCGGAATGGTGCCGATCTGCGCGTAGTTCATCCGCGTCATCTCGCGGGCGGCATGGTGGGCGCAGACGTGCGCCGTCTCATGCGCCATCACCCCGGCCAGCTCAGCTTCCTCGTCCGCGGCCAGGATCAGCCCGGAGTTGACATAGAAGAAGCCGCCCGGCAGCGCGAAGGCGTTAATCTCGTCGGAGTCGAGAACCTTGATCGTGAACGGCACCTTGCAATCGGAGTTCTTCACGATGTTCTGGCCGATGCGATTCACGTATTCGGCAACGACCGGGTCGGTGATGAAGCGGGCGCTCTTCTCGATCTCATCGGCGTACTGCTTGCCCATCTTGATCTCGCTCTCCGTCGAGTACCAGTTGCCGAGGCC
>JAJZCY010000035.1 GCA_021828835.1 Acidobacteriota bacterium | reverse complement strand
GATCAAACGCAAAGGCGGCGTCAAAGCCCGAAGACTCATCGCCGCCACTTCCGACAACTATCGCGCCGAACTCCTCGGACTCAAATGATGTTCATGCGATTGCCCTGGCGGGGAAAAGGGATCAATCCATCGGGACCGATCGCGGAGACCGTTTGGCCAAGGGGAGAGCCGCCGGATCCGGCGGCTCTGGGGTACTTACTGCGACGCAGCAACCCTGCGCCGCTACTGCGCGGAAGGGACTTGACGATTTCGTTGTTCCCAGGGGTGGGCCTGCGAGACGCTCTTTTTTGATGAGGCGGTGAGGATGGGCTCCAGGTTCTCTGCGTCCATTTCAATCGCCGCGTGCTGATTGATCAGCTCAATGCTCAATACGAACCGCAGAGCGTTGTTTTTGCGAATCAGCACGCCCTCCACGCCCTGCATGGAGCCGCTTCTGACGCGCACCCTCGTGCCCACGACCAGATCGCTGTAGGGTTCGATCTTTTTGCCCGCGACACTTGCACGCAACAGCTCAATGGCGGAATCGGCGACCGGCAACGGCTCACGCTGATTGCCAACCAGCCGAATGACACCAGGGGATTGGCGCACATTGCCGTAGTTGATTTTGCTGGCGCGCACAAACAGGTAGCAGGGAAACAGTGGTATTGCCAGCGTAACGCGTTGGCGGTTTCGCCACAGGCGCGTGGTTTCGTAGGTCGGCAGGAAGGCTTCAATGCCGCGCATATCCAGATAGCGAAGCACTGATTTTTCGTGTTTGGGGATGGTGAAGACCGCGTACCAGCCTTCGTCCAGGGTGGAACCCGCCGCACCCTGCGTCGTGACCGAACAGGTGGCTTGGCCCAAAGGCGTTACGGTGCTTGCTGTGCTCACTGGGGGACCTCAAATGCGATGAGCTTGCTCAAAGCGCTTCAGAAGAATGTTCTGGGCCGATCTTGGGGCCCTGCTGTCTTTGATTCTTGCCTGTGGACGGCGGCTTCCGGACAGTGTCTCGGCAGAGAGAAGTCACACACAATCAACCACTTACCAGGAAAACGGAGAAAGCGGGGGCCCTGGTAAGTCGAGAGGAATAAGTGAAAGCAGATCTTCTTACACCTATCTAAGCACACAAGGGGCGCAATTGGAAGCTGGAACTGGGCGCAATTCATCAGGGAGTCATGTCCTGGCCGGGCATGCGCGGCGACTCCGCAGGCTGCGCCAGGAAGGGAGCGAATCTTCCAAATTTGCCAGGCGCACTTTCACGAGAGCAGGTTTACTGCTGGGTCCCGCCTCCCTCTTTCGTCCACTCATCCACCCAGCCGTTCACCGTCCTGTACCAGAGCTGCGCATTCTGCGGCTTCAGCACAAAGTGGCCCTCGTCGGGGAAGTAGAGCATCTTGCTGGGCACGCCCAGGCGTTGAAGTGTGGTGAAGAGCGCGAAGCCCTGGCTCACGTCGAGCCGGTAATCGAGCTGGCCGTGGATCACCAGCGTCGGCGTCTTGAAATTTTTCGCGGCCAGCATGGGCGACCAATTGCGGTAGGGATTCTCGCTATCCGGCTTGCCGTAGTAGTCCCACGGCATGCCCTTGAACTCCCACTCGTTGAACCACAGCTCTTCGGTTGAGCCGTAGGCCGATTCGGGGTCGAACATGCCGTCGTGGGTCACGATGCACCGGAAGCGGTCGGTGTGGCCGAGGATCCAGTCGGCCATGTAGCCGCCATAGCTCGCGCCCAGCGCGCACTCGCGCGTCTTGTCGATGAACGGGTAATGCTGCTCGGCGTAGTCGAGGCCGGTCATCAGGTCGGTGAACGGCTTGCCGCCCCAGTCTCCGTTGACGCCGTCAACCACCGCCTGCCCGTACCCGGTCGAGCCGCGGGGATTGATCATCACCACCACGTAGCCGTTGGCGGCAAAGAGCTCGGCGTTCCAGCGGTAGGACCAGGAGTCGCCCCAGTTGCCTTGCGGCCCCCCGTGGATCAAAAACTTCACCGGATATTTCTTCTGCGGGTCAAAGCCCGGCGGAGGGATCAGGAAGCCTTCGAGCCTGGTGCCATCCTGTGCGGTGAACCAGAAGGATTGCATCTTCGGCACGTCGAGCTGGGTGTAGAGCAACTTCGAGTTGAGGTTCGTGATCTGTCGAATCTGGGTTACAGTCACCGGGCGGAGCCCGCCGGGGGCCGGAGTGCTGGGTGTCGAAGCTTGCCCCTTAGGAGCCGATTCGCGCGATGCGGGAGTTATTTCTACAACCTCTCCAGGCGAGGCGACGGACGTCCTGGTAGAGACCACTGCCGTTCCATTCGACAGTGGTTCGAGACCACCGAAACTGCCGTCATTGCTGAGAATCGAAATTTGACCATCAAGATTGGTCACCATTACCGGATCTTCGCCTTGAACCGCAGAGACGAAATAAATCTCTCTGGAGTCCGGCGCCCACGCGAACTCATCCACCCAGTTGTCGAACTTCGGCAGCAGATCGTGAATGGCTGGCGTGCTAACTTGCGGACTCGCTGACTGGCTGGATCGCTCCATCACCACCAGCCGGAACTTATCGCTCTCATACCCCGCTCGCGATTGTGAGCGCCACGCCAGCCACTTGCCATCAGGCGAGTAGGCAGGCGAGAAATCGCCTCCAGGCGACATCGACACCTTCACCGGCTTCGCCGCGGGATCGGTCAGATCCAGCGTGAAGATGTCAGCGTTGGTCGAGGTTGCTTCAACGGCCACATCCTTCTCGGTGAACGCCAGTTCTTTCGAGTCGGGCGCAAAGGCGCAGCCGCATCCGCCGCCCTCGAGCGAGAACGGCGGCACATCGTGCGGATCGCCGGGATTCAGATCGCGCATTTCGCCCGTCGCAACCGAAACCAGAAACAGATGGCCGCGCTTGTCGCCTGTGTAGTGGTTCCAATGCCGGTACATCAGGTGCGTGAAGATCCGCGCCTTCACTTTGCTGGCCGCGGCTGCCGCATCGCGCTGGGCGTTGCACTGGTTTCCTGTCTTGAAGTCGGCGGTTGTGATCGCCGGACAATCCGGATAGACGGCGGACGAGAACAGCACGAAGCGCCCGTCAGGAGACCAGATCGCGTTGTCCGCTCCGGTGGCGATGGTGGTCAGGCGGCGGGCATTGCTGGTTGCGCCGGTCGCCGGGTCGAAGTCCGCAAGCCAGACCTGCTGGCCCTCCTCGCGGCCGGAGAGGAACAGCACCGCGCGCCCATCGGGCGCGAACTGCACGCCGCTGTCGCCCGGTTTCGCCACGGCGACGCGGATCGGCTCGCCTCCCGCAATCTTTTGCAGCCACAGCTCCGTGGTTGTGGTGTTCTGGGCGAGACTGACGGTGGTGACGCTATAGCCCAGCCACTGGCCGTCTTTGGAGGCGGCGGTATCGCCCAGGCGCTTCATGTGCATCATGTCCTCGAAGGTCATGGGGCGCTTGGCGGTTTGGGCTAGAGTCGCGGCGGGCAGCAGAAGGAGCGAGACAAAGGAGAGCAACACCAGAGATCTGCGCATGGCGGTTCCGTTGGGTGATGATCAGCAAGTGTACACCCCTACCGGCATCCTGCTCTGTGCGGGGAACTGCTCCAGAGGCCAGCGCGACTGAACTGCTCACAAGCTCCTGGCATGCCCCGTCGATTGCCGGACCACAAGGTGCGTCTGCACTGGATACTCCTCGCCCCGCTGCGATTTGCCCTGCAGTAGCGTGAGAAGCGCATGGAAGGCCTTTTGTCCTACTTCGGTGCGGGAGAGCTGAATGGTGGTCAGCGGCGGTCCTGTCAGTTGGCTCAACTCGATGTCGTCGAAGCCGACCAGAGAGATGTCATCCGGGACCCGCAATCCACGCTGCTGAATGGCGCGCAGGGCTCCGATGGCAGTCAGATCGTTGGAGGCCAGAATGGCGGTGGGGGGCCTGGATACGGCCAGCAGCTTATGCGCTGCCGCTTCGCCGCCCTCAATTTTATGGTTGCCTTCCTGGATCAACTCCGGTTCGATGGCGATGTGGTGTTTTCGAAGCCCTTTCAGAAACGCGGACCGGCGCACTCGTGCGGACCCCAGATTCGCCGGGCCGCTCAGAAAACCGATTCTGCGATGGCCCAGGTCGTACAGGTACTGGATGGCTTCTGCGATACCATGCGGATACTGAACGCGGATGTTGCTGATCCGGTTCTCGACCACTCCCGAATCGAGGCAGACCACCGGAATGGAACGGTTGGCCAGTTCCTCCATCATCCTCTGGTCCATCTCCGACGTCATCACCGCGACCCCCTCCACGCGTCTTTCCAGCATCCGCTGGGCGCAGCGGGCCATGCGATCGGGATCATAATTGGTGTTGGTGAGCAAAATCTCATACCCGCACGCCAGCGCCGCATCCTCGAAGCTCTTCACAAGGTCCGGAAAGAAGGGGTTGCAGATGTCGGAGATAATCAGGCCCAGAATGCGGCTCCGTCCCGATCCGAGGCTCCGGGCAGAGGCGTTGGGGTGGTACTGGAGCGCGCGGACCGCGTCCCAAACCCGCTTGGCAGTCTCTGGGCGCACGTTGCCCAGCCCGTTCATGGTGCGGGAGACGGTGGCCGTGGAGACTTTGGCCTTTTTCGCCACCAATTCGATGTTCAAGTTCCGTTCGAAACCAGACATTCTGCCCTGCCGGGGTCAAAGATCGGGGAACTGCGCAAACTGGTTGACGCGCGCGACTGTCCGATATTAGCATCTCTTGAGGCGATGTAAGCGCTTACATCAGCCCCTCCATCGGCGCCCTCCTGGCCGGAAAGGAATCCTGCTTGCACCTCACCGCCGTTGACTGGCTGATTATGGGCCTCTATTTCCTTTTCGTGCTCGGCATCGGCTATGCCTTGCGCCGCCGCATCAAGACGAGCAAAGACTTCTTTCAGGCCGGCCGCGCCTTGCCTGCCTGGATATGCGGCCTGGCCTTCATCAGCGCCAATCTGGGAGCCCAGGAAGTCATCGGCATGGGGGCTTCGGGCGCAAAGTACGGCCTGGAAACCGCCCAGTTCTACGGCATCGGCGCCATTCCCGCGATGATCTTCGTCGGCATCTTCATGATGCCTTTCTATTACGGATCGAAGGCGCGCTCGGTGCCGGAGTTTCTGCGCCTGCGCTTCGACGAGAAGACGCGGGGGCTGAATGCCTGCTCGTTCGCGGTCATGACGGTCTTCAGCTCCGGCATCTCGATGTACGCGATGGCGCGTTTGATTCAGGCGCTGCACATCTTCGACGGCCTGTTCGATGCGCTGCGCTGGCCGCACGATCAAATCTTCACCTTTGCCATCGTGCTTTCGGCGGTGATCGTCCTCCTCTACATCTTCTTTGGCGGCCTCACCAGCGCCATTTACAACGAAGTGCTGCAATTCTTCCTGATCGTCGCCGGCTTTCTTCCGTTGGTTTTTCTGGGGCTGAAGAATGTGGGCGGCTGGAGCGGCATGAAAGCGGCGGTCAGCAGCATCGACCCGCGCATGATGCACGAGTGGAAAGGGATCATGCACGCCGGCACCAATCCGATGGGCATCGATGCCATCGGGCTCGGGATGGGGCTGGGCTTTGTGCTGGGCGCGGGCTACTGGTGCACCGACTTCCTGGTGATTCAAACCGCCATGGCATCCCACGACATGGATTCTGCCCGGCGCGTGCCTCTCATCGCCGCGATTCCCAAGATGTTCTTTCCCTTCCTGGTGATTCTGCCTGGCCTGCTGGCCATTGCCGTGGTGACTCCACTGCACGGCGCCATTGCGGCTCATTCCAGCGCCGCGGTCCACGGCGCCGCAACAGCCGGGCGAGGGCTGATCCCGGTGAAGACTAATCCCATCACCGGGAAGCCGATGTACGATGCGAGCGGCCATCCGATCCTTGACTACGACATGGCCACCCCTAACATGCTGCTGCACTACTTCCCGACGGGGATACTGGGGCTCGGATTGACGGCCTTGCTGGCCAGTTTCATGAGCGGCATGGCAGGCAACGTAACTGCCTTCAACACAGTCTTCACGTACGATCTCTATCAGTCTTATATCCGCAAAGGGGCAAGCGACCGTCACTATTTAATGGTGGGCAGGTGGGCAACGGTGGGCGGGATCCTGCTTTCGATCGGGACGGCCTATGTGGCGATCAACTTCAATAACATCATGGACACGCTGCAACTGGTCTTCTCGTTTGTGAACGCTCCGCTCTTTGCCACTTTCCTACTTGGAATGTTCAGCAAGCGCACCACGGGCCACGGCGCATTTAGCGGACTGATTGCCGGCACCGGAGCGGCCATGCTTCATCATGGGCTCACTCTGCCCATGCAGGCAGTTCCAGGAATTCATGGCGGCTGGATCACCGTGCTGCACCGCTATCCCAGTGATATGGCGCAGAACTTTTATGGCGCGATCTACGCCTTCGCGGCAAACTTCATCGTCGCCGTCGTGGTGAGCCTGTTTACCAAACCCCGGCCGGAGCCGGAATTGGTCGGCCTGGTTCACTCCCTGACTCCGAAGCCGGTCTCTCCCCACCGTGAGTGGTGGAAGCGGCCGGAAGCTCTGGCCATTGGCGTGCTCCTGGGTGCGCTGGTCCTCAACCTGATCTTTGCCTAGCGGGAGAGAAGACAAATGGGTCTCGATCTACGCATTCCGGTGGGATTGATGTTTACCCTGGCAGGACTGATTTTGGCGGGATTTGGTCTCGTCACCTACCACGCCAGCCAAATCTATGCTCAAAGCCTTGGCATCGATATCAACCTGTGGTGGGGGATGGTGCTGCTGGCGTTCGGCGCCACGATGGGGGGATTGGGCCTGAGGGCGCAGATCCGGGCGGCGCGCGCAGAGGCCGCAAACAAGCTGAACGATCCAAGGGAGGTAAAGGAATGACGGCATTCAGGTGCTCAGCGCCCGGCCGCGTGAATCTTATCGGTGAGCACACGGACTATACCGGCGGCTTTGTCATGCCGGTCGCCGTTCAGTTTGCCACCACGGCACGGATCAGCAGCGCCGCGGATGGCATGTACCGCTTCGCCAGCGATCAGTTCGATACCATCCGGGTGATGGCGCCCGAGGACCGCTCGCCGCGAAAGGGAGAGTGGAGCGATTATCCGGTGGGTGTATTGCGCGAGTTCCAGGAGCTGGGCATTTGCCCGTCCCCCTTCGATTTGACGGTGAATGGCAACGTGCCTCTGGGCGCCGGCCTGAGCTCGTCCGCATCCATCGAAGTGGCGACGGCTATGGCGCTCCTGGCCTATTGCGGCAAGTCGATGGGGCCTGGTGAAATCGCGAGGCTCTGCCAGCGCGCAGAGAATCGATACGTTGGTTCGCCCTGCGGCATCATGGATCAGTCCATCGCCGTGTCGGCGCTTGCGGGCAAGGCCTTGCTCCTGAATACGCGCGATCTGAGCTTTGAATTGCTACCCCTCGACCGCGGAAACCTGGCAGAGAGCCGGATTGTGGTTGCCAATTCCGGGGTCAAGCACTCCATTGCCGGCGGCGACTATGGATTGAGGCGGCGTGAGGTTGAAGCCGGCCAGGCCATCGTGCGGCAACGCTTTCCGCAGCTCCGCGACCTGGGAGACGCAACCCTCGAACAGTTGGAGCAGTGCCGGAGCGAAATGTCGGTCGAAAGCTTCAAGCGCTGCCGCCATATCATCACCGAGAATGCGCGCGTTGCTCGGGCCAAGGCGGCGATGCTGGCTGGCGATCCCGTGCAACTTGGTACGGTGTTGACCGCGGCACATGCCAGCGAGCGCGATGACTTCGAGTGCAGCGTGGAAGAAGTTGATTTCCTGGTCGCAACGGCCGCGCAGCTGGATGGCTGCTATGGCGCCCGCCTGACCGGTGGCGGCTTTGGCGGATGCACGGTCAACCTGGTCAGCGCCGGCAAGGCGGAGGCGTTTGGCGCGGCGCTCAAAGAGGCTTACCGGCAGCGCTATCAGTTAGAGGCCGAAATTTACGTCTGTGAGGCAGTGGATGGTGCAATCGCGCGCAATCTCGCGATCATGACATCCGCGGAGAAGGGAATTGCGACATGCTAGAAGCCTTGTCGAAATACTCACATCGCCGCTGGAATCCGTTGAGCCGGGAATGGGTGATGGTCTCGCCCCATCGCACTCAGCGCCCCTGGCAGGGGCAGACGGAGGACTCTCGCGCGGCGACCCAGGTGCAGTTTGATCCGGCTTGCTATATGTGCCCCGGCAACATGCGGGCCAGCGGAATGCGGACTCCGGTCTACAACGGAACCTACGTCTTTGAGAATGATTATCCGGCTCTCCACAGCGATGCGCCGGATCTTACCCACGACGACGGTAACTCCGGCCTGCTCCGCGCGAGCACCGAAAAGGGCATCTGTCGCGTGCTGTGCTTCGATCCGCGGCACGATCTTACCCTGGCTACGATGAGCGAGGAAAACATCAGCCGCGTGGTGGACGAATGGATTGCGCAAGAGAGCGATCTGGCTGCTCGCCAGCAGATCAACTATGTGCAGATCTTCGAGAACCGCGGCGCGATGATGGGATGCAGCAATCCTCATCCCCATGGGCAGATCTGGGCCACGGAACACATCCCCAATGAGCCGCTTCATGAACTCATCTCGCAGCGGGAGTACTTCGAGAAGAACGGCAGCGTTCTTTTGCTCGACTATCTCCAGATGGAGTTGCAGAAGGAGGAGCGCATCGTTGCCCAGAATGATAGATGGGTCGCTCTGGTTCCTTTCTGGGCGATCTGGCCCTTCGAATTGATGCTGCTGCCCAGGAACGCAGTGGGTGCGCTCCGCGGTCTGGACACGCAGGGCCGTATCGGCTTGGCAAGCATGTTGAAGCGCGTGACGGCCGGGTACAACCGGGTCTTCGATGCGCCGTTTCCGTATTCCATGGGCTTCCATGCGGCCCCTTGCGACAGCCAGTCGCATCCCGAATGGTTGCTGCACGCGCACTTCTACCCGCCGTTGCTGCGTTCTGCTACCATCCGCAAGTTCATGGTCGGCTTTGAATTGCTGGGTACGCCGCAGCGGGACATTACTCCTGAAGCTGCCGCTGCGATTCTCAGGAAGGTCGTCGAAGCCGCAGGTGCAGAGAAGTAGGATGAATCCATTTGCCACGCGTGGCGCCGGATAGACCACGGCGAATTTAGCCCAACGAGACTTTCTCTCCTGAGGGAAGTCACTGTATCCATCCCGCGTCTGCGGCCGTAAAAGAGGTGTTGCATTGCAGGCAGGCATCCGCAAGTCGTTCCTCTCTACCATCGTCTCTTGCTGCGCTGCGGCAGCATTCCTGGCCGCTTCAGCAGCGGTCGCGGCATCGGCGCAGAATGTTCCTGCGATCCGCCCGCCTGCGGTTCCGCTCGTGGTCCATGATCCGTATTTCAGCATCTGGTCGATGGCCGATCGTCTCACCGATGCGCCCACCCGGCATTGGACCGGAGCCTTGCAGGAGATCTTCGGCGTCGTCCGCATCGACGGTCAAAACTACCGCTTTCTTGGTTCTGCGCCCCGCGGCAAAGCCGGCATTCCAGCGCTGGAGCAGGTAAGCCGCACCATCACCCCCACGCGAACCATTGTGGTCCTGCAGAACCAACGACTCGAGTTCACCGTCGAGTTCCTGAACCCGCTCCTGCCGCAAGACATGGAGCTCATGTCGAGGCCAGTCACTTATCTGAGCCTCGAAGCGAAATCGCGCGATGGCAAACCGCATGACGTAAGCGTTTATCTGGACGCGTCCGGCACCCTGGCCGTCAATGATCCAGGAGAAAGAGTCGTTGAGTCGCGGGCCAGGATTCCGGAGCTTGACCTGCTGCGCGTGGGCAGTCAGCGCCAGCCCGTGTTGCAGCGCTCGGGCGACAACGTCCGCATCGACTGGGGCTACTTCTATATCGCCGTTCCAGAGAGCGAACATGCCGTGATGGCCGCCGGCAATCAGACCTACAGAAAGACCTTCCTCACCACCGGAACCATTCCCGACGCGGATGACCTCGGCGGGGCTCGTCCTCCCCAGAGCCACTATCCCCCGCCCCTCACGTTGAACGTATGCTTGCCGCTCGGCCATGTGGGAAGTGATCCTGTTGCGCGCCACCTCCTGCTGGCCTATGACGACGGCTATTCGGTGGAATACATGCACCGGGCGCTGCTGCCCTACTGGCGTACCCGGTTTGCCTCTTTTGCAGACATGCTGGAAGCCGCCGAGCCGCAGTATCCGCAGGTTGAGGCGCGTTCGCAGAAGTTCGATGCAGCTCTGACCCGCGATCTCGAGCAGGCGGGCGGCCGCGATTATGCGGCCATTGCCACGCTGGCGTTTTCGCAGGCCATTGCGGCTCACAAGCTGGTGGAGGACGCCGACGGTAATCCTTTCTTCATGCCCAAGGAGAACTTCAGCAACGGATCCATTTCCACGGTGGATGTGATCTATCCTTCCGCGCCTCTCTTCCTGCTGCTGAATCCCAAGCTGGTGGAAGCGCAACTCGATCCGGTCATGCGTTACGCGGAGATGGCCCGCTGGAAGTTCCCGTTTGCGCCGCACGATCTGGGCGTTTACCCGCTGGCCAACGGTCAGCAGTACGGGGGCGGGGAAGTGAGCGAAGAGAATCAGATGCCGGTGGAAGAATCGGGCGATGTGATTCTACTCGCGGCGGCGATCGCCCACGCGGAAAATGACCCGGGTTTTGCCCGGCGCTATTGGCCGCTGCTGACCAAATGGGCTGAGTACCTCAAAGCCAAAGGGCTGGATCCTGCCAATCAGCTCTGCACCGATGACTTTGCCGGCCACCTTGCGCACAATGCCAACTTGTCGCTGAAAGCCATCGAGGCGCTGGGTGCCTATGCGCAACTCGCGCGTATGCTGGGGCACCCGGATTCTGCGGCACAATATGACGCTCTTGCGCAGGACATGGCGCGCAAGTGGGTCAAGATGGCCGCCGATGGCGACCACTACCGCTTGGCATTCGACAAGCCGGGCACCTGGAGCCAGAAATATAACCTGGTGTGGGATCGAATTCTGGGGCTTAATCTCTTTCCCGAATCCGTGGCTGCTGAGGAGGTGCGCTTTTACAAGAAGCACCTCAACCGGTATGGATTGCCGCTCGACAACCGCGCCACCTATACGAAGTTGGATTGGGAGCTGTGGACGGCGACTCTCGCTGGCAATGAGGGTGATTTCCAGGCCTTCGTGCATCCCATCGAGGCGTTCGTCAACGATACGATGCCGCGGGTTCCCCTGACCGACTGGTACGACACCCTTACAGCCAGGCAGATGCATTTTCAGGCGCGATCGGTGGTGGGCGGTGTGTACATGAAGATGTTGGCTGATCCACAACTTTGGAAAAAATGGGCGCAGCGGCCATCGCTTCACAATCAGCCCTGAGGCTCCCGCTCAACGACCATCAACCTCCAAGGCGATCAGTACCCGCGGATGCGGGCATCAGGCACTGCCCGAGATACGGTTACATACGTGAGGCGATCATTGAGCAGTTTGCTACAGGCTGCTGCAGTATCAATAGGGATCAGAATCCGCTCACAGGTGCCCCTGATATGAATAGCTGGTAACGGCATATCCGTGTGAGAAAAGGCGGCTAGAGTAGTTCAACGATGGTTTCCCAGAAGGCACAATAGGACTGAAATTTTGCACGGCCTTCCTCGTGTCTTCCGCCAAAGCCCGCGGGAAGGATCAAGAACCGAGAGTCCTCATAAGATTCCCAAGGCCTTGCAGATCAAGCCTCCCACAATTCCACCAAACGCCGGCGCAAGCACCGGAATCGCGGCATAGCGCCAATCGGAGATTCCCTTGCCCGCGATCGGGAGAAGCTGATGTGCCAGGCGGGGGCCCAAATCACGGGCGGGGTTGACGGCGTACCCTGTGGGACCACCGAGAGATAGCCCAATCGCCCAGACTGTCATCCCCCACAGAAGCGGGGCTGAGCCGGCTGCCATGCCAGCTACTGTCACTCCCCTTGATCCGATGGCGAAGCCAACCATCAGCAACCCAAAGAAGGTCGCCAAGAACTCGGTGAGGGCGTTGGAAGGCAGATGGCGTATGGCGGGAACGGTGCAAAACGCAGCAAGCTTTTTGCCTTGATCCGGCGTCACCTTCCAATGCGGCAAATAAACCAGCCAGACCAGTACAGCACCTGCAAATGCGCCGAACATTTGGGCCAGGATAAACGGCCCTACATCGGCATAAGAGCCATGCGCAAATGCCAGCGCAAGTGTTATAGCAGGATTCATCTCCGCCACACCTCCCACGCTCAAGCTGACCAGTATGCCCGCAAGAACGGCAAGGCCCCAGCCCGCCGAAATCACGATCCAACCGCCACCTTCACCCTTGGACTTATGCAGCACCACATTCGCAACAACACCATCGCCGAATAAGACCAACGTCATGGTGCCGAGAAACTCGCCAAAAACCGGCCCGTGCAGCATCCCTGTCCCTTCCGGCGTCAACCGCGTTTGTCGATTCCGCCTGAGGCGCATTCAACGCCATCATAGCTACCATTGGTTTCCGTGGTAACCCGATGTTGCTTCTACTGCAAAGTAGATTAACTGACCTTAAGAGAGATTGAAGCTCTATCTGCCCATCTGCGCAGCTTCGATGTATAGGCGTTGACAGCATCGTGGATTGTGGCATCGCTCCAACCCAACTCGCTTCCCAGGAGCCGACCCACAGCCGGTGCCGCAGCGACAGCATTGTTCCAGCTATGAGTTTGAATGCCGGTGCGTCGTGCAAGCAGGTCTTCAATGGACTGGGCCATCTCTTCGCGGATGCAATACAGAATCTCGCCAGCCAGAACCGGGGCCTCTGGATAAACAGGTTGGCTCAACTCAGCCGCGCTTTGAATGACTTTGACAACGAGTGGCGCGTCTGTCCCAAAAGTCTGCGCCAGATGGATGGCCACTGACTCAGGCAATCTATACTGCGAAGCCAGATCCTTCCAGTACTCTGCATGGAAGCCGGCCGAACCTGTCAGTCGGAATCCGCGGGTGACTGGCGGATTTACTTTTTTACCCAGCCGCCTCTCTACATGATTCATGCCATCTTCGGCCATGGCCCGGTAGGTGGTCCATTTACCGCCGAGGATGCTGATCAAGCCGCTGGCTTCATCGACCTCGACCTCGTGAGCGCGAACCAGACGCGTGGTATTTCCTGCGCCTTTTGATGCGACCAGCGGACGGACGCCGGAAAACGCCGCCTGCACATCCGCAGGCGTGAAGCCGCAGACCAAGTACTTGTTGATGTACTTCAGCAGGTATGCGAGTTCCGACTCGTCTGCTACAACCTCGTCTCGCGACTGAACTTCATCTTCAGTGGTTCCCACGAGCAAGCTCCCGAACCAGGGGATAGCGAAGATGACTCGGCCGTCTTCGGTGTGTGGAATGAGCAGAGCGACGTCACTACGGAACCTGTCGAGCGGCAATAGAATGTGGGTGCCTTTACTGACGCGCAGACGCCGCTTCATGTGCGAGTTGGCCATGAGCCGGATGGTATCGGCAAAGGGGCCGGTGGAGTTGAGAAACACACGGGCGGAGATTTCCAACTGCTGGCCTCCCATGCGATCCTCAACTCCCACCGAGGCGAGCTTCCCGTCCGAGCCGCAGCCAAAGCCCACGACTCGAGCGTAGTTAAGAAGCTCCCCTCCACGCTGGGCAATCGTCTTCGCCATTGCTATACCGTACCGTGCATCATCAAACTGACCATCCGTGTAAGCAACTCCGCCCACCAGTTTGTCACGCCGGAGGGACGGTAGGGTCTCCAGCGCCGTACGGGCGGAAAGAAGCCGGGAAGGAGCAATGCACGCCTGTCCCGCAAACATGTCGTAAAGCTTCATGCCAACAGCGATGTATAGCCTCTGCCATCGGCTATAGCATGGCACCAGCAGCTCAAGAGGCCGGGCTAGATAAGGCGCAGCATGGAGCATGTGAATCCGCTCGTGGAGCGCCTTCCGCACCATTTGAAGCTGGCCGAAGTCGAAGCCTAAAACGGCCTCCTGCAAGTAGCGTACGCCGCCATGGATCAGCTTGGTGGAGGCGCTCGAAGTTTTGGAGACGAAATCGTCAGCGTCAATCAGAACAGTTGATAGCCCGCGCAATGTAGCATCCAGGGCGCAGCCGAGTCCTGTGGCGCCGCCGCCGATAATGCACAGATCAAATGTGCGGTCCCGCATTGACTCGAGACTGGCAGTGCGATCTTTCATACCATCCTTTGGCGAAGCTATCCCGTGCGGAATTGCGACCCGCGTTCGCGCTTGATGCAAGGCCGCTTTCGTGAATACTGGAATGCGGATACAGAATTCCGGTCCCCGCAGGGAGGCTGCAACGGCAGTTGTGCACAGTTGATTGCGCTGCCCTCAGCGGGTTCTCTCCTACATCAGTTGAGGGTCTCTTTCCAGTTGATGTAAACGGGATTGCCGAGCAGCCATAGATGCCCGTCTGGGCCGAGCACCTGTGCGAGAAACCAATGCCGAGCGCCATCGCTGGTCCAGGAGGCATGGAAGGTCCGCGGCGAGTTTGACGCGCTGCCGGCCTGGTCGCTGGATAGCACCTTGCCATCCTCGAGAAATTCCACTTTGGCGCCGGGTACATCCGCGACCTGGACATTCAGCGAGAGAGCGGCTCCTTTGGGAGCGCTAAGCAGGTCACCCATCTGCGCACGGCTTCCACCGCAGCTCGCGGTTAGAACATCCATGCGATCGTGCGAGCCGGTCAAATCGAGAAACACATGTCCCGCGTGGATGCCTTCCAGAATCGCCGGTGTGGAGAGGTCGGCGGCATAAACCACCGTCGTGGGGCTCCCCACCGAGTTGGGCTCATCAAGAGGCATCAACGGCCGATGATTGTCGCTGCCGCCGATAGCCGTAAGCCTGTAGCCCAAGTTGAGCTGCCGCATCCAAAAAGGAATTCCAGAAAGAGACGGGAACTTCTCGCTGCCACCATTCACCGCCTCGATTGCGTTCAGCAGGTGCATATTGGCCGGTGGGGAGGGATTCCAGCCGCACCCCATGCACTGCTCTCCGGTGGGATCGCTGGGATGATTGATCGAGATCAGCGCGCCCAGCTTGCGAGCGTTGCGCAGGAGGTCATTGACGGTGGGAACTGCGGGGGTACCCAGGCGGAAGTCGAGATAATCCGTGGTGCCCAGCAAGTTCAGATGGCCAAAATTAGTGGTGATCTCGCGGCCTGGAATCAGAAGCACCTTGTTGAAGTAGGGCTGGAGCTCACGCATCGCATCATACTGCGACCGGGCATTGTGGTCGGTGATTGCGATAAAGTCCAATCCCCGGCGCACCGCAGCTTCGACGGTGACAAAGACGGGGCACGGAACCATCGTCCCGGTCTGGTTAGGACATTGTCCGTCGCTGTGCCCGGTGTGCATGTGCAGGTCGCCACGGAACCATGCTGGTCCCGCCCGCAGCGGTTCGCGCAGAACCTCTGGGTAATCGGCAACCAGTCCGCTGCGCGTAAAGAAGATGCGCGCGGTGTAGTGCGATGTGACCTGCGGCCGGATATTGGGAACGCCGATGACCACCTTCCAGGTGCCCGCAGGGATCGGTCCCGGCAGGCAGGAAGGCGTCGCATCGGCCAGCCCAACGGTGAGGACGGATTTGTTTCCGCCACTCCAGCAACGCAGTTCCGCCGGATCCTGCAGGCCAAGGTCGAGTGCGGTGCGCTGATCCTTCCCGGTGTACGAAAAGACAAGGGTTACTCGCTTCACGCCGGCAGGCACATGGAAGGGAGCAGCGATGTAACCGTGATTTTGCGAGGCGTGTACAAGGCCGTGAAGGACAACATCGGGCTTGGGAGCAGGATCAGCAAATGCTGTGGAGATGGCAACCGCGAGAAGCCCGGTAGAGAGCAGGAACCATTTGATCTTGTGCACGGTAGCAATCAGAAGTGTATCCATAAGGCAGATCGTCCGAAGCAGGCATGATAAGCGCAGCGGATTGCGCCGGGGAGGAAACCGCATTGTCATGGGTTCGATAGTGAGGCCGTGCGGCGCGGAAAAAGGAACACCGCGCCGCACAGGCCTCGAGTGGACATCAGTAAAACAGTTTAAGCGCCAATTGCAGGGTACGGGCTCCGTTGTTCCCGTTGCTGTTCTTGGTGCTGCTGATGTTGCTGAACCCCGCAGTAGTGAAGTTCAGCTGTCCCGGCTGTGCAAATGGCGGTGTGTTCGTTGTGTTGAAGACCTCCGCACGGAACTGAAGGCGCATCGCCTCCCAGACGTGAAAGTTCTTCAGCACTGAGGAGTCGAGGTTATTCCAACGCGGTCCCCGCACCTGCATAGGAGCACTGCCCAGAGGCGAGTAATCGCTCTGACCAATTGCGGTTGCGGAAGGTGGTTGTGCAAAGGCAGCCGCATTCAGCCATTGCGTATAGTTGTGGGGGCCGGTGTAGGCGGATGTCCCCGTCGTATTGGCGAAGCAGCCAAAGTCAGAGGTCGTCGCCGTCGGACAGGGCACGGTAAAGGGTTGTCCGCTCTGGAAGCTGTAGAGGCCGTTCAGTGTCCAGCCGCCCAGCAGAAGGTCCACTGCACGGTTGGCGTGGGCTCCGAACGCCCGTCCGCGTCCAAATGGCAGATCGTAGGATGCTGCGAGGTGAACGAGATGGGTAGCGTCGGAATCGCAAAGGGAGTAATCCCGTCCAATCCCGAAGCCCGGCAGCCACTCCGCCCGGTAGTTCCCGCCGTATTGGTTTGCCTGGGTGCGCTGGTCAGTCATGCACTTGCCCAAGGTGTAGTTCCCCAAGAGATACAATCCAGCGCTCATCTCGTGCTGATAGGTGAGCTGCAGCGAACGGTAGCTGCTTGTGGCGTTTGTGGACTCATACGTTGCGTTGCGCGCAAAGCTTGGGAACGGGATGTAATTCTGGGGGTTGACGCCGACCGGAAGAAGTTCTGTATTCGAGTTGGCATAGCCCAGGTTGTCCAAGTGGCGGCCTTCGGTGCCTACGTAACCAACTTGAATCGAATCGTGATTCGTAAACTGATCCTGGACCATCAGGTTCTGAGTTTCGACGTAGGGGGTCTGATAGTTGTACTGGCGTCCGTACAGGCTCAGGCCCTGGCCGCTGTTGATGGTGGGGTCCTGGAAGTTAACCGTGGTGAAGGCCTCTTCCATGGTTGCGGGATGACCGTTGGAAAGGAGCAACGGATGCTGGGAGTCAGGACTCGGGAACGATGCGACGTAGACGAAGGGGTAGTTGGTTCCCAGGGTCCCGCCGTAGCCCAGGTTTCCCAAAGCTCCATACGTGATCCCAAAGCCGCCGCGCACGACGAGGGTTGGCCTGAGGAGATAGGCAAAGCCGACGCGGGGCGCAAAGTTCGTCGCCTGCGCGTTACCCAGGTCAAGCCCAGAGACACAAGCCAGCTTGATGTTGCTGTTCGCAAGCAGCGTATTGAACGAAGTCGAGCGTGCCACCTGACATCCCTTGTTGGGGATGTAGTAGGTTCCCGAGTTGCCGTTGCCGCCATTCGCGATGAAGTTGGCCTGCCGTCCGCGGGTCTCAGCGTAGGGCGTGAAGTAATCCCACCTCAAGCCGAGGTTCAGGGTGAGCTTTGTGGTCGCCTTCCAGTTGTCCTGGAAGTACACTCCCCAATACCAGCGATGATCGTCGGTAGCGGCAATGTTCGATCCGGAGAAACTGCTCATGCCGCCCACATCGTCAATCCCGCCAACCAGAGATGTAATCGGAGCGACCAGCAGGTCTCCGATGCCATTCAACTTGCTGTTCTTGTTGGGAACGTCGGTGTACTGCCCGTTGAAGTTGAAATCACCGCGCCCTTGCGGCGGCTGGGAGATGTTGCCCTCCATATCATCGACTTCAATGCCCATCTCGAAGGTGTGGTTGCGATACACCTTCGTCACATTGTCGTCGCCCTCAATGCTCCACACGTACTGCAAGGTCGGCGTATAGTTGCCTACGCCAAGTCCCCTGAACCCATCAATGCTGATGGGAGGCAGACCGCCGTTGTTGGCTACCTGTTGCACTCCGTTGATTCCGAATTGTTCGGGAATCCCGAAAGTGTTTCCATAGATGGACCGCTGCAGCTTATCGCTGTGGACCTCTCCGACCGTCATTTCGTTAGTTAGAGTTGGAGAAAAGATGCGCGTATAACCCACCGCCCACGCATAAGCCGGCAAGCTGTCCACGCGGCCGTTCCCGGCAACGGCCAAGCCAGGCAGTGTTTCCGGTACGTTGGTGGTAAAGAGGCTGCGGTCATAGACGCCCCACAGCTTGTTATTGGCATTCAGGTTTTCGTCGATGCGGATATCGTAGGTGTTGGTGTTGTGAACTTCCTTCGGAAGGTAGAGGAAGTTGTTCACCAGGCCCGGGCCGTTGGGCGTTGGATACAGGCCGAGGAGTTTCACCGCGTTGGGGTCCAGCCGGCTTGTCGGAATGACGTTCAACAGCGCCTGCTGTGCCGGAGTGGTGAAGTTTGTCACTCCGGTGAGCGGCCCAGCAGGACCGTAGTTTGCACTCGGACATCCATTGGCGGTGCAGTTATAAAAGGGATCGCGAACGTACACCGTGCTTGCCGATGTGTTGATCAGTCCGCTGATCGGATCAACCGCCCCTGGTGCTACAGAGCGCGTGGTCGCCGGATCGAAGATGGTGCCATGGGAGAATGTGCGTCCCAATGCATCGGTGGCGGTTCCGCTGTTGTAGGTGATGTTGTCTTGCAGATTGGTGAATCCGCTGCCCGACATACCGGTTGTGGGTACCGTGCTCGTGTTGGGGAATGGCAGTACGTATCTGCCGCCCTGGTAGTCAAAGAACCAGAACAATTTGTCTTTAACGACGGGGCCGCCGGCAGTGACTCCGAAGAGGTTCTGGCGGTATTCCGGAATGGGGTTGCTGGTGCAAGTACCCCCGGAACAGGTCCGATTGAAGAAGTAGTTGGCGTTCAAGGCGTCGTTTCGCACGTACTCCCAGAGGTCGCCGTGCACGGCGTTTGATCCGGACTTGATGACGGCATTGATCACGCCGCCGGTAGAGTGTCCGAAGGCGGCATCGAAGTCGCCGGTTTGCACCTTGAATTCCTGAACTGCGTCAGGCGGGGGGACGATCGCCGCATTTGTTCCGGTGTAGTTTCCGCCGTAGATTTCGATGTTGTCGTTGATGCCGTCAAGGCGGAAGTCATTTTGCCAGACGTTGACGCCATTGACGGAAAAGTAGGCGCTTTCGGTGCTGCCCGAGTCGGGAGTCGGCTGCCCGGGGGGAGCTGTATTGACTCCGGCTGAGAGTTGCGCCAGCGAGCCCCAGTCGCGGGTGACCAGGGGAAGATCTTCCACCGCCTGGTTATTGACCGTCTGTCCGATCTGGCCGCTTTCGGTCTGGAGCAGCGGTGGAACGGCTGTCACAGTTACGCTCTCCTGCACATTGCCGGTTTTCAGGCGGACGTTGACCGCCGAAGTCTGCTGCAGGTGCACCACGACCCCATGCACCACATATTTTTGGAAACCGGCAGCCGACGCTTCAACGGAGTATGTACCCGGGAGAAGCGCGCTGAAGGAGTATTTTCCTGTCGCCGTCGACACGGTTGTCGTGTGCACGTTCGTGGCGACGTTGGTGAGGACGACTTTGGCGCCGGGCACAGCCGCGCCGCTCGGGTCGAGAACCGTCCCTGTAATCCCGCCGGTGTCAATTTGCGCAGCGAGTTGTACGGGCAGGAACAATAGGAAGAACAGACATGCCATCCCAGCGAAACCCATCGCCGCAGTGGCCCGTTGTTGCACTTTCATGATCGTCACCTCCAAAGGTTATCGGCTACAAAGCTTCCCTGGCGTACAGCTAAGCTTGCCGCCATTTTGGGACTGCACACGTGTAAATTCATCGGGTAAAAAAATTCAGGCTTCGTTCGATGGCCTGTCAAGGGAACAGTTCAGGATCGAGCGAGTGTATCTTGCGTGCTCCCTGACAGCCTTCACAGTTACACCTCCTCCACGCCTGTACTTTGCTGTCTGGATCGCTGCAAATCTGGTCCATGGATGCCAGGAAAGATCCATGCCGGACGATCGTATTCCCAGCAGGTTAAAGGTGCATCAATGTTCCGAGTTCCATGCGGGGATGTCGGAAGAAAACTTAGGAAGGCTTACGCTTCTCGGTGGTTGCGTCATGCGATCTCCAGGTCCACAGGTGCCTTGAAATCCGTAGCCTCTCAAAAGACAGCGTGCAAATGAAAAAAGCCGCTCCCAGATGCAAGTGCCGAGGAGCAGGATGGGAGCCATCCATAGCCCGGGAGCGCTTGCATCTGGGAGCGGCTTCTCTTATTCTCTAGCCGAGAAAAAAGCATAGGCGTCTCTGGAGTAAAGTGTCAAGGAAAAAGATTGCGCTCTATTGCACCTGGGGTTATTGATTTGATTCTCGTTTCTGTCTCATCCCCCGGGGGGGGGCTTTTATCTTATCCACATCTGCGGATCGCCAATGGAGACAGCCTCCAGCCCTTGAAGCAAGAGCGATTCGATTTCCGTCATGGACGAGATCAGGCCTCCGCCCATCACCACGGACTCCGGTGAAATGGCGCGCGAGCGGCCGAGGACTTTGCCAGCGACAAGGGCGGGCAGCACTTCGAAGGCATCTGGGCGAATGTTTTTCAACTGAGTGGAGAATGTTTCCATGGCGGCAGAGTCGACCAAAAAAGTCCGCTGCACGGTATAGAGTCCTAGAGAGCCGGCATAACGCAGTGTCTCCGTATGTGTGGAGATGACGCCTGCGACCCCACAATTCCGAAGGTAATTCGTCGCATGCCTGTCGCGTGCAAATCCATTGAGCAGGTCAAGATTGACGAAGGGGAGTTTGCCGCAATCAAGGGTCTTGCGGAACATCCTTTCGCAGTTCTCCGGATTTCCCGTGAGGAAAAAGACGACCGAACTGCGCGCAGCCAAAGCCATGTCGAGATGCTCAGGGTTGCGGACCGCTGGAACAATTGGCGCGTCATGGAAGAATCCCCGCAGCGGAAGCTTGCCTTCAACACTCATTGTGAACTCCAGTTCGGCACGCGTTCAGGCGGGCAAGGGAATTGGCTCAGGCTACTGAGGAGCGCTCGGCAGGCCGTTTTCTGCCTGACCTCATCGGGTGAGGCCGGCGACATGGGCGCTGATCGTCGGATCCACTGCCGCCACCGAATACCATATCAGAACACCATCCGCCGGCAGGGCATGCCATGCACCGGGTGTGGCAATCTCGCCGAGCGCTGTCCTGATTCAGCAGAATCGGCGCTTCCCGGTGCCGATTCTGATCACGGCCTCTCATCGCTCAATGACGGTGGCGCATCGGCGGGGGCGGAGCCCCAGGCCTTGGTTGGTGTTCCGCTCTCAACAAAGCTTAGCCTCCCTCCGCTCGCGATCGAGCGGAACGAAATCCAATTTTGATCATGCACCTTGCCGTTGAGCCGCACACTCTGGATGTACGGCTGGTCGTGGGGAGCGCCCTGTGCCTCGATCGTGAAAGTTCCACCCGTGTAGGGCTTGTGAAGATGAATGACGACCTTGGGAAAGACCGGGCCCACGAGTTCGTAAGCCAGGCTGGACGGATCCACACTATAGATCCCCATCATGCTCATGACCGCCCAGGAGGACATCGCGCCGCAGTCATCATTGCCAGGGATACCGTCGGGCGCAGTGGTGTAGTTTTCATCCAGAACCCGGCGCACCACGCGTTGCGACTCCCAGGGCATGCCGGAAAAATTGAACTCAAAGGGAGCTTCGAGATCGGATTCGTTGTAGGGATTGTAGTATTGGGCGTACCAGGCAGGTATCGGGTAATCGAAGAATTTCGCAAGGCGCTGGTTGAAGAGATCGCGCCCCATGGCCTTGATCACCCAGGCCAGATCCGCAGGCTCCAGCCACTGGTAATGCCATCCTGTTCCTTCGACAAACCCGTGGTACTGCTGCATGGGATCAAAATCCGGCACCCACTTTCCGTTGGAGTCCCGCGGGCGGAAGTAGCGATCACTGGGATCGAAGAGATTGCGGTAATAGAGCGCCCGGTCATAAAGCATCCTGGCGTCAGCGCTCTTGCCGAGATTGACCGCGAGCCTGTAGAGCGACGCATACGCGATGGCGTCCTCCTGTAGCTGGGAAACCGATCCGTAACGGACTTTGTCGTCGGGCGCATCATGGAGTTGGTTGATCCACTCGATGCCAGCTTCACCGTGGTAAGGCTTGCCGGGCGGCGGTGCCTGGGTGGCATCCGCCAGCATGCCCTTCCAGGCTGCCTTCATGTCGAAGTCATGCAGCCCATCCAGCCATGCGGTGACAAGAGCAACGCTCAACGGACTTCCGGCCATTACATTTGTGTAGTGGTTATTCTGCGGCCAGCGTCCAATCCACCCGCCCTGCTGGTACATGAGGACGATGGATTGCGCCATATCTTGCATCCGCTTCGGCGCGATCATCGCCAATAAGGGAATTTCGCTGCGATAGATATCCCATCCGGAATAGTTGTCGTAAACCGGATGGCCTGGAACGATGTGGTGAACCTCTCCGTCGAAGCCCAGATAACGTCCATCGGCATCGCTGAAGATGCTGGGCATGAGCAGGCTGTGATACAGCGCGGTATAGAACTCCGTCCGCCGTGCAGCGCTGCCGCCTGAAACGTCAATCACGCTCAGCGCCTTCCTCCAATCTGCGCGTGCTTCATCGCGAATTTGGGAGAAGCTCTTTCCGGCCGCCTCGGCTTTCAGATTGTTGTCAGCGCCTTCGGCATCGATATATGAGATCGCGATCTTGGCAGTGATGGTCTGCGATTGCGTCTGGGGCGCCCAGGTGGCATATGCGCCCGTCCACCCATCGTGCGTGGACTGCTCTGCCGAGCGACTGCCGGCAGTGATGTTTCCCGGACCTCCGTACCTGGTTCCACTCCACGTCCCAAAGGAGGAAAAGGGACGATCGAATGTAATTGCAAAATAAACCCTGTAGGTCTGTTGTTTTTTGCAGAAGACGTGGTCCTCCACAAATCCCTCGATCTGGCGATCGCCAACGATCCGGACAGAAGCGGCAGCGGTTTCATCCAAGGTGTGACTGATGGGCAGCAGAAAGTTGGCTGCCTTGCCAGCCGGAAAAGTGAATCTTGCAACACCGGTATGCTCCGTAGCGCTTAGCTCAGCTCGAATGTCCCACTGCAGCAAGCGCACCCGATAATATCCAGGTGCGGCAGCCTCGCGCTTGTGCACATAAGGAGATTGGATGTCGTCGATTTGCGTCTGCACCGGGCCGGTGGTCGCGGTGAAGAACACCTCACCTTCATTGGCGCACCCTACGCCGCTCATGTGCGTCATGCTGAAGCCCTGGATGTCGGGGTCGCCAAAGTGATAGCCAAAGCCATGGCTTTCTGTATCGGGGCTGAGCTGCACCATTCCAAAGGGCAAGGATGCACCAGGAAAGAGATTGCCGGGGCCG
>JAJZCY010000034.1 GCA_021828835.1 Acidobacteriota bacterium | reverse complement strand
CTGTCGGGTAGCCCGGCTTCTCGGATGTCTCCACAACGGCTCCTCTTCTCTCTGGATTCCTGGCCGCCAGTATAGCGCCGATCCAGATTGCTGGCGGTCAGCTCCGTCGTGTGTCGAATCACCTTCGCACTTGCGGATTCGCCGGGAAGAATGGCTGGCTGTTCTGGGTCCCACCCTCAGAAGCTCAACCGCGTCTGGAATTCCAGGCGGCGGTTGTCTGCCGACTCTGAGAAGCCGGTGCCGCCCAGGCTGGTGGCGCCGTAGGGCTGGTTGGCCTGGCCGAAGAGCGGCGAGGTGATGTTGCCGACGATCGGTCCCGGGTTGTTGTGGTTGAGCAGATTGCGCACCGCAGCCGAGATGGACAGGCTGTAGCGGTGACCGGTCTTGACGATATTTTGCGTCTTACTGCCGAAAGGACCGGTCCCGGATCTTCCTCCGCCTGCGGAGACCGAACCAGCGGCAGCCGGCCCGAAGCCGAAGACCCGGGAGAGACGCAGGTTGAGCATGAAGATGCTGGGGCCGCGGCCGGCGTTGCGGCGCAGGATGGTCTCCCCGGGGATGGGGTTGGGATCGAGGAGGCCGTAGGGGCTGCGCACCAGGCCCGGCCTGGTGGTATCGGTGGCGATGCCGGGGCGGCCGTTAAAGAGCGTGGTGCCGAAGATGTCCTGCCCGACGGTGATGTTGAAGGGCGCGCCGGATTGAGCGACGAAGAGCGGGCTCCAGCGCAGGCCGCCCCACGTCTGAAACATGCCGCCGAAGTTGACCTGGTGACGGATGTCGGTGGCGGCCGGTCCGTATTCCCCCGCGAAGTTATAGGGATTGGCCGGGAAGGTGCCCACGCCCAGGCCCTGAATGGCGATGGCGGGATTGAAGTTGGTGTTCTGCGGCGGCGGAGAGTAGTCGGTGTTGCTCATCGCGTGATTGAACACATACGAACCGAAGAGCGACACCGAGCTATTCACCTGCGCGTTCACGTTGGTGACCAGTTCGTTCTGGTTGTAGAGTCCCTCTGACTCGACGAGGAATGCGGGATTGGCGGTTCCCATCGGGTAGACGGCGGCGCCAGGGTTCTGCGGGTTCCAGGTGCCCGGCAGCGGGGCGTTGAGGTCGTTGGAGAGGAACTGGTGCAGGCCGTGGCTGTTGACGTAAGTCAGCGCCACGGTGATATGCGCGGGAAGCTGCTGTTCCACACTCAGAGCGGAATCCATGGTGTAGGGTGCGCGGAGCTTCGGGCTGAGCTCCTCGATGGACTGCTGCGACTGGGTGGAAGAGAGCGACGAAGGCGGCGGAATGGCCGGGTAAAAGTCAGGGTTGGTGACCACGAAGCTCTGCTGCGTGACGCCGTTGTAGCGTTCGGCGGTAAGGACGTTGGCGATGTCGAGCCGCTGATAGAAGATGCCGAAGCCAGCGCGGACCACGGTGCGCGGAGAGGATACGGGACGGCCGAAGGTCGGCGCCCAGGCGAAGCCGAGGCGGGGACCGACATCGCGAAAATCGTGCATGTTGGTCTGCCACTCGTAGCGCAGGCCGTAGTCGAGGGTGAGGTTGGGCCGCGCCTGCCAGGTGTCGCCGGCAAAGACGCCGAGGTCCTCCTGGTCGACGCCGAGGCGCGGCTGGCCGGCGTTGAGAGTGAACTGCGAAGCGCCGCCGCCCAGGGCGCGGACCTGCGACGGCGTCTTGCCTTCGCTTGGGAAGAGCAGCGTGCGCCGGTAGGCCTCAATGGAGTTGATGGTGGTCATCACCGGCTGGCCGGAGGAGTTCAGGACGGGCTGGTTGTTCGAGTCGAGCTCCGGCGCGGCGCGGCCGCCAAAGGTGAAGGTGCCGCCAAAGTCGATCGGAGAGGCGTTGCCGATGGTCTGCGCGCGCACGCGAATGCCCATGTCAAGGGTGTGGTGGCCGTGCTGCATGGTCACGTAGTTCTGGAACTCCCACGTATTCAGCACGCTGGAGGCATTTCCCACCTGGGCGCCCCCACCGGTGAAGGCGTTCAAGACCTGAAGCTGCGGAGCCGGGCTCTCCGAGGTGTTTGCGATCTGCGCGCGGTAGTACTGAAAGCGGGTTTCGTTCACCGCGTTCTCACCCAGGGTAAGCGCGTTCGAGAACTGCACACTCTGGTCGGTGCCCTGGTTGTGGACTCCCGTCGTATCCAGATTGAATGCCCCGACGCCGGAGTGCTGGATGTTGGCGTCGGCGATCATGTAGCGCAGGGAGGCGGTGTCCTTGGGCGCCAGTTGATCGTCGATTCTGCCACTCACCCGGATGCGCTGCTGGGGCATGGTGAAGACCTGCGTATATGGATCGATGATCGCCAGCGTGGCTGGATCGAGCGTAGAGCCATTGATGACCGCGCCGTTGGCGATGTCGGCCCCATCGAGAGCGAGAAAGTAGGAGGTGGATTTGCGCAGCGGCCCCCCAACGGTGGCGCCATATTCTCGCAGTAGGAAAGGCGCCTTTTGCGCGGCGTAGGGATTGCGCGAGTTCCAGATGCTGTCGCCGATATTGAAGTAGCCGCCGCCGTGGAGGTGGGTGGCTCCGGGCTTGGTGAGGATTTCGACGCGGCCGTAGCCGAGCGTATCGTACTCGGGCGAGAAGGGGTCCTGATTGATGCGGATGGACTGAATGGCATCCTTGGGAGGCAGTTCGCCGCCCGTGAAGCCGTCGATGAAAACGGAGCTGCCTTCAGGGCCCGCGGAGGGACCGGCCAGCGCCTGCAAATCCGTGGCCAGGTCTTCCGGATCGTCGGCCAGAGCATTGAGGGTGTTGCCCTGGAGAACAAGCGCTGAGGCGTTGCCGGCAGATTCCGTGGAAAGCGTGGGACTGGCTTCGGCGTTCACCGTCACCTGTTGCTGCGCGGCCAGCACCTGGAGCACCAGCGGCAGTGTTTGCGCGCCAGGTTTCAGGTTGATGGCGACGGGCGTCTGCGTGAGATTGGCCGCGCTGGCCTGCGCCTTGTAGGGGCCGGGAGTGAGACCGGTGAAAGTGTAGAAACCGTCAGCCCCGCTGGCCGCCCGGAAACTCTGCCCATGTGTATTGGTGAGGAGCACCGATGCGCCGGGAACGATCGCGCCAGTCTGGTCGGTTACCTGGCCGCGGAGAGAGGCGCTCTGGGCTGCCGCAGCGGATGGAAGGAGCAGCAGAAAGAATGCCAGATGCAGCAGACCCCACACCAGAACATGCAAGCGTGACCAACCTGCGGGACATGGGCGACAGCCATCCATGACAGCAATCTTCCTTCGATTTCCGCCTGCCGACACTCAGGCTGGAGCAGTGGTCGTGGGGCACTCGTATCGAGGACCCGCACGGGGCTGCATATCTTGCGCGCATGGCAGGTTTGGCGTGGTTCCTACGGCCCATATCTATCTTATGCGCCGAAGCTTAGGGGAAGCTTAAGGGGTTTTGTCCGTTCAGCAACCGGGAGCCGCGCGGGGTTCGCGATCCTGGCGCGTGGATTTCTGTAGTCCGGCGCCCGGCGCAGATCAGGTCAGAATCTCGTAGGGGCGCATCATTTCGTTGGCTTGATGCTCCAGGATGTGGCAGTGCCACACATAACGGCCAGAATAGCCCTGAAAGAGCACGAGGATGCGGGTAACCATTCCCGGCGGGCACTGCACGACATCCTTCCAGCCCAACTCTTGAAAGGCGCGACGGTCCAGTCTTCCGGATAATCGTAGATGATGGAGGGAACGCGCGCGCCGTGCAGGTGCGTGACGGTGCGGGCGGAAGTTGATTGATTTCTGGCGGCATTCCCAAGGTGGACGAAATCGCCCGCGCGGAATGGGGGAGTTCAACTACAGGGAGTCGGGGAATCTTCCGCTGCAGCAGATCCAACTCAGCACAAGGAATAACGGATTTCCCCGCTAGAGCATCAGGTAAGGAGACGCCTTGATTCGCCTGTGGCGTCCGCAGAGAGGAGCCTCCCGTGTCACCTGACAAATGCAAGGTGCATGACCGCCTGGCCGCTGAGGCGCACGCCGTTCTTTCCAAGCTGCATGAAATTACGGCGCGGCAACTCGCAGTGTTCGAAGCAGGCGATCGCCCGAAATTTATCCAGTACGACGAAGAGCTGGAGCTAACGGTCGGGGAGAAGGAGCGAGTGATCGGGGCTCTGCGGCAGCACGATGAAGAGCATGGCTGCCAGCTTGAGCCGTTGTGAGCGCGGAGAGAAGGCGAGCCCGTCTAGCTGAGTTGACGCACTGCTTCCAGGGCTAGCGTGTGCAGTCCTCCTCCGCCCTGGGCCACGTAGTCGCAAATCTGGACGCGCATGCGCGGCTCCCAGTAGCGCCGGAGATGGCTCAACACTCCTGCCACAGCCTCGTCGTGTGGGTACGATAACCAGAACAGCGCGATCTGGTTTGCGTTGTGCACCATGGTTTCGGATTTCATCGTGATCTCTCTGAGGCTGCTTCAATCTGCGTGGTCTGCTTGCGCGTCTCCAGATACTGCTGCTGCCATGCGGAGATTTGCCGGGCCGGGGTTACCTCGACGGCAGTCACTTTGTATTCGGGGCAGCTTGTGGCCCAATCGGAAAACTCGGTGGTCACGACATTGGCGCCACTGAACTGGTGGTGGAAGGTGGTGTAGACGACGCCGGGCTGCATGCGTTCGGAGATTTTTGCTTTGAGAGAGGTCTCGCCGGCGCGGCTGGTCAGCAGAACGCGGTCGCCGTCTTTGATGCCGCGGTCTTCGGCGTCCTGGGGATGGATCTCCAGCAGATCTTCGGTGTGCCAGACGTTGTTGTCCGTGCGCCCCGTCTGGGCGCCCACGTTGTACTGGGTGAGAATGCGGCCGGTGGTCAGGATCAGCGGGAAGCGCCGCGTGATTTTTTCGTCCGTAGGCACAAATTCTGTCAGCATGAATCGGCCCTTGCCGCGCACAAATTTGTCGATGTGCATGATCGGCGTGCCATCCGGGGCGGTGTCGTTGCAGGGCCACTGCACGCTTCCGAGCTTGTCGATCTTCTCGTATGTTACGCCGGCGAAGGTCGGCGTCAGGCGAGCGATCTCGTCCATGATTTCCGAGGGATGGTTGTAGTGCATCGGGTATCCCATGGCATTGGAGAGCATCACGGTGATCTCCCAGTCCTCGAAGCCGCCCATCGGCGGCAAGGCTTTGCGCACCATGCTGATGCGGCGCTCGGCATTGGTGAAGGTGCCGTTCTTCTCCAGGAAGGATGAGCCGGGCAGAAACACGTGCGCGTAGCTCGCAGTCTCGTTGAGGAAAAGGTCCTGCACCACCACGCATTCCATCGCCTGGAGCCCCGCGGTCATGTGCTGCGTATTCGGGTCGGACTGCAGGATGTCTTCGCCCTGGATGTAGAGGCCCTTGAAGGTGCCATCGATCGCGGCGTCGATCATGTTCGAGATGCGCAAGCCGGGCTCCGCCTGCAAGGGAACTCCCCAGGTATCTTCGAAGGACTTGCGCACCGCTGGGTCCGACACATGGCGGTAGCCTGGGAATTCATGCGGGAACGATCCCATGTCGCACGAGCCCTGCACATTGTTCTGGCCGCGCAGGGGATTGACGCCTACGCCGCGGCGTCCCAGATTGCCGGTGAGCATGGCGAGGTTGGCCATGCCGATGACCATGGTCGATCCCTGGCTGTGCTCGGTGACGCCGAGGCCGTAGTAGATGGCGGAGTTCGGCCCCTTCGCGTAGAGCCGCGCCGCCGCGCGAACATCGGCGGCGGGAACGCCGGTGAACGGCTCCATCGCCTCGGGCGAGTTGCGCTCTTCGATGATGAACTTGCGCCATCTGTCGAACTCGGCAAGTTCGCAGCGCTCTTTGACGAATTCTTCCTGGGTCAGACCTTCGGTGACAATCGTGTGTGCCATGGCGTTGATGATGGCGACGTTGGTGCCGGGGCGCAGGGCGAGGTGATACTCGGCCGCTACGTGGGGTGACTTCACCAGGCTGATGCGGCGCGGATCGATCACAATGAGCCGGGCGCCCTGCCGGAGCCGCGCTTTCATGTGCGAGGCGAAGACTGGATGGGCGTCTGTGGGGTTGGCGCCAATGACCATGATGACGTCGGCGGCATCCACTGAATCGAAGTCCTGGGTACCGGCCGAAGTGCCGAAGGTGTTGGCCAGCCCATAGCCAGTGGGGGAATGGCAGACGCGCGCGCAGGTATCGGTGTTGTTGTTGCCGAAGGCCGCGCGGATCATCTTCTGCACGAGATAGGTTTCTTCATTAGTGCAGCGAGAGGAAGTAATGCCGCCGATGGAGTCTTTGCCGTACCGGCCCTGAATGCGCTTGAACTCGCTGGCGGCGTGCCGGATCGCCTCTTCCCAGGTCACTTCCCTCCAGGGATCGGTGATCTTTGCGCGGATCATCGGCTTGGTGATGCGATCCTGATGTGTCGCGTAGCCCCAGGCGAAGCGGCCCTTGACGCAGGAGTGCCCGTGGTTGGCCTTGCCATCCTTGTAAGGCAGCATACGAACGACCTGGTTGCCCTGCATTTCAGCTTTAAAGCTGCAGCCGACGCCGCAATAGGCGCAGGTCGTGACGACGCTGTGCTCGCCCTGGCCGAGTTCAACGACGGATTTTTCGATCAGCGTTGCGGTTGGGCAGGCCTGCACGCAGGCCCCGCAGGACACGCAGTCCGAACTCAGGAAGTCGCTGCCGCCGGCTGCCGCGACCTTGGATGCGAAGCCGCGTCCTTCAATCGTCAGTGCGAAGGTTCCCTGGACCTCCTCGCAGGCGCGCACGCATCGCGAGCAAAGGATGCACTTGGCCGGCTCGAACTGGAAGTAGGGATTGCTGGTGTCTTTCGATTTATTGTCGAAATGATTTGCTCCCTCGAAGCCGTAGCGCACTTCGCGCAGTCCGACGACGCCGGCCATGTCCTGCAACTCGCAGTTACCGTTGGCGGCGCAGGTGAGGCAATCGAGGGGGTGATCGGAGATGTAAAGTTCCATTACGCCGCGCCGCAGCTTGTGCAGCTTGGGCGAGGAGGTGCGCACCTTCATGCCCGGCTCGACCAGCGTGGTGCAGGAAGCCGGCGTGCCGCGGCGTCCTTCGATTTCGACCAGGCAGAGCCGGCAGGATCCGAACGCCTTTACGCTGTCCGTGGCGCAGAGCTTGGGTATCTGCACGCCGGCTTCGACGGCCGCGCGCATGACGGAAGTGCCCGCCGGCACGGTGACGGTTTTGCCGTCGATCTCAAGACTCACCTGCTGTCTGGCGGCAGAGGCGGGGGTGCCGTAATCGATCTCGCGAATTAACGCCATGACGAAATCTCCTGGGACGCATCGGCATCCTGAGGCGCGGGTGCGGGCTTGCGGAAATCATCGGGGAAATACTGGAGGGCACTGAGGACTGGATAGGGCGTCAACCCGCCCAAAGCGCAGAGCGAGCCGTCGACCATGGTTTCGCACAGGTCGTCGAGGAGTTGAAGGTTCCTGCTGCGTTCCTGGTTTGTGAGGATGCGATCGATGACTTCGACGCCGCGGGTTGAGCCGATGCGACACGGCGTGCACTTGCCGCAGCTCTCGATGGCGCAGAACTCCATGGCGTAGCGGGCTTGCTTTGCCAGGTCCGCGGTGTCGTCGAAGACCACGATGCCGCCATGACCGACGAGACCCCGTTTGGCGGCGAATGCTTCGTAATCGAGAGGCGTATCGAGCAGCGATTCGGGGAAGTAGGCGCCGAGCGGCCCACCCACCTGCACCGCGCGCAGCGGACGTCCGGTAGCCGTGCCGCCGCCGAAGTCGTAGATGGCCTCGCGCAGCGTGAGGCCGAAGGCCTTTTCTACCAGGCCGCAGTGCTTGATGTTGCCGGCAAGCTGGATGGTTAGCGTGCCGCGCGAGCGGCCCATGCCAAAATCCTGATAGAACTGCGCGCCCTTGTTCAAAATGATAGGTACGGTGGCCAGCGAGATGACGTTATTCACCACCGTTGGTTTGCCGAAGAGACCTTCGATGGCTGGGAGCGGCGGCTTGGGACGAATCTGTCCGCGTCTGCCCTCCAGGCTTTCGAGCAGCGCTGTCTCCTCACCGCAGATGTAGGCGCCCGCACCCAGGCGCGCCTCGAGATCAAAGGCCTTGCCGCTGCCGGCGACGCTCGGCCCCAGATAGGCTTTATCGCGCGCGATTGCGATTGCCTTTTGAACGGTTCGAAATGCGTGCGGATACTCGGAACGGATATAAATGTAGCCGCGGGTCGCGCCTACCGCGATGCCGGCAATGGTCATGCCCTCGATGAGCACGAACGGATCGCCTTCCATGAGGAGGCGATCCGCGTAGGTCCCGCTGTCGCCTTCGTCGGCGTTGCATACGATGTATTTCCGGTCGGCTTTGGCGTTTAGCACCGTGCGCCACTTGATGCCGGTGGGAAAGCCCGCGCCTCCGCGGCCGCGCAGCCCGGAGTTAGCAACTTCTTCAACGATGGCTGGCGGTTCCATCTTCAGCGCGCGTTCGAGACCGCGATAGCCGTCGTGGGCGATGTAGTCGGCAAGCGAAAGCGGATCGGTGATACCGCAGCGCGCGAAGGTGAGACGCTCCTGCATTTTCAAGAACGGAATCTCCTCGGTGACACCGAGGCGCAGCGCGTGTTCGCCGCCCTTGGCGAATCCGGCGTCGAACAGGCCGGCCACGGACTCGGCGGTCACCGGGCCATAGGCGATGCGGCCTTCGGTCGTCTCCACTTCCACCAGGGGCTCGAGCCACAACAATCCGCGCGAACCGTTACGCACAATCTGGGCGTCGATACGCCGGGCTTTGAGCTGAGATTCGATTGCCCGCGCCACCTTTTCCGCCCCCATGGCGAGTGCCGCCGCATCGCAAGGAATGTAAATCTTCACTGCCGCCTCCCTGCGCTCTCGATCAACATGTCCGCGACCTGCGGCGTGACGCGTCCGTGGGGCTCGCCGTCCAGCATGGCGGCCGGGGAGTGCGCACAGAGTCCGAGGCAAAATACATCGCGAAGGGTGAATGCGCCATCGGGAGTCGTTTCCCCGAGCTTCACCCCGAGACGCCGCTCAACGTGTGCGATGGTCTTGTCGCAACCCATCGACTGGCAGGATTCCGCGCGGCACAGCCGCAGCACATGACGCCCCGGAGGCAGAGGACGGAAATCGTGATAGAAGCTGACGACGCCCTGTACTTCGGCTTTCGAAATGTTGAGCGCGTCTGCGATCAACGGAACAGCCACTTCATCCACGTACCCGAATTCGTCCTGCAAGGCGTGCAGAATCGGCAGGAGTGCGCCATCGAGATGCTTGAGTTCCTGGATGCGCGCGAGGGCACGATCTGCATCGAAGGCTTGTATCTGGCTCATAAAAAGATCCTCAGACCTCTTCGAGACCGTTCTATGACGTTTTCGTAATTTACCGATCGAGAAGCAACTTTAAGTGAAATCGGGGAAACGGCCGTTGCTGCTCATCGCAGCCTCTTTATGTCAGAACAAGTCTAGCATGAGGTCAACGAGCCCGGCCCTCGCTTCAGCACGAAGCCTCATGCGGCACTGGAGGCAGTGGGCTCCGTCGAAGGTGTGGTGGCTCTCGTCGCGGTCGCGATCCGGCCCTGACCGGAGTAGACCACGAAGCGGCGTCCGCGCAGAAAGCCGGCCAGCGTCAGGTCGAACTCGCGCGCAAGTAGCACGGCGAGGCTGGACGGAGCCGAAACCGAGGCGAGTACCGGAATGCCGGCGGCGATCGTCTTCTGCGCAATCTCAAAACCACCCCGGCCGCTGACCAGCAGAACATGGTTCGACAGCGGGAGCTGATTTTGAAGCAGCGCCCAGCCCACGATCTTGTCGACGGCGTTATGCCGCCCGATGTCCTCGCGCAACGCCAGCAAGGTGCCCGCAGCGTCGAAAAGCGCGGCGGCATGCAGGCCCCCGGTACGACCAAAGACCTGCTGGCCGGCGCGCAGGCGGTCAGGCAGGCTGCACAGGAGTTCTGGGTCCACGCTGAAATCCGAGTTCGGGGTGCGCAGTCCGCGGCGGCGCAGCGCGTCGATGGAGGTCTTGCCGCAGATGCCGCAACCGGAGCCGGCAACGGTCGCGCGATCCGCGCTCGGTTCTTCGGAGACGGCGGCGGAAAATTCGGCCTCGATGATGTTGCTGCGGTGTGCAGGCGATTGCGAAAGTCCGCGCAAATGCTCGGGACTGTCGATGAATCCTTCCGTAAAGAGCAGGCCGGCAGCCAAATCCTGGTCGTGGCCGGGGGTGCGCATGGTGACGGTCAGCGGACGCCCCGCGGCGCGGATTTCCAGCGGCTCTTCCGCGGCCAGATAATCCTGAACCTGGCGCGCTTGTCCGTTCTCCCACTCCATCACCTGGGTCAGCGCCACGCTGCGCGCGGGCGGAGTCTGCTTCCGTCTCTGGGGAGCGGCTGGATGGCCCGGGATGGTTGAATCCTGCATCGGCATGGCCTCCGTCCTGAGCGGGAGATAGGCGACAGCTTGATCTTCGCCGGTCTTTGGATGCGTGCGAGTGGCGGGATGGGGACGGCGATTCGCAATCGGCCTTCCGGCGGATTGCTGGTCCAGATTCTACAGAGCGCAATTGCGATCCTGCAAGCAGTGCAACGGCGGGAATCCCTGTAAAGTTGAAGCAGAGCCACGCGTGCTTACGGTTCTTCCTTTTAGGGTGTTCTCTGTCCTCCAGCGTTGCCAATTCGCCCGCTCCTACTGAGATTCTGCGCTCGGTGTTTGGGTTTGCACGATTCCGCGCCGGCCAGGAAGAGGTCTGCCGTACGGCTACCAACGGCCGCGATCTGCTGCTGGTGATGCCCACCGGGGCGGGGAAGTCGCTCTGCTATCAACTCCCGGCGATTGCCCGCGGGGGAACGGCGCTGGTCATCTCGCCGCTCATCGCGCTGATGGAAGATCAGGTGGCCAAGCTGACCGCGGTGGGGCTGCGCGCCGAGCGCATTCACTCCGGGCTGGATCGCGAGCATGCCCGCGAGATTTGCAGGGATTATCTGCGCGGTACGCTGCAATTCCTGTTCATAGCCCCAGAGCGCCTGCGCGTGCCCGGGTTTGTGGAGATGCTGGCCAAAAGACAACTGGCGCTGATCGCGATCGATGAGGCGCACTGCATCTCGCAATGGGGACACGACTTCCGCCCTGACTACCGGATGCTGGGCGACTACCTGCCTGCCTTGCGCGGCTCTGAAGCTCCGGCCCCGGTCATTGCCTGCACGGCCACCGCAACACCAGCCGTGCAGAATGACATCGTGCAGCAACTGGGTATGATCAAGCCGGCCCGGTTCATTCACGGCTTCCGGCGTGACAACCTGGCCATCGAAGTGGTGGAAGTTCCGGTGCCGGAACGCGCCCGGGCCATCTGCTCGCTGCTTGCCGACCCGGCGCGGCGGCCGGCCATCGTGTACGCCACGTCGCGCAAGCAGTCGGAGACGCTGGCCGCGGCGCTTGCCGTCTCCGTGCGCGCTGCTGCTTATCACGCCGGGCTCGATGCGGAGACGCGCGAACGCGTGCAGACCGCATTTCAGGCCAGGCAACTGGAAGTGGTGGTGGCGACTATCGCCTTCGGCATGGGGATCGACAAGGCCGATATTCGCACGGTGATCCATGCGGGCCTGCCGGGCACCCTGGAGGGCTACTACCAGGAGATCGGGCGCGCGGGGCGCGACGGACGCCCGAGCCGCACCTACCTGATGCACTCCTATGCCGACCAGCGGACCCACGATTTCTTTCTGAATCGCGATTATCCAGCGATCGAGAACCTGAACAAGATATTTCGCCTCGTCAGCGATGAGCCGCAGCAGGTTGAGGAGATGCGGGCTGCTGCGACCACCCGCCTGAGCCTGAGCGAAGAGGAGTTCGACAAAGCGCTGGAGAAGCTCGAAATCCACGGCGGAGCGCGCATCGAATTTGGAGGAAGCGTAACCCGCGGCGGCGCAGGCTGGAAGAAAACCTATGCGGTGCAGGCTCAGCATCGGGCCGAGCAGTTCGAGAAGGTGCTGCGATTTACAGCCTTGAGCGAGTGCCGCATGACGGCGCTGGTGCGGCACTTTGGCGATGATGAGGATGCCGGCCGCGGGTGCGGCCAATGCGATGTCTGCGATCCTGCGGGCGCGGTGTTGCGCGTGTTTCGCCATGCCAGCCCAGCGGAGCGCGAGATGGTGCAGCGCACGATCGAGGAACTGCGTCCGCTCGATTATCTGGCGGCGGGAACGCTGCAAAAGCGGCTGGAGGTGGCGAGCCGCGGTGAGTTCGACGCCCTGCTTGACGCCATGGCGCGCGCAGGCCTCATTGAAATTGAAGAGGCGGAGTTCGAGAAAGAAGGCGAGATGATTCGTTTTCGCAAGATTCGCCTCACCGAGCGGGGCTTGGAAGTGCGGCGCTCGACCCCGCTGACTCTGCTGATCGGCGAGGGAATTGGCAGGGAGTTCAGCGATCGCAAGACAGCTTCCTCGGCCGCCCGCAAATCCACAGCGAAAAGTGGTCGGAAGTCCAGCGGGGAAGCAGGACCTGTTCAGCTCACCGCGGAGCAGGAGGCGCTTGCCGCGCGGATTAAGGAATGGCGCTCTGCGGAGGCCAAGCGGCTGGGCGTTCCCGCCTATGTGGTGCTCCACGACAGAAGCGTTCAGTCGCTGGCAGTGAAGCGTCCGGCCAATCCGCGGCAACTGCTGGACGTGGACGGCATGGGGCCTGCGAAGGTGGAGCGCTTCGGCGCTGCGCTTCTGCAACTGTGCGGCCCGCCCGCATAGACGGGCCGCACATGTCTGCTTAAGCGACGCGCTCGATGGTGACCGATTCGAGCACGACCGGCTTGTGAGGTTTGTCCTGCGCGTTGCGCGCTACGCGGGAGATCTTGTCGGCGATATCTTGGCCCTCCACCACCTCGCCAAAGATGGTGTGCTTGCCGGTAAGCCAGGGCGTTGGCGCCACCGTGAGAAAGAACTGGCTGCCGTTGGTATTGGGGCCGGCATTCGCCATAGCAAGTTTGCCCGCCTTGTCGAAGCGGTGCGGCGAGTTCTTGGTCTCATCCTCGAAGCGATAGCCGGGACCGCCCATTCCAGTGCCGGTGGGGTCGCCACCCTGGATCATGAAGTCGGGGATGACCCGGTGGAAGACGGTCCCGTTATAGAGCTTGTCCGTGGATTTGGCGCGCGTGGAAGGGTGTGTCCACTCCCGCGTGCCCTCGGCCAGTTCGATGAAGTTTTTGACGGTGACAGGCGCTTCGGCCTCGAACAGCCGCGCAACAATCTTGCCTTCAGTGGTGTTGAAGACTGCGTAGGTTCCTGGTGTGGATGGCATGTGTGCTCCTGGATGAGATGATTCCAAAACCTGGCGCGGTCGTTGGCCCGCAGGTGATGGGGGCAGGCAGTCCTTCAGGCAGGATGTGCACCCCGTCTGTTGCCGCCGGTGATGCAGGCGCTTCTTCAGGCAGGGTACGCGCCCAGCCTATTGGCGCCTGAGATGCAGGCGCTCTTATGAATGTAACGCATCGCAAAGCAGATGTTGTAGCCTGATTGAGAAAGCGGCGGGGCAGCGCGGAGTTGCCAGTCTTTTTTCCCCCGGTTTAACCGCGTTTCCCCTGGGACAAATTCAATTCTCCAATCTGGTTTCGCTGCGGCTGCGAGACCGGGTTACCAAGGACATCACTATGAAGAAAGTAGTCTTTACACTTTGCATCTGCTTGTTGTTCACCTCGTCTTCGTTTGCAGCTTCGAGCCCGGCCGATCTGCAAAATCGCATCAACGCAGCGAAGACGGCGCTGGATGACATCATGCAGGCGCAGGATAGAACCATCCCGATCAATATTTTGCGGTCCGCCACCTGTGTGGCGATTGTGCCGGGCATGATGAAGGGCGCGTTCATCTTCGGCGGTCAGTACGGCCAGGGTGTAGTCACCTGCCGCACCGGCCATGGCTGGAGCGGTCCGGTCTTCATTCGGTTGGCCGGCGGTTCCTTCGGCTTCCAGATCGGCGCGCAGGCGACCGACCTGGTGCTGGTTGCAGTGAACAATCGCGGATTTCAGGATCTGCTCCAGAGCAAATTCAAGATCGGTGCGGGAGCTTCCGCAGCGGCTGGCCCGGTGGGCCGCGCCGGCCAAGCGGCGACCGACTGGAAGATGAATGCCGAACTGCTCAGCTACTCGCGCAATAAGGGGCTGTTCGCAGGCATCGATCTCTCCGGCACCAGCGTCACCCAGAACAGGGAAGATACCAACACCTACTACGGCCGCCCGGAGGACTTTGAGAACATCCTGCGCGGCAAGATTGCGGTGCCGACCGGCGCCGTGCCCTTCGTGCGGGATGTGGCGCACCACTTTGTTGAGGCCAAGAAACAGTAAGCACTGCTAGAAAGAATGCGCTCGCCGCCCACTGGGCGCGAGCGCATTTTTGTCTTTGGCCCCTCTTCCGTTCGCCAGAAGGTAAACTGATGTTTGCTTTCTGCCCATGCTCGAAACACTGGAATATTGGCTGGTGGTCGCGGTGGCGACGGTGCTCGGCCGCATGCCGCGTGCGTTGGCGCGCCTCTTTGCCCGGGGGATCGCCTGCGGCGTCTACTTGTCTCTGGGCCGGCTGCGGCACGTAGGCCAGCGCAATCTTGAACTGGCCCTGCCGAACCTCTCCCTCGCGACACGCACGGAGATCCTGCGCAGCGTGTATCTGCATCTGGCCTGGCAGCTCGTCGAGTTCTGCCGCATGCCGCGCTACACGCCTGAAAATACCCGCAAGTGGATCCGTACCGAGGGCCTGGAGCACTACCTGGCAGCCCAGGCCAAAGCCAAGGGGGTGTTGATCGTTACCGGTCACCTCGGCGCATGGGAACTGTCGAGCTTTTACCACTCCATGATGGGCCATCCCATGGGTATGGTCATCCGGCGGCTCGACAATCGCAAGCTCGACGCCTTCGTGAACCGCATCCGCTGCCTGCATGGCAACTACGTTCTGCACAAGGATGACTTTGGGCGCGGCCTGCTGACGGCCATGCGCAAGGGCCGAACCGTGGGCATCCTGATGGATACCAACATGACTCCGCCGCAAGGGGAGTTCGTGAACTTCTTTGGAATCCCGGCTTGCACGGCCACCGGGCTGGCGCACGTGGCGCGCAAAACCGGTGCGGTTGCGCTTCCCGGCTTCATGCTCTGGGATCCGGCCGCTCGGCAGTATGTGCTGCGTTTCGGACCGGAGATTGAAATTCCGCACACCGACGATGTGGCCGCCGATATCCTGAAAGGCACACAGCGCTGCACCAGTGAAATCGAGACCTGGATCCGGCGGGCTCCTGGGCAGTGGCTGTGGATTCACCGGCGCTGGAAAACAAGGCCACCTGGCGAGCCGCGCATTTACTGAGCTGAAAGGACGGAGACCGCATGCAAGTGGGTGAGTTGCTTCAAAACCTGGGCGGGAATCTGGTGCAGGGTTCACCCGATCTCGAGGTCACCGGCGTCAACTCTGCCGACCGCGCCGGCAGCTCCGAAATCACATTCGCAGAAGATGCTGCATCTGCGGCGAAGGCGCTTGCAAGCGATGCGGGCGTGGTGGTGGTTCGAAAAGCACCGGCGCAGCTCGATGATAAGGCCCGATGCATCATCGAAATCGCTCAGCCGCGCCTCTGGTTTGCGCGCGCAGCCTGCTTGCTCAGTCCCGCTTTGCCGGTGGGCGGCGTGCATCCGGCCGCTGTAGTCAGCTCCACAGCGAAACTTGGGCAGAATGTGACGATCGGAGCCTGTGCGGTAGTGGGCGAGCAGGTGGAGATTGGCGATGGCTCCCGCGTTGAAGCCGGTGCGGTGGTGGGCGACGGCGTACGTATTGGCCAGAACTCCCGGATTTACCCGCGCGTGACGATCTATCCCGGGACGGAGATCGGCAACCGCGTGGTGGTGCATGCGGGCGCAGTTTTGGGCGCGGACGGTTTTGGCTATGTGCGCGATTCTGCGACCGGCTCCTACACGCAGTTTCCGCAGCAGGGCACGCTGGTAATAGAAGACGACGTGGAGATCGGCGCCAACACCACTATCGACCGCGGCGCGCTGGCCGAGACGCGCGTCGGCCGCGGCGCCAAATTCGACAACCTGGTGCATGTGGGCCACAACTGCGAGATTGGCGAAGACGCCATTCTGGTGGCCCTGACCGGAGTGTCGGGTTCATCCACCATCGGCCGCGGAGCCGTGCTGGCCGGCCAGGTGGGCATCGGGGATCACGCGCATGTTGGCCCGGGCGTAATTCTCGGCGGCCAGTCTGGGGTCTTCAGCGGCAAAACCGTCACCAGCGAAGGCCTTCGCCCAGGCACGGTGCTTTACGGCACGCCCGCGCGCCCGCTGCGCCAGGTACTGCGCGAGCAGGCGGTGCTGGCGCGCTTGGCGAAATCGGGGAAGCACTCCTCCGAGTAGCTGACACGCGCACTCTTTCTACCGGCAACCTTCGTCCTCTGCTCTTCCTCTAATCTGTCCAGTCGTGCGCGAAGGCAAAGCGCACGGAACCCGCAGATTCCGGATCCCCAAGCTGCCTTGAGAGGAGGAGCGCTCGTGATGGCACTGTTCACCATCTTGCGCGCCGCCTTCGGCTATCTCTTTCTGGTCTTCCTGGTGCGGATCGTGGGCCGCAGACCGGGACGCCAGCTCACGCCGTTCGAGTACGTGCTTGTGTTTTATATGGGGGGCCTCACGCTCACCGGCATGGTGGGCATGGATGCCTCGATCACCAATGCCTTCTGCCAGATCTTTACCATTGCGTTCTGCCATTCTTCGCTCTCCTGGCTGCGGCATCGATCGCGGCGTGTGGCGCTCCTTCTCGATGGAAGTCCCCTGATCCTGCTGAAAGGCGGCGAATGGCGTGTGCAAACCATGTGCAGCGCACGGATCAAGGACGATGACGTGATGGATGCCGCGCGCGAACAGGGCATCCGCGATTTGACGGAGATTGGCACCGCCGTGCTGGAGACGGTGGGGTCGATTACCGTTACCAGGCGCAGAGAGCCGAGCCAACAGCAGGATTAAATGCATGTGCGCGAAACCCTTCCAGGCGAAGATCGAGGACAGCGTTCCCAAGGTCGATGATGAAATCGCGGTTGGCGAGGACCTTGACTTTCAGCGCAAGTGGTGGCGCTTTGAAAAAAGCGTATGGCTGTTCTTCTTCCTGGTGCTGATCGCGGATGGGCTGGGTCTCCTGGGGCGCGGCTGGCTCTCCAAGGCGGAGAAACACACATCCGACGGCTCTTTGACGCTCAAGTACGACTGGATTGAACGTGCATCCACTCCTTCCGTCATGAGCTTTCAATTGGGCAAATCGGCGCTTCACGATGGCGCAGTCCAGCTCTACGTCAGCAGCTCCATCGTCAAAGAGCTGGGAGCGCAGCGCATTTCGCCTCAGCCGCTGCGCTCAGAACTGGGCAACGCCGGCATCACCTATACGTTCCCTGCCGGGCGAGGCGCCCGAATCGTGCAGATCGAACTCGCACCCCAATTTCCCGGCGAAGCCCGCTTCCAGGTGGCGGTCCCTGGGAGCGATTCGATTCGCGGCAAGATCCTGATTGTGCCTTGATCTCATGGCCACTCTGATTCGCGCCATTGTCGGGTATTTTGTGCTGCTGCTGGTCGTGCGTGTCCTTACCCGCCGGGCGGGCTCGCAGGTCACGCCCTTCGATTTCGTGCTCATCTTCCTCATGGGCGGCACCATCATTCTCTCCACCGTCGGGAAGGACCGCTCGGTGACCAACTGCACCTGCGCCATCATTACGGTGGGCTTGCTCCACACCGTGCTTTCCTGGGCCAAGACCAAAAGCCCGCGCATGGGACGGCTTTTAGATGGCACCCCTCTGGTCGTGATTCGCAAGGGAGAGTGGCAGCAGGAAGTGCTGCACCGCAAAAAGCTGCGCTTTGCGGATATTGAGGCTGCTGCGCGCCAGGCCGGAATGCGACAGGTTGAAGATGTCGAGTACGCCATTCTGGAGCGCAACGGACGCATCAGCGTCTTTGGCAGGAAACAGTCCGGACCGTAAGAGCAGGTTGCGGCGCGGCCAGGAGGGCGCGCGCGATACCTGCACGTGAACAGGTTGGATGTTGTGGAGGATCATGTCTTCTGCCCAGCGAAATCCGGTTACTGCGCCTTACCCCGAGTCTCCCACGCCATCCAGGAAGAACAAGATCGAAACAGACATTCCCCAGCGCCTGGACCGGCTTCCCTGGTCAAGCTGGCATGTGCGGATTCTGGCATCGCTGGGGACTTCCTGGCTGCTGGACGGACTGGAAGTCACCCTGGTGGGCTCGCTGTCTGGCATACTCGAGAGCAAATCCGGACTGAGGCTCACCGCTGCGCAGGTGACTGGAGCTGCCACCACCTATCTCGCCGGCGCGGTTCTAGGCGCGCTGGTCTTCGGATATCTCACCGACCGTCTTGGGCGGCGGCGGCTGTTTCTGGCTACGCTCGCCACCTATTCTTGCGCCACCGTGGCCAGCGCCTTTTCCCAAGGGCTCTTCACCTTCTCCATCTTTCGCTTCTTTACAGGGTTCGGCATTGGCGGCGAGTACGCGGCCATCAACTCGGCGGTGGACGAACTCATCCCCGGTAAGGTGCGAGGCACGGTCGATCTGGTGGTCAACGGCACCTTCTGGCTGGGCGCCACTGCCGGATCGCTGGCGGCGATGTTTCTGCTGGCGGGCTACCTGCCGCAGAATACGGGCTGGCGCTATGCCTTCGGCATCGGCGGCTCGCTGGGACTGGGGGTGCTGGTGCTGCGCCTCTTCGTGCCGGAGAGCCCGCGCTGGCTGATGCTGCGCGGTCATGAGAAACAGGCCGGCCGCGTGGTGGCGGACATCGAACAACGTGCAACCCACGGCAATCCCGGCCAACTGCCGCTGCTTTCCGGCGACAAGCTTAAGATCGTTGTTCGCGATCACACCCCGCTCCAAGAGATCTTCCGCAACATGACGGGGGAAAACCGCGAGCGCTCCTTGCTCGCGCTGGTGCTGATGGTGGGGCAGGCCTTCTTCTTCAATGCCGTCTTCTTCTCCTATGGACTGGTGGTCAAGCGCTTCTTCCATGTGCCCAACAAGGCGTTACCGATGCACCTGCTGCCCTTTGCGCTGGCCAGTTTTCTGGGGCCGCTCACGCTGGGCCGCCTGTTCGACAAGATTGGCCGGAAACCAATGATCACCGCCTGCTATGCCGCGTCCGGCCTCCTGCTGGTGGCCATGATCTTTCCGTTTGCTCACGGCTGGCTGGGCGCCTGGGGCACGGGAGCCTTCCTGACGGTGATCTTCTTTATTGCTTCGCCGGCCGCAAGCGCCGCCTATCTGACGGTGAGTGAGATCTTTCCGCTGGAGCTTCGAGCTTTCGCCATTGCCATCTTCTACGCCTCCGGGACTCTGCTCGGCGGTGTTGGCGCGCCAGTTCTCTTTGGGGAACTGATCGCCAGCAACTCCCGCGGGATGCTGGCGATTGGCTACGGAATCGCGGCTTTCCTGATGCTGCTGGGCGCCGGCTTTGAGCACAAAATCGGGATTGAGGCCGCCGGGAAGAGCCTGGAGTCCATCTCCAAGCCTTTGCAGAGCGAGTAGCCGGGGCGCTTTCTGGCGGCGGTGCAGAGAAGGCGCTTGCGCGGCAACCCGCATTCGCGGTATTTTACTAACCAGTTAGTTAATTTTATGACCAAACGCACCGATCTGCGCCAGGAATCGCCCGACCGCGCCGCCGAGACGCGCGCCCGCATCCTGGATGCCGCACTTCGCGAGTTCAGCGCCAACGGCCTCGCCGGCGCCCGTACGGAACAGATCGCCACTGCGGCAGGCGTGAACAAGGCCCTGCTCTACTACTACTTCGAGAGCAAAGAGAAGCTGTACATTGCTACGCTCGAAGCCGCCGCCTTGCGCGTGCGCGAGAGCGCCATGGCGGTCTTTGCACTGGAGGCCAGCCCAGGGGAGCGGGTGCTGCGCGCTGTTCTCAACCACTTCGACCGCATCCTCACACAGCGCGAATTCCAGAGCCTGATGCAGCAGGAGATGATCCGTTTGCACAAGGGCGAACAGGGCGCGCTGCTGATCCTGGTGGAGCGGATCTTCGGCCCACTCCAACAGGCATTTCAGACGATGGTGCGCGAGGGCATCGCGTCGGGCGAGTTGATTGACGGCGATTGGCTGCAGATCATGCTGATCGGCCTGGGCGCGAACGTGTTCTATTTCCTCAGCGCTCCCGTCTGGAGCCTGACGCTGCATTTTGATCCCTTATCCGTTCAGTCGCTGCGCACGCGCCGCGTGGCCCTGGTAGAAACGCTGGGACAGGCTATCTTCCGCGATCGCCGCCACGGCGCGTCGCTGGCGCGCAAGGTGCTGGCGGATACGCCTGAGCCCAGGTTCAGCGACTTCAAGAAAATCGAGGGGAAGAAACAGTGAGCGCTCGCAATCGCGTTTTTTTCATCCTGGGTTTGCTAACCGTGGGATCGCTGGTGTGGTATTTCGTGACCACGCCGCGCAGCAGGGAACTGCAGTTGATTGGCACCGTGGATGCCAACGAGATTGTTGTCAGCTCCCGCATCCCCGGCCGCTTGCAGACGCTCACCGTGCAGGAGGGCGATCACGTGAAAGCAGGTCAGCTCATCGCGACCGTCGAGAGCGATGACCTGGAAGCAGCCCTCAAGGCTGCGCAAGCTACAGCAGCGGGCCAGGCGTGGCAGGTGCAAGAGGCGCAGGAGACGGAGCGCCAGACGCGCGGCGAGACTTCGAGCGCGACCGCCACGGCCGAGGCCCAGGTACAGGCTGCGCAAGCTACGCTGGCCCAGGCCCAGGCTAATTACGAGCATCAACAGGCGGACACCAGCCGTACCGTCGCATTAGCGGCGCAGGGCATCGACAGCGCCCAAGCCAAAGAAGAGGCGGAGACCAGCTTGCAAGCCGCTGCGGCCGCGATCCGTACAGCCAGGAGCAATCTCAATGCGGCGGAGGCTTCTCTGCGCCAGGCCCAGGCGCACGAACTGCTGGTGGCGGTATCGCAGCGCAGCCTGGGTGCGGCACGCAGTTCCGCAGCCAGTGCGCAGGCGCTGGCTGCCGAAGCGCGGGTGGAACGAGATTACGCTGAAATCACCGCGCCCGCGGATGGCGTGGTGGACGTATGGGCTGCGCGACAGGGCGAAGTGGTGCAGCCCGCAACGCCGATCGTCACAATCATGGACCTGAACCAGACCTGGGTCTATGCCCCGTTGCCCGAAACCTATGCCGACTCCGTGAAGCTGGGAGACAAGCTGCGCGTCGTGATGCCCAGCGGAGCCACCGTGTGGGGCAAGGTCATTGCCAAGCAGACCGAGGCCGACTTTGCGACGCAGCGCGATGTGAGCAGGCGCAAGCGCGATATCAAAACCGTGCAGTTGAAGCTGCTGATTCCGAATCCGGGCGAAGCCTTTGTTCCGGGCATGACCGCTGAGGTCTACCTGCCCTTGAGCAAGCTGGTGCGGCAATGATGAAGCGGAGACACACGGAGCCTGCTGCCCCCGGCGGCATGCAGGCTCCGGCCATTGAAGTCGAAAACATCGTCAAACGCTACGGCGATTTCGAAGCGGTGAAGGGAATCAGCTTCCGTGTGGCCGATGGCGAGATCTTCGGCTTGCTGGGCCCCAATGGCGCCGGGAAAAGCACGCTGATCCGCATGATGACCACGCTCATCCCGGTCACAGCCGGACGTGCGCTCATCGCGGGCTACGATGTGGCGAAGGAGCCGGATGCGGTGCGGCGCATGATCGGCGTGATTCCTCAGGCATTGACCAGTGATCCGGATCTCACCGTTGAAGAGAACCTGCTCATCTACGCCAAGCTCTACAGTGTGCCCCGCGGGCGGCGCGAAAAGAACATCGCCGAGGTGCTGGAGGCGGTGGACCTGAGCAAGTGGCGCGGCGCTCAGACCAAGACCCTCTCCGGCGGCATGCGGCGCCGGCTTGAGATTGCGCGCGGGCTGGTGCACGATCCGCGCATCTTCTTTCTCGACGAGCCCACCACCGGCCTCGATCCCGTTTCGCGCATCGCGGTGTGGGAGATGCTCAATAACCTGAAGGAGACGCGCAAGCTCACCATTCTGATCACCACCCATTACATGGAGGAAGCCGACAAGCTCTGCGATCGCATCGCCATTGTGGACCACGGCAACCTCGTGGCGTTGGGTACGCCTACCGAGCTTAAAAACAGCGTGGCCGGGGCCAATGTCGTGGAGGTGCACTTCGATCGCGAGTCGCCGGAGTGGAAGGAGCGGCTGGAGCGTCTGACCGGCGTGACCAGTGTACAGCCGGAGAGCGCCGGGTTCTATCGCGTGCTCAGTACCTCTGGCTCGAAAACTACGCTCGAACTGGTGCAGATGGCCGCTGAGCAGGGCGTCACGCTCTCTTCACTGAGCGTGCAGAACACCACGCTGGACGATGTCTTTGTGCACTACACCGGCCGGCAACTGCGCGACGAGCAGGTGAAGCCGGTCAGCTTCATCATGCCGCCGCGGCCGGGGATGCAGCCATGAACCGGATGTGGGCCATTGTCGAGCGCGAGATGCGGAAGTTTTTCCGCTCGCCGATGCTCATGATCATGAGCATGATGCTGCCGCTGGTGCAGCTCGTGATTCTGGGCAATGCGTTTGGCGGCAAGATTACCAACGCCCGTGTGGGCGTGGTGGACTACGATCACGGGCCGCAGGCCGTCAAGGTGCGCGAAGCGTTTGCGGCAGTGGGCGCCACCATCAAGACCTTCCACACGTTTGAATACCCCGACGAGCGAACCGCCCAGAACGACGTGCGCACCGGCAGGCTGGATGCGGCGGTGATAATTCCCGCGCAGTACTCACGCCGCGTCTACGCGCAGGACCGGCCGCAGATCGGGCTGGTCGTCGACAACTCCGACCAGTTCATGTCGAGTACGCTCGAATCGGAGATGCAGTCAATCGTAACCGCGCTCAATGCGCCGGTGGTCCCCGACAGAATCGACAAGAAAATCGCGCTTGAGATCGTGGAGCTCTATCCCTACGTCGCCTACATGAAGTTTCTGCTCTCCGGTTCGATTGCGCTGGCCATGTACGTCTCGGTGATGATCGGCGGGGGCATGCTTTACATCGATGATAAGGCCCGCGGCGTGCATGAAGGTTACCTGGTTACGCCCATTACCGGCCTCGAACTGGTGATGGGGCTCAACGTTGCGGGCTCCATCAAGGCCGTGCTGGCGGGTATTTCGCTCACTGTGATTGGTTCGCTACTGGCCGGGCTGGGCGTGATCTTCCATCCCATGCAGGATTTGGAATTGCTCAGCGTCATTCTGGTGACCTCGATTGCCTTCAACGGGATGATGTTCCTGATGATGGTGCGCGTGGACGATCCCCTGGTGCCGCGCGCCATGTTCGGCGTGCTCAACACGCTGCTCTTCTTCCCTTCGGGCGCCATTTACCCGATTGATGCCTTCCCCAAATGGCTGCGCTCGATTGCCATCGTCGATCCCTTTACCTAT
>JAJZCY010000303.1 GCA_021828835.1 Acidobacteriota bacterium | reverse complement strand
GGCACAGGAAGAACTTGTCGGTCAGCGCACCGTCACGGAAGTTGGGCGCGTTGAAGAGCGGGTGATACAGCGACGGCAGACCGTTCAGGGCCAGCATGCCGAAGGCCGCCGAGAGTCCTGCCCACAGAATCGTCCACTCGTAAGCCGGCACCACGAAGGCCGGCCAGGAGTAGGTGGGGCGGCCCCCGATATCCAGCGGATAGGCCAGCACCGAGATCCAGGTCTCCATCGCGAACATGGCGGCTCCGCCCATCAGGCCGCCGATGAGGCACAAGAGCGGCACCTTGTTGCGATGGAAGCCGATGGCCTCGGCCGCTTCCTCAACCGGATAAGGGGAATAGCAGTCCAGGCGGCGCCATCCATCCTTGTACGCCTGTTGCGCGGCCCTCACCAGGTCGCCCGGCGTCTCGAATTCGGCCAGCAGGCCGTAGGTTCCTTCACGCGGCGGCATTAGCTCACAACCTCCGGACCCGTCTTCTGCCGTACCTTGGCCGACGGGAGCAGCATGCGTACTTCGTTCATGGGAATCATGGGCAGGAAGCGGACAAACAACAGGAACAGGAAGGTGAAGAACCCGAGCGTGCCCGCAAAGGTCATGTAATCCCACTTGGTGGGGCGATAGGTTCCCCACGAGGAGGGCAGGAAGTCGCGCGTCAGGCTGACGACAACGATGACGAAGCGCTCCATCCACATGCCCGTGTTCACAATGATCGACAGGATGAACATGTAGGTCATGTTGGTGCGCAGCTTCCGCGACCACAAGGTCGTCAGCGGAATGGCCACGTTGGTGGCAATCAGCATCCAGTACGACCAGCCCATGGGCCCGAACATCTCATTCCAGACGAGGAAGGCCTCCCAGTGGTCGGCCGAGTACCAGCCCATGAAGGCTTCGATTGCGTAGCCGTAGGCCACAATGAAGCCGGTGACCAGCATCAACTTGCCCATGTTGTCGATGTGGCGCTCGGTCACTAGCGCGTCCAGGTGGTAGTACTTGCGCAGGGGAATGGCCAGGGTAAGCACCATCGCGAAGCCGGAATAGATGGCGCCGGCAACGAACAGGGGCGGAAAGACGGTGGTGTGCCAGCCGGGCAGAACCGCCACGGCAAAATCGAAGCTGATGACGGTGTGCACCGAAAGCACCAGCGGCGTGGCCAGGCCGGCCAGCAGCAGCGATGCCGTCTCATAGCGCATCCAGTGGCGGGCCGAGCCGCGCCAGCCGAGCGACAGCATTCCGTAGACATACTGGCCCAGCTTCGACTGCGAGCGGTCGCGGAAAGTGCCGAGATCGGGCACCATGCCGATGTACCAGAAGACCACCGAGATCGTGGCGTAGGTCGACACCGCAAACACGTCCCACAGCAGCGGAGACCGGAACTGCGGCCACACCGTCATGGTGAAGGGCAGCGGAAACAGCCAGTATCCCAGCCATGGGCGCCCGACGTGAATCAGCGGGAAGAGCCCGGCGCAGGCCACCGCGAAGATCGTCATGGCCTCGGCAAAGCGGCTGATCGCATTGCGCCAGCCCTGCTTGAACAGCAGCAAAATAGCCGAGATCAGCGTGCCGGCGTGGCCGATACCGATCCACCACACGAAGTTAATAATGGCGAAGCCCCAGGCGACCGGCTCGGTAATGCCCCAGATGCCCACACCCCTCAGGAATAGCCAGGTGACCGCCACCAGCAGCATGGTTGCGCCCGAGCCCGCTACCGCGAAGTAGCCAAACCACCCCAGCGGCGTGTGCGGCGTGAGCACAATGCGCGTGATCTTTTCTGTAACCGACCGGAAGGTCTGGCCGGGCGCTACGACCCGGTATTCCCCGGTTGCGGGATCGATCCGGTCGTGAAGGTCGACTTTGCTCGTTGCCATCGCGGATTAACCCTTTGCCGGCGCGTACTCCACCGGAGTTGCTTCGAGTTCGGAGTTGGGATTCAGGACTTCCGCCACGTACATGGTGCGGGGACGCGTATTCTGATCGGCCAGCACCTGGTAGCTGCGCGGCTGCGCCTGCAACTGGGCTACCCGGCTGGTCTTGTCGTTGCGGTTGCCGAAGGTGATGGCCGAGGCCGGGCAGGCCTGCTGGCAGGCGGTCTGGATCTCCCCGTCACGAATAGGACGATTCTCGATATCCGCCGTGATCTTGGCTTCCTGGATGCGCTGCACGCAGTAGCTGCACTTCTCCATCACGCCACGCGAACGCACCGTGACGTCCGGGTTGCGCATCAGCTTCAGGCTCTCCGTCTCGTAATCGGAGTAGAGCAGGAAGTTGAAGCGGCGCACCTTGTAGGGGCAGTTGTTGGAGCAGTAACGGGTGCCCACGCAGCGGTTGTAGACCATCATGTTGAGGCCTTCCGCCGAGTGCACCGTGGCGCCCACCGGGCAAACCTGCTCGCAGGGCGCGTTCTCGCACTGCTGGCAGAGCATGGGCTGGAAGTGCGCCCGCGGCGCCGCCAGATCGCCCTCGAAGTAGGTGTCGATGCGGATCCACTGCATGTTGCGGCCGATGCGCACCTGCTGCTTGCCTACCACCGCGATGTTGTTCTCCGCGTAGCAGCTCACCATGCAGGCGTTGCAGCCTACGCAGCTATTCATGTCGATCGACATGGCCCACGCGTTTTCGTTGTACTGCCAGTTGGGGAACAGCGAAGTGTCCGCCGATGGCGTCTCGCGCCCGTCTCCCTCATGGGCAAAGTTGGGATTGGCCTTGAAGTCCTCGAGCGTGGCGTAGCGGATGATGCCGCGCGGCCCCAGCGCCTCATCGCCCTCGAGCGAGTGGTTGCCGTTTTCGCCCGTGCCACCCAAGATCGATGGGCGGTGATCCTGATAGTGGCTCTTGGTGATAGCCACGCCCCACTTGCCGTCCAGCTTGCGCATCCCGCCGGTGGACTGCAGCATGCCCCAAGTGTTGCGCACCAGATAGGCATTGAAGCCCTGCCCCGAGCCCACGCGCCCCGCAAACTCGCGGCCGTAGCCGAGATAAACCGTGGCCGAGTTGTCCGGATGGCCCGGAGCCACAATCACCGGCGCCTTCACGCGGCCGTTGCCCACGCTGATCTCGACAATGTCGTCTTCTTCCAGCCCGAGCTTGGTGAGCGTGTAACCGGAGACGATCGCCGCGTTATCCCAGCTCAGATTGGTAATCGGCTTGGGCAGCTCCTGCAACCAGCCGACGTTGTTCCAGCGGCCGTCGTAGACATTCGGATCGGGCCGGAAGATGACCTCGAAGGCCTCTTTCGGCGAGGGCGCGGGAATGGAGCCCTTGAATCCCGCGGGAGCCTTGGCGCTCTTGTCCGCGGCCTTGCCGGTCTTCGCAGCTCCCGGGTTGTTGAAGGCGGTGTTGGCAACCCAGCCGTCGTGCAGTGACTTGCGCCAGCCCTCTTCGAAATCGCCCTGGATCACCGGCTTCCAGGTCTCGCGCACCGCTTCATACGCGCTCAGCATCGGCTGGTTCAGCAGCGCCTGGAACATGTCGTGCGCGCTGCGCCCGTTGTAGAGCGGTTCGATCATCGGCTGCACAATCGACACCGTGCCGTCGTAGCAGCGCACATCCGACCATGACTCCAGGTAATGCGCGGAGTTGATGTGCCACGGCGCAAGCTGTCCGGTCTCGTCTACATGCGAGCCCAGATGGACCACCATCTTCGCCCGGTTGAACGCCGAGGCGAAGTTCATGTCCACAGGAACCGTGTAGATCGGATTCGCATTCAGAATGACCAGCCAGTTCACCTTGCCCGCATTCAGATCGGCGACCAGCGCCTTGAGATCGTCCACCTGGCTGGAGGGCAGCGGCAGCACCGTCTCGCTGCTCACGTAAACCGTCTTGCCCACGTTGCCCAGCGCCTGGTTCATGGCCAGCGCCAGTTCGGCGACCACCGGATCCTGGTAGAGACCGGGCAAGATCGCACTCTTGCCGGCGTTGGCCTTCAGATCCTTGGCCAGCGCGGCCAGGAACGCCTGCTGCTCGCCTGTCCACGGGTACGACGGAGGA
>JAJZCY010000302.1 GCA_021828835.1 Acidobacteriota bacterium | reverse complement strand
TCTGCTGAAAACTGGGATGAAAATCACAGCCTATAATCATCATGCTCGGCTCCTTCTCCCGAGCTACATGGTCGTCTAGCAGCAACCAGTCTACTCAGCCGAAGGAGCCGACGCTGTCATGCAATCATCCACCGCAGCTTCATCGCGGTGGGCGGGCGGGTGACTCAAACTCAGCTATACTGATCCGCATCCCGCCTCCCCATGGCAGGTGGCCCACTCATCGAGAGCTACGAGCCTCTTGTGTCCATCCATCCACGGTTTTTCGTGGATGGGTGGGAGACCCCACACTTCGCTCAGCCGCCCCGTTCATGGTCTTTTGCGATGAGCGAGTGGGATGAGTCTAAGATGGGCTCACGCCGAGCGGCTTGAAACGGTTCCAGCAGGCGGAAGCGCTGCACTTCATCACCTTCAGTTGCTTTCACCGTCTGCCGCTGCTAGACGCTCCGGCAGCCAGGGAGATCGTGGAGGCCGTGCTGGAGCAGGCGCGAAGAACTTCGGCCAGCCACATGCCCGGAAGGAGTGCCCGTGCAGACGGGCGAATGATTGTGCTTTCCCATCCAAGCCGCAAAACGCGCGGCTTGGATGGGGCATTGAAGCCCTGCGATCATGAGACGTGAAGAACTTGGGCGGGCCACCTGCCCCAACCTTGCGCGGTAAAAACTCTGAGCAGCGGGGTCGTCACGGGCTTCAATACAAGGCTGCGCCACCCGCCTGTCTGGTTTGCGAAGCGTTGTTCACAGCGCCTTCCGCACCGCGTCGTGAAACGCAGGCCGGACCTGCCGGATGAGCTGGCTGCTGCGGTCCGGCCAGGTGCGGTTGGTCAGCAGCACCACGGCCACCGCCGCATCCAGATCGATCCACAATGAGCAGCCGCTGTACCCGAGATGCCCGATCGAGTGCGGCGAAAAGTGCCGCCCCGACGAGGAGTTCTGCGAGGGCGTATCCCAGCCCAGCGCGCGCGAACTTCCGGCAGGCGCCTGTCGCCGGGCGAACATCTCTACCGTCTCCCGCGCAAACAGCTCTGACCGTCCCGCCGCCCCCTCCAGAATTTCCTTTGCAAACTGGAGCAGATCGGGCACATTCGAGAACACCCCCGCGTGCCCGGCAACTCCGCCCAGCACCCAGGCATTCTCGTCCTGTACCTCGCCCTGAATCCGCCGCCGGCGGAATCTCTCGTCTATTTCGGTCGGCGGGATGCCTGCACGATCCGCAGCCACTGGATTGAAGCAGGTGCTGGCCAGTCCCAGCGGCGCGAAGATCTCGCGGTCAGTGAAGCTGTCGAGCGATTCTCCCGCGCAAACCTCCAGCGCTTTCCCAAGCAGGATAAAGCCGGGATCGGAGTACTGGGCGCGCGTTCCCGGCGCCGCCTCGACTTGCAAATCGAAGCAGGCGCGGAGCAGGGAATCGCAGTCCGTTGCCGTGCGAAAGAACTCCACATAGCCGGGCAACCCCGAGGCGTGCGCCAGCAGATGCCGCAGGGTAACCTCTCGTGCCGGATCGTCTTCCGCGCGATGCGCCACAAACTCCGGCAGGACCTCGCCCAGCCGGCTATCGACATCGAGCCGCCCGCGTTGCGTCAGCAGCATGGCCGCAGCCGTGGTTGCCACCACCTTGCTCACGCTGGCCAGGTCAAACACAGTTGCAGGCCCGACTGCCGGCGATTCAGCCTCGTAGGTGAAATGCCCCGCCGCATCCTGCAAAACCACCTCGCCGACCGCCAGCACGCCAAACGCGCAGCCCGGAAACGCTCGCGCGGCAACGGCCTCCTCGGCCACCCGATACACCGCGGCGAAACGGCCCGAACGGCCCCCGCACCTCTCGGAATCGCTCATCTCTCCTGCAATCCTCTGCACTTGAAGCATAGCGCGGCGCATGCGTTAGTATGGCCGCGAGGCGCTTCTCGACAGAGTTATCCTTTGCAGAGAATTGCCGTCTATTACGGTGAGGGGGAGTGTGCGATGCAAGGGAGACAACGATTGCACTTCGCGGCGGGGTTCATAGGGGTCCTCGCCACGTTCTCCGTTGCCGCCGCGCAGAGTCCGACTCCCGCCGCCCCGGCCAGGGCTGCGGTCACGTCCTCCGCTTCGGCCGCGGCCTCGCCCCTCGCCGCTCCCAAAACCTACGAGGTTCCCGCCGGAACCAAGGTCCTTCTCCAGTTGCGCAGCTCTATCAACACCCGCAGCGCCAAGCCCGGCGACGGCGTCTATCTCTCTACCGCCTTCCCGGTCGTGGTCGGCAACCACGAGATGATTCCGCCCGGCGTCTACGTGCAGGGTGTAGTGGACCGCGTCGTCCGCGCTGGCCGCATCCATGGCAAGGCGCAGCTCGACATGCACTTCACCTCGATGATCTTTCCCAATGGCACGGTGGTCGAAATACCGGGCAGCGTGAACGAACTGCCAGGAGCTAGCAAGCAGACGGTCAAGAATGACCAGGAAGGCACCATCGAGCAGGATGGCAACAAGGGCCGCGATGCCGGCACAGTGGCCAAGGTCGCGGTTCCTACCGGCGCGACCGTCGGCTCCATTGCCGGCCTGGCCAGCGGCCATGCGCTCGCTGGCGGCCTGGTCGGGCTTGCCGCCGGAGCTGCCGCCGTCGGAATTGCCACCCTCTTTACCCGTGGCGCGGATGTGAACATCGAGCGCGGTACCCAGGTGGAGATGGTCCTCCAGCGGCCGCTCCTGCTCCAGCAGGAAAATCTTCCCGGCGGGAAATCCGGAACAGCTCCAACGCTGGTTCCGGCGCCTGATCAACCCCAACCCATGAAAAAACCGAGCCATCACATGCTCTGCCCCATGGCAGGCATTGCTTGCGAGTAGTCTAGAGAAGAATGATGTCGACAGTGCCGGAAGAGACTGAACCCATTTCCCCAGATCCAAACGCCGCGATGCCCCAGCAGGCTACCGGCGGAGTTCCTGCGTCCGACGCAAGGGTCAACTCGCTCGGTCTCTGGCTGCGCGACCTGCTGATCTCCGCCGCAGCCTCCGTCTTGATCATCACCTTCCTCTATCAGCCCGTCCGCGTGGAAGGCACCAGCATGCTGCCGCGCCTGGAAAACAGCGATCGCCTGTTCATCAACAAGTTTGTCTACCACATCGAAGCCATTCAGCGCGGTGATATCGTGGTCTTTCACTACCCCCTCGATCCCACCAAGAGCTACATCAAGCGCGTCATCGCGTTGCCGGGCGACCGCATCCGCATCGACCACGGTCAGGTATGGCTCAACGGCAAGGCCCTGCCCGAGAGCTATGTGCCGGCAAAATATCGCGATTCCCGCTCCATGCCCGCCATGGTGGTGCCCAAAGGCTACTACTTCATGATGGGAGATCATCGCTCCATCTCGTCCGACAGCCGCGAGTTCGGCCCTGTCGAGCGTTCTCTGATCTACGGCAAGGCGGTTTTCGTCTACTGGCCGGCCAGGGATGCCGGCGTGCTGAATTAGGTTTTTGGCACGCGGGCGAGAATTCAACAGCTACTGTGTCCCAGATCACCCCCTCAACCTGCTAAAATCGATTGAATCCACTCCTCGGAGCGGCGATGCAGGCGATCCTCGCGCTCGAAGACGGGCGCATCTTCCGCGGCCTCGGTTACGGCCACCCCGGCGAATGCCAGGGCGAAGTTGTTTTCAATACTTCCCTTACCGGTTATCAGGAAATCGCTACCGATCCCTCCTATGCCGGGCAGATTGTCGTTCTCACCAATCCCCAAATTGGCAATTACGGCACCAACCAAGCTGACAACGAGGCGGCAAAGCCCTTTATCGAGGGGCTGATCGTTCGCGAGTTCTCGGCCATCAGTTCCAACTGGCGCTCGGAGCAGGTCACCGACGAGTACATGGAGCGGTACAAGGTCCCGGTCCTCGCCGAGATCGATACCCGCGCCCTGGTCCGTCACCTGCGTGACCGCGGCGTCATGCGCGGTGTCATCTCCACTGACGTCTCCAATCCCGACGCTCTGGTTCAAAAGGCCAGAAGCATTCGCAAGATGGAAGGCACGGATCTGGCGAAGGTGGTTACCACGCCTTCGATCTACCAGATGGATCCCTCCGACCCG
>JAJZCY010000033.1 GCA_021828835.1 Acidobacteriota bacterium | reverse complement strand
CCGCCGATGACTTGACCGATCCCGCGCCGGCCACTACCTTCGCCCACCTCGACGCCACCACCGTGTTGAGCCGCCCACTCTCCGAGCTCGGCATTTACCCGGCCGTCGATCCGCTCGCTTCGACCTCGCGCATCCTGTCGGTGCGCACGGTCGGCCAGGAGCACTACGACGTCGCCCAGGGCGTGAAGAAGATCTTGCAGCGCTACAAGGACCTGCAGGACATCATCGCCATCCTCGGCATCGACGAGCTCTCGGAAGAGGACAAGCTCACCGTGGCCCGCGCCCGCAAGGTGCAAAAGTTCCTGTCGCAGCCGTTCCATGTGGCGGAGCAGTTCACCGGCATCCCCGGCCGCTACGTGAAGATTGCCGACACCGTGCGTAGCTTCAAGGAGATTATCGAGGGCAAGCACGACGACGTCCCCGAGCAGGCCTTCTACATGAAGGGCGGCATCGAGGAAGTGCTGGAAACCGCCGAGAAGCTCAAGGCGAGCGTGTAAGAACAGTTGTCAGAGAACAGAGCTCAAAGATCCGCACGAGTATTTGCCGCTGATCGCTGACCTCTGTTCCCTGATCTCTGAAAGGCATTTATGGCAGATCAGACCAACCAACTCCGCGTCCGCCTCGTCACCCCCGAGCGCACGCTCTTCGAGCAGCCTGCCGATGCAGTCGAGCTGCCGGCGAAGAACGGCTACATGGAGGTGCTCTACGGGCACGCGCCACTGCTGGCCGAACTGGGCGCTGGTGACGTGACCGTGCACGGCAGCGCCTCCGAGAGCGGCAATGGCGAGCTGCGCTACAACGTGAGCTGGGGCTTCGTGGAAGTATTGCCCGACCGCGTCACCATCCTGGCCAACGACGCGCTCAAGCCCGAGGAGATCGATGTCCAGCGCGCCGAGCGCCAGCTCGACCGCGGCCTGGAGCTCTGGAAGCAGGCCGGCGACAGCGAAGAGGCCTACGACGAGTCGCTCCGCGTCATCGCCGAAGCCGAAGCCAAGCTGGCCTCCGCCGGCGCCGAGCGCAAACACTAAACCCAATCTGAAATCAAGAAAACGCCCTGCTCACACGAGCAGGGCGTCTTCTTTTTGATTGCCCCATGAATCCGGGTGCCCCGTCCCCCGAAGGGGACCTGGGAGAGCACGACACACAACCAGCCGGGTGCGGTGCCCCCAGGTCTCTATTCTGAGACCTGGGACACCACACCTCTTCCCTACATCAGGCCTCCACCCAGCTCCGCCAGCCGGTCCGCAATCCTCGCGGCCGCATCCGGGTGCGCCTGCGTCCGCGCCGCTGCGGCCATGCGGGCCAGCCGCTCCGGCGCGCCCAGCAACTCCACCAGCGCGTTCAGCAGCTTATGGGGCTCCAGCATCTCGGCTTCCGTCAGCATCACCGCGGCGCCGGCCGCCACCATGGCCTCCGCGTTGCGGCGCTGGTGATCGTCTGCGGCGGCGGCAAAGGGAATCAGCAGCGCCGGCTTCCCTGCCGCGGCCTCCTCGGCCACCGTCGATGCGCCGCTGCGCGAAAGCAGCAGATGCGCCTGCGCAAACCGCGCCGGCATGTCGTCGAGAAACGCCCGCACCTGCCAGCGCGCGGGATCGGCGCCGCTCGCCTCATACGCCTTCTGCGTGGCCTCGATGTGGCGCAGCCCGCTCTGGTGCAGCACGGTCAGCCCGGGCACCGCTTCCAGCAGCGGCCGGATCACCTGCGGCAGATGCGTATTGAGGATGCCCGCCCCCTGTGATCCGCCGAAGATCAGCAAGTGCCGCCCGGCCGCGGTCGGCGCCTCAAGCGCGAAGAACTCCGGGCGCACCGGGATGCCGGTGACCTCGGCGTTGCGGAACCACTTCGCCGCACCGGGAAAGTTCACCGCCGCGGCCTGTACCCTTTTTCCTACCAGACGATTGGCAAGCCCGGGCATGGCGTTCGGCTCAAAGGCCATGGCCGGCACCTTGCGCAGAACCGCGGCAGCCATCGCCGGTCCCGAGGCGTAACCGCCCACGCCGAAGACCACGCCCGGCTGAAACTCGCGAATGATCCGGCCGCAATCAAAGATGCTCATCGGCAGCCGCGCCAACGTCCGCGCCCGCGTGATCAGCGAGACGTTCTTCAGCGGACCCACTTCGATCAACCGCAGCGGAAAGCCCGCCTCGGGCACCAGCCGTGTCTCCAACCCGCGCGCGGTCCCGACGAAGACGACCTCCGCCCGATGCCGCGCCACGAGTTCGCGCGCCACCGCCAGCGCGGGAATAATGTGCCCGCCTGTTCCACCACCGGCAATGAGGACGCGTAACATAACGGAGGTCAGTGGTCAGAGATCAGAGAGCAGAGATCAGAGATACGTGGTTCATTCATTCTGGCTTATCTTCCAACAAAGTCCACTCCTCGCTCCGCTCCCTTGTTCCCTTGTTCCCTCGTTCCCTGTTCTCTTGTTCCCTCGTTCCCTGTTCTCTTGTCTTTCTCACTCCGTTTTCCGGGTGATGCTCAGCAGCACGCCGATGGAAGACAGGGTACAGAACAGCGAAGTTCCGCCGGAGGAGATAAGTGGCAGGGGGATACCTTTCGTGGGCACCAGCGAAAGCACCACGCTGATGTTGAAGAACGCCTGGAGCAGAATGGTTACGGTCAGGCCGAAGGCCACCATGCGGGCGAACGGATCGCGCGAGCGGAAGGCCGCGCGCAAGCCCCGCACCGCAAAGATGACAAACAGCAGCACGATGGCCATGGCACCGATGAAGCCCAGCTCCTCGCCGATATTGGCGAAGATGAAGTCGGTGGAAGCCTCCGGCAGGTAGAAGAGCTTCTGCATGCCCTCCATGTAGCCGCGGCCGGCGAAGCCGCCCGTGCCCACAGCGATGAGCGACTGCGTAATGTGAAATCCCGCGCCCTGCGGATCGATGCCCGGGTGCATGAAGGCCAGCATGCGCTGCCGCCGCCAGGGAACCAGAAACAACAGGCCCAGCAGCGGCGGAAGCGCAATGGCAATACCGCCCAGCAGATACCGCCACTCCATCCCGGCCAGGATCAGCATCATCGCGGTCACCCCGCCCAGGACCAGCGCCGTCCCCAGGTCGGGCTGCTTCACCACCAGCAGCATAAAGACCACAGGCACAATCGCCGCGCGCAGCAGCGTGTTGCGCCAGTCGCGCATCGCGTCCAGGCGGTATTGCAGGAACCAGGCCAGAAACAGCACCAGCACCGGCTTCGCGATCTCCGACGGCTGAAAGGTAAAGAAGCTGCCGAAGCGAATCCAGCGGTGGGTGTTGTGCGAGTCAGGAAAGAAGAAGACCGCTACCAGCAGCAGGGTCGTGAAGCACAGCGCGGCATAAATAAAGCGCGGCGAGTTGTAGCTGCTGATGTCGATGCGCATGAGCACCAGCATCGCGAAAACGCCCGCCAGCGCCCAGATGGCCTGCTTGCCGACAAACGTGTAGGGCGAGTGGTAACGCGCCTGCGCCACGACGGCGGAGGCGGAAAAAACCATCGCGAGCCCGGCAACCACGAGCAGCAGGGTGATGAAGAACATCCATTTATCGACGCCGACCCGCTTTGCCATACCCGCCCTGCACTGCCTGAATTCAGGGCCTCAGGCCCCGGTGTTTCAATTCGCCGTTCCGGAGAAAACCTTACGCGTTTTGCCGCATGGTGAGGCGGCGGTCATGGACCAGGTCCTTGAAGACCCGGCCGCGGTGCTCGTAGCTGTCGAACTGGTCGAAGCTGGAACAGGCCGGAGCCAGCAGCACTACTTCGCCCGCACGTGCCGCCGTCGCGGCGGTATTCACCGCGCGCTCCAGCGTCTCGCAGGAGTGCAGCGAAACCACCCCGCGCAACTGCGACTCGATCTTGGCCGCGGCCGAGCCGATGGTATACACCGCGCGCACCCGCTGCCGCAGCAGATCAGACAATGTGGTGTAATCGGAGCCCTTGTCTTTGCCGCCCAGAATAAGGTGCACGCCGCCGGAAAACGCCGCAATCGCCTTGGCCGTGGCATCCACATTGGTCGCCTTGGAGTCGTTGTAGAACTCGACGCCGTTCACCGTGGCTACGTACTCCAGGCGATGCTCCACCGCCTGGAACTTTTCGATGGCGCGGGCGATCGCGGCAGCCGATGCGCCGGCCTGCCGCGCCGCGCATACCGCCGCCACCACGTTCTCCACGTTGTGCTCCCCCTTGAGCGGAATCTTGCTCAGCGGCATGATCCGCTCGACCTCGCCGTCGTGAGTGCCGCGATGAACCAGGTAGCCGCTGTCCACCCATGCGCCCTGGCGCACCGAGTGCTCAATCGAGAACCACAGCACCTGCGCGTTGGAGCGCGCCGCCGCCTGCGCCGTGCGCGGATTGTCGGCGTTCAGCACCACTGCATCGCTGCCCGATTGTGCGGCGAAGATGCGTTCCTTGGCGCGCGCGTAGTTCTCAAAGCTGCCGTGACGGTCCAGATGATCGGGCGTGATGTTCAGAATCACGGCCACCGCAGGATGAAACTGTTCCGTGCTCTCGAGCTGGAAGCTGGACACTTCGAGCACGCACCAGGTCTCATCGCTGCTCTGCTCCACCAGCGAGATCACCGGCACGCCGATGTTGCCGCCCACCAGCACCGGGAATCCCGCCTCTTCCAGAATCGCGCCCAGCAGAGCCGTGGTGGTGGTCTTGCCGTTGGAGCCGGTAATGGCCAGAATCTTCCCCTTGAGGAAGCGCGCGGCCAGCTCCAGTTCGCCGATCACCGGCAGGCCGAAGCTGCGCGCCTGCACCAGTTCCGGCGTATCCAGCGGCACGCCCGGGCTAACCACAATCAGATCCTGGCGGCGGAAGGTCAGCAGCCCGTGGCCGCCCGCTTCCACCATAATGCCCTCTTCCAGCAGGGCGGGAATCTCCTTGGCCAGCGACTCGGCCGAGCGCACGTCCGAAACCGTGACCTGCGCGCCCTTGTGGCGCAAAAACAGCGCCGCGGCCAGGCCGGACTTGCCCAGCCCGACCACCAGAACCTTTTTGCCTTTCAGTTCCATCATGGGTCTATCCTACGGCACCCCGAAGCGCAACCCCGGCAGCACCTCTATTGTGCCTGCATGGGCGATGCGCGGTCGCCGGTTTAGCGCAGTTTCAACGTGGTGAGTGCAAACAATGCAAACACCAGCGCGCCGATCCAGAAGCGGGCGATCACCTTGGACTCCTGCCAGCCGAGTTGCTCGAAGTGGTGGTGCAGGGGCGCCATCTTGAAGATGCGCTTCTTGCGCAGCTTATAGCTGCCTACCTGGAGCATCACCGAGAAGGCCTCGATCAGAAAGATGCCGCCAATAAAGGGCAGCAGCAGCTCCTGGCGGATGACAATGGCGACCGTGCCGATGGCCCCGCCCAGGGCCAGCGAGCCCACGTCGCCCATAAACACTTCGGCGGGGTGGGCGTTGTACCAGAGAAAGCCGATCGAGGCCCCGACCATCGAGCCGCAGAACACCGTGAGCTCGCCCACCGGGGGCATGCGCTGGAGCTCGAGGTAGTCGGCGAACACCACGTGGCCGCTGACGTAGGTGAGCACCGTGAGCGCGCCGGCCGCGATGATGGTGCAGCCGATAGCCAGGCCGTCCAGCCCATCGGTCAGGTTCACGGCGTTTGACGAGAGCGAGAGCCACAGGGTGACCCAGATAACAAAGGGCAGGAAGGCGATCACACCCAGGTGGGGCAGCGTGGCCGGCCACAGATGCCAGAGCAGGTCGGGGTGCAGGCTCTTGAAAAAGGGCACGTTCAGCCGCGTGGAAAACAGCTTGAACTGCTGTAAAACGAGCAGCGAAACGGCGACGATAATGCCCACCACACCCTGCCAGAACAGCTTGGCGCGGGCCGTGAGGCCCAGGCTGCGCCGGCGCACCACCTTGATGTAGTCATCGGCGAACCCAATGGCGCCGTACGCCGCGGTGGCAAACACCGCCACCCACACAAAGGGATTGGCGGGATCGGACCACAACACCGTGGGCAGAAGGATCGCGATGCAGATCAGCACGCCACCCATGGTGGGCGTGCCGGTCTTCTTCAGGTGCGACTGGGGTCCGTCTTCGCGCACAAACTGCCCGATCTGGAACTCGCGCAGCATGCGGATCACCCACGGGCCGATGAACAGCGCAATCAGCAGCGCCGTGAGCGACGCGAACGCCGTGCGGAAGGTCAGGTAGCGGAAGATCCGGAACGGGTGAAAGAACGGAAACAGCTTTTCGTAGAGCAGCCAATAAAGCAAGAAGCCTCCCGTGGCGATGACGAGGCGGGGGTATGGGTTCAATTTTACAGGCGAAGGGCGTTGCTGGAGCGGGGAGCATCCTGATCGGCACGGGTGCTGCGAGCGATCCTGCGGCAGGTTCCCGGCAGGACCGGAGAAAAGCAGGCCTGTTCGGCTCGGTATATTTGTGATATATACACGTCAATGGGCGAGAAAGATCCGCTTGCGGCCTGTACCGGCTTCGATTGGGATGAGGCCAACATCACGAAGAATTGGGAACGCCACCAGGTCGCACCCGAAGAAGCGGAAGATATTTTCTTTCACGATCCGCTGGTGGTGCGATCCAATCCGGCTCACTCGAAGCGCGAAAAGCGCTACTGGGCGTTGGGCCGAACCAGTAGCGATCGCCGCTTGTTTGTGGCATTTACTATCCGCAGAAACCTGGTCCGCATCGTATCCGTGCGCGAGATGAGCCGCAAGGAAGAAGAGGTTTACCAACGCTATGAAAAAAGCAGTGCCTAAGTTCAAGAGCGAATCCGAAGAGTTCGAGTTCTGGTCCTCTTCCGGGCCGGGCGCGGACTCTACGGAATATGTGGATTGGTCGCAGGGAAAGACCGGACGTTTCCCGAGCCTCAAGCCGACGCTGCGCACCATCTCCGTGCGCCTGCCCGTGGCCATGATCGAGGACCTGAAGATTCTGGCGAACCAGCGGGATGTGCCCTACCAGTCGCTGCTGAAGGTGTTTCTGGCGGAGCGACTCGCGGCCGAACGCAAGCTACGGAAGGCGGGTTGAAGATTCACGCTCTCCCAGCTCCCCAGCGCGAAGGCCCAGAGACACGAAGCCCCTAGCTAGTAGCTGAAAGCTGGCAGCTAGGGGCTGTTTTACTGCTGTCTTTCTACCGCGTCTTCGAGACTTCTTCCACCGTCACCGGATCGAGGAAGGGCATCTGCGCGCGCAGTTTCTTGCCCACAATCTCGATGGGGTGCTTGGCTTCGGCTTCGCGGAAGGCCAGGAACTCCTTGCGGCCGGAGTTCTGGTCGGCCAGGAAGCGCTTGGCGAACGTGCCGTCCTGAATTTCGGCGAGGATCTGCTTCATGGCCTTCTTGCTCTCCTCGTTGATCACGCGCGGGCCGCTCACGTAATCGCCCCACTCGGCGGTGTCCGAGATGGAGTAGCGCATGTAGGCCAGGCCGCCGCGATAGATCAGGTCCACGATCAGCTTGAGCTCGTGCAGCACCTCGAAGTAGGCGCTCTCCGGCTGGTAGCCGGCCTCGGTCAAGGTCTCGTAACCGGCCTTGATCAGCGCGCTCACGCCGCCGCAGAGCACGGCCTGCTCGCCAAAGAGATCGGTCTCGGTCTCTTCCTTGAAGGTGGTCTCCAGCACTCCGGCGCGGGTGCAGCCGATGCCCTTCAGGTAGCTGAGGGTGAGCGCGTGCGCGTTGCCGGTGGCATCCTGGAAAATGGCGATCAACCCGGGGACGCCGCCGCCCTCAGTGAACACCTCGCGGACGCGGTGGCCCGGCGCCTTGGGTGCGGCCATGCCCACGTCAATGCCGGCTGCGGGAACGATCGTCTTGAAGTGGATGTTGAAGCCGTGCGCAAACAGCAGCAGCGAGCCGGCCTTGAGGTTGGGGCCGATCTCCTCGTTGTAGACCTTGGCCGCGGTCTGGTCGGGAACCAGGACCATCACCACGTCCGCCCACTTGGTCGCGCCTGCAACCGTGTCCACTTCCAACCCGGCATTCTGCGCCTTGGCGATGGATTTGGAGCCCTTGGCCAGGCCCACCTTCACCTGCACGCCGGAATCCTTCAGGTTCAGCGCATGGGCATGGCCCTGCGAGCCGTAGCCGATGATGGCTACCTTCTTGGACTGGATAAGGTACAGGTCCGCATCGTTGTCGTAAAACGTTGTCGCCATCCTTGATTATCCTTTTCTGAATCGATTTTATTCGATGGTGCTGGGCAGGCCTTCTTCCCGTGCCGCGCCCCCATTCGATGCTTCCGCTTCTTCGCCGGCGCCCATGGCGCGCAGCACACTGCTCACGTGATGCCCGCGGCGCATGGTCATCTTGCCGCTGCGGCAGATCTCCAGAATCCGGCCTTCGTCCTCGCGCAGCACCTCGATCAGCCCTTCGATCTTGCTCTCCACCCCGGTCATCTCGATCATCAGCGACTCCGAAGTGAGATCGACGATACGGGCGCGGAAGACCTCCACCAGGTCGAAGATCTGCGAACGGCTCTGCGGCGTCACCGCCACCTTGATGAGCGCCAGCTCGCGCGTCACCGCCGGCGCGTGGGCAATGTCGTCTACATCCACCACGTTCTCCAGCTTGAACAGGCTGGCCTGAATGCGATGGCCGGCCTCGGCCGAGGCCTCGCACACCAGCGTGAGCCGCGACAGCCCAGGCCGCTCGCTGCGCCCCACCGTGAGCGAGTTGATGTTGATGTTCAGGCGCCGGAACAGCGAAGCCACGCGCGTCAGCACGCCCGGCAAATCTTCAACGTATGCAACGAAGGTATGCAACATAAGAACGAGCTCCTAGCTTCTAGCTCCTAGCCACTGGCTTCTAAATTGCCTTTCGCACACTGCTGTTCAATCGACCCGACCAAAGCAGGCCCATGCGAATGAGACGATATGGCTGCTCCCTGCAAATCGCAGCTAGCAGCTAGAAGCTAAGAGCTAGTAGCTGTCTTCCTACTCTCCCGCCGTCTCTTCCAGCGGATCCTTGGCGCGGTGGCCGGGACGGCGCAGCATCTCGTGCAGGGCGCTGCCGGCGGGGATCATCGGATACACCGAGTCCTCTTTCTCGACCATGAAGTTGAGCAGGAACGGCCCGTTCGTCGTGCGCGCCTGCTCCACCGCCTCGGCCACTTCGGCGCGGGTACGCACCGCGCACCCCGGAATGCCGTGGGCATCGGCCAGCTTCACGAAATCGGGGCTTACCAGCGGCGTCGACTGGTAGTTCTTCTCGTAGAAAAACTCCTGCCACTGGCGCACCATGCCCAGATAGCCGTTGTTGATGATGGCGATGTTGATCTTGATCTTTTCCTGCACAATCGTGGCCAGCTCCGCCGCCGTCATCTGGAAACCGCCGTCGCCGGCGACCACCCACACGTCTTTGCCCGGGCTGCCAAACTTGGCGCCGATGGCCGCGGGCAGCGCGAAGCCCATGGTGCCCAGTCCGCCCGAGGTGACCAGCGTGCGTGGATGCTCATGGTGGTAGTACTGCGCCTCCCACATCTGGTGCTGGCCCACGTCCGTCACCACGATGGCGTTGCCGCCGGTGATCCGCCACAGGTCGTGCATCACGTGCGCTGCATACAGATGGCCCGAGTCGGGCAGGTTCTTGATGTCGCGCACCGCCACCGCGCCCTTGCTGGCGTCGATGGTCTTGAGCCAAGCGGCGCCGTCGCGGCCGCCCACGCGCGGCAGCAGATCTTCCAGCACCTGGCGCAGATCGCCGATCAGCGCCACATCCACCTTCACGTTCTTGTTGATCTCGGAGGGATCGATCTCAATGTGAATCTTCTTGGCCTTGAGCGCGTAGTCCGTCAGCTTGCCGGTCACGCGGTCATCGAAGCGCATGCCGCAGGCGATCAGCAGGTCCGCTTCCTGAATGGCGTGATTCACCCACGCCTCGCCGTGCATGCCCATCATGCCCAGGTTCAGCGGATGCGAGGCCGGGAAGCCGCCCAGGCCCAGCAGCGTGAGAGCCACGGGAATCTGCGCCCGCTCGGCCAGCGTGCGCACCTGCTCCATGGCGCCCGACTCGATCACGCCGTGCCCGGCCAGGATCACCGGCTTCTTGGCATTGCGAATCAGCTCGGCCGCCTCGCCCAGCGCCGTGTCCTTCACGCTCAGCATGGGGTGCGGCCGATACGGCTTCGGCTTGGCCGCTTCGAAGTCGAAGATCGCGGTTCCCTGCTGCGCGTCCTTGGTAATATCCACCAGCACCGGCCCGGGCCGGCCGGAGCGCGCTATCTGGAAGGCATGGCGCAGCGCCTGCGCCACGTCCTCGCTCTTGGTCACCAAGAAGTTATGCTTCGTCACCGGCAGCGTAATGCCGGTAATATCCACCTCCTGGAAGGCGTCGGTGCCCAGAATCTTGCTGGAGACGTTGCCGGTGATGCAGACCATGGGGATCGAATCGAGCATGGCCGTGGCGATGCCGGTGATCAGGTTGGTCGCGCCGGGACCGCTGGTGGCAATGGCCACGCCCACCTTGCCCGAAGCGCGCGCATAGCCGTCGGCCATGTGCGCCGCCGACTGCTCATGCCGCACCAGCACATGCCGGATGGGAAACTTGCGCAGCGCGTCATACGCCGGCAGAATCGCACCGCCCGGGTAGCCGAACACCGTGTCCACGCCCTCGCCCGTCAGCGTGGCCCACATGATCTCCGCGCCCGTAAGGCGCGTCGGCGTGTTCAGATGTGCGTTGGAACCTTCCTTGGTGGCCATGGTCGTTGCTCCTTGAAACCGGCTGTCAGCTGTCAGCGATCAGCTTTTGGTACTGCTGTTGAGTTCTGCCTCCGGCGGAGCTAGCGGCATTCGCGGCGCTAGTCGCCGATGGATGAAAATGTGTGGTCTCCCAGGTCCCCAACGCGGGACCTGGGGCACCGTATCGCTTTACTTCGCCCGCAGCCAGGTGGCTGCCTCGTGCTGCTGCTCGAACTTGTCCAGTTCGGCGGCGTGCCGCAGCGTCAGGCCGATGTCATCCAGGCCTTCCAGCAGGCAGAACTTGCGGAAGGGATCGATATCGAACTTCGCGCTGAAGCCGCGATCGTCCTTCACCGTCTGCTCCTCGAGCGAAACCGTCAGCTTGTAGCCGGGGATCTTTTGCGCGTTTTGGAGAAGAGTTTCGACTTCACCCTCGGTCAGGCGCGCCAGCACGATGCCGTTCTTGCCGGCGTTCGAGAAGAAGATATCGGCGAAGGTCGGCGCGATCACCACGCGGAAGCCATAGTCGCTGAGCGCCCAGGCCGCGTGCTCGCGGCTCGATCCGCAGCCGAAGTTCTTGCCGGCCACCAGGATCTGCGCGCCCTTGTAACGCGGGTTGTTGATCACGAAATCCGCGACCGGTTTGCCCTCCGGCGTCTGCCGCCAGTCGAAGAACAGAAAGTCGCCGTAGCCGGTGCGCTCGATGCGCTTGAGGAACTGCTTGGGGATGATCTGATCCGTGTCGACGTTGGTGCGGTCGAGAGGCATGGCCAGCGATGTGAGTGTCTTGAACGGTTCCATTAGGCGGTTACCTCCTCGCGCACTTCCCAATTGCGAATATCGACAAAGTGCCCGGCGATTGCGGCTGCCGCGGCCATCTCCGGCGAAACCAGGTGGGTGCGTCCGCCGCGTCCCTGGCGGCCTTCGAAGTTGCGGTTGCTGGTCGAGGCGCAACGCTCGCCCGGCGAAAGAATGTCGGGGTTCATGCCCAGGCACATGGAGCAGCCGGGCTCGCGCCAGTCAAAGCCGGCCTCCTTAAAGACCTTGTCCAGGCCCTCTTCGATTGCCTGCGCCTTCACCTGCTGCGAACCGGGCACCACCATCGCGTGCACCCGTGAGGAGACCTTGTGCCCAGCCGCGATCTTGGCGGCGGCCCGCAGATCCTCTATCCGGCCATTGGTGCAGGAGCCGATGAAGACGCGATCGATCGCGACCTCGGACAGCGGCGTGCCGGCCTTCAGATCCATGTACTCCAGCGCGCGCTCGAACGACTTGCGATCTTGCTCGTTGGCCGCAGCCGCGGGATCGGGAACACTCGCCGTCACCGGCGCCACCATGCCCGGGCTGGTTCCCCAGCTCACGTACGGAGCCAGCGTCGCCGCGTCGATCACCAGTTCGCGATCGTACTTCGCGCCCGGATCGGAGGGCAGCTTCTTCCACTCCTCCACAGCCTTATCCCAGTCCGCACCCTGGGGCGAGAAGCGGCGGCCCTTAAGATACGCAAACGTCGTCTCGTCCGGAGCGATCATGCCCGCGCGCGCGCCGGCCTCGATGCTCATGTTGCAGACCGTCATGCGGCCTTCCATCGAAAGCGAGCGGATCGCCGATCCGGCATACTCGATGACGCAACCGGTGGCGCCGTCGGTTCCGATCTTGCCGATGATGGCCAGGATGATGTCCTTGGCGGTGACGCCCTGCGGCAGCTTGCCTTCGACCGCGATGCGGAAGGTCGTGGGCTTGGACTGCGGCAGCGTCTGCGTCGCCAGCACGTGCTCCACCTCGCTGGTGCCGATGCCGAAGGCCAGCGCGCCGAACGCCCCATGCGTCGAGGTGTGCGAGTCGCCGCACACGATGGTCATGCCCGGCTTGGTGATGCCCAACTCGGGACCGATGACGTGCACAATGCCCTGCTCGCGCGAGTCGATGTCGTAGAGCTCAACGCCGAAGTCCTTGCAGTTCTGGCGCAGCGTGGAAATCTGCTTGGCCGAAATCTGATCCACGATGTTCAGCCGGCCCTCGATCGTGGTCGGCACATTGTGATCGATGGTGGCGATGGTGCGATCGGGGCGGCGCACCTTGCGCCCGGCCAGCCGCAGCCCCTCGAACGCCTGCGGTGACGTGACCTCGTGCACCAGTTGCAAATCGATATAAAGCAGCGTGGGCTCGCCCTTGGGCTCCGCCACGACGTGCTGCTCCCAAACCTTTTCAAATAGTGTCTTTGGTGTAGAACTCATTGAAGCTCCTAGCTTCTAGCCCCTAGCTGCTAGCTTGTTCTTCCTGATCAAAATGTTTGCGGCCAAAATGAAAGCCAGTCACCAGCGTTGCGGTGGCCAATTGCGCCTACTCCAGCACCAACCGAGCTGAAAGCTAGCGGCTGGCAGCTAGAAGCTGCTTCTCCACCGTCTCCCGCACCTTCGCGCCCATCTCCTTGGTTGAGAGCACGGTCAGGCCGGTCTTGTCGCCGCGCGCCAGATCGGCGGTGCGGCAGCCCTGCTCCAGCACCTTGCGCACCGCGGCTTCCACTGCCGCCGCCTCGGCTTCGAGCCCACCCGAGTGGCGCAGAATCAGCGCCGCCGTTAGGATCGCTCCCAGCGGATTCGCCAGGCCCTTGCCCGCGATATCCGGCGCCGAGCCGTGCACCGGCTCATACAGGTTCACCTTGCCGCCGATGGTCGCCGAGGGCAGCATGCCCAGCGAGCCGGTAATCACCCCCGACTCATCGGTGAGAATGTCGCCGAAGAGATTTTCCGTGACCACCACATCGAAGTCGCGCGGGCGATTCATGATGTGCATGGCCATCGAGTCCACAAGCTGATGCTCCAGCGCGACATCGGGGAAGTCCTTGCCCACCTCCGTCACCACCGCGCGCCACAACTGCGAAACCTCCAGCACATTCGACTTATCCACGCTGGTCAGCTTCTTGCGGCGCTTCTGCGCAAGCTGGAAGGCGATGCGCGCCACCCGCTCCACTTCCCCGCTCGTGTAGACCATGGTATTGTAGCCGACGCCCTTTTCCTTGTTCCACTCGCGGGGCTTGCCGAAGTATGCTCCGCCCAGCAGCTCGCGCACAAACATGATGTCGGTGCCTTCGATGACCTCAGGCCGCAGCGGGCTGTTGACCGTCAGTTCCTTGAACGAGAAGCAGGGGCGCAGGTTGGCGAATCCGCCCAGCGCCGCGCGAATCTGCAGCAGGCCGCCCTCGGGCCGCTTGTCCGGCGCGAGCGAGTTGAACTCGGGAGCGCCCACGGCACCCAGCAGCACGGCGTCCGACGCCAGCGCCGCGTCCAGCGTCTCCTGGGGCAGCGGAGTGCCATCGTTCTTAATGGCCACGCCACCAATCCGCTTCTCCGTAAACGTAAATTCGTGACCGCCCTGCTCCGCGATCTGCTTGAGAACGGCAACCGCTTCGCCGGTCACCTCCGGACCGATGCCATCGCCGGCCACAACTGTAATCTTCAGCTTCATCGTCTCTCGATTCCTGGTTCGTGACTCGTGCTTCGTGGAGGGGTGGTACGTGATTCGCGGTTCGTGACTCGTGATGCGTGGGTCGTGAAGCAAAGAGTGTTCGCTCGACTACCGCCAGAGCCGCAACCGGCTATTCTCTGTTCTCTGTCTTAATCCAGTTCCGCCACCGGCATGTGCCGGCGTTCGCGGATTTCGTCGGGCAGCAACCCGATCAGGTCCTGGTCGTAAATGTTCTTCTTGCGGTCGGCCAGCGCCACAAAGCGGTAGTACACATGCTGCAGTTCGTCACGGTCAACCGTAAAGCCGAGCTGCTCGAGCCGGTGCCGCAGCGCCGCGCGGCCGGAGTGCTTGCCCAGCACCAGGTGCGTCTTGGCCACGCCCACCAGCGCCGGGGTCATAATCTCGTAGCAGAGCGGGTTGGCCAGCATCCCGTGCTGATGGATGCCCGACTCGTGCGCAAACGCGTTGTCGCCCACCACCGCCTTGTTGGGCGAGGGCCGGAAGGTGATGATCTGGCCCAGCACCTGGCTGGTGGGAAAGAGCTTGTCGAGCTGCACACTGGTATCCACGCCATAGTGATCGCGGCGCACATACAGCGCCGCCGCAATCTCTTCGAGCGCCGCGTTACCCGCCCGCTCGCCGATGCCGTTGATGGTGCACTCCACCTGGCGCGCCCCGTTCTGAATGGCGGACAGCGAGTTGGCGACTGCCAGGCCCAAATCATCGTGGCAATGCGACGAGAGAATCACACCCTTCTCGTCGATGGCGGGGATGCGCTCGCGCACCTCCGCGAACATGCGGCCGTACTCTTCCGGCGTGGAGTAGCCCACCGTGTCGGGCATGTTGATGGTGGTGGCGCCCGCCTCGACGGCAATGCGCACCATGTCCACCAGAAAGTCACGATCCGAGCGGGTCGAGTCCTCCGGCGAAAACTCCACGTCGTCGCACAGCGAGCGGGCCAGCCGCACCGCTGCACCGGTGAGGTCGAGCGCCTCTTGCCGTCCGATCTTCAGCTTGTATTCGAGATGCAGGTCGCTGGAAGCCAGGAAGACGTGAATGCGGGCGCGATCGGCAAACTGAAGCGCGCGTGCCGCCATCTCGATGTCTTCGCTCTTGGCGCGGGCCAGCGAGGCGATGCGCGGCTTGCGAATCGCCTGGGTAATGGTGGAGATGGCCGCGAAATCGCCCTCCGAAGCCATGGCGAACCCCGCCTCGAGGATGTCCACGCCCAACTCTTCGAGAGCATGGGCCATGGTCAGCTTCTCCTGCGTGGTCATGCTGCAGCCCGGGGACTGCTCGCCGTCGCGCAGCGTGGTGTCGAAGAAAACGACATGATTGGTCTGGGTCATATACACGTCTGCCTGGGAAGCCTTGGCATCCCTTCCAGTGTCGCGCATTCTGCTGTATAACGCAAAGTTATAATTGTTTTCGAACCCATTAGAAATTATTATAGGGAAGCAAGTCGGCAAGTCGGCCAGCCAGCTCGCCGTGCTGCCTGGGTGCTGGAAGTGAGGCATCAATGCATTCTGACAACGCGTCGAAGACCGCCGTACGAACGCGGCACTACCGGGAGTTGCTCGTCTGGCAGAAGGCCATGAGTTTGGCCAGGACGGTCTATGCAGAGACAGAATCGCTCCCCGCAAAGGAGCAATGCGGGCTTCAGAGCCAGATGCGGAGGGCCGTCGTTTCGATCCCCAGCAATATCGCAGAAGGGCACGGAAGACTGGACGACGGATATTTCCGCCAATTTCTGGCCACCGCGCGTGGCTCGCTTTTCGAGCTTCAGACCCAACTTGAACTGCCAGGCGACCTGAATCTGCTGAACCAGGCCCGTGCCGGAGAGCTCATGGCAGCATGCGAAGAAGTCGCACGCATGCTCAATGGACTCTTGCGTTCTCTTGCCCACTGAATTGGCTCTGATCCCTCACCCCCAATCGCTGACCCGCCGACTTGCTGACTCGCTGACTTGCTGACTCGCCAACCCGCTATGGACCTTACCCAGCTCGAAACCTTCCTCGCCGTCGCCGAAGAACGCAGCTTCTCCCGAGCGGCCGTGCGCCTGCACCGCACCCAGCCCGCCGTGAGCCAGGTGATCCGCAAGCTGGAAGAGTCGGTCGGCGAGACGCTCTTCGATCGCGCCGCCCGCGACGGCTCGCTGACCGCGGCCGGCGAGCTGCTGCGCGATTACGCCCTGCGCCTGCTGGCCCTGCGCCGCGAGGCCGCCAGCGCCCTCGGCGAGCTGCGCAGCCTGGAGCGCGGGCACCTGCACCTGGCGGCCAATGAGTACACCTGCATGGTGCTGCTGCCCGCCATCGATGCCTTTCGCCACGCCTTCCCGCAGATTCCCGTTACCGTGCATCGCACCCTGGCCTCGCACGTGCCCGAAGAGCTGGCGCAGCGCAGCTTCGAGCTGGGCGTCATCTCCTTCCGTCCCGATCCGGAGCAGTTCCGCACCATTGCGGTCTACAGCGACAGCCTGGCCTTCATCGTGGCGCCGCATCATCCCCTGGCCTCAGCGCCGCGCGTCTCCATCAAGGACCTCGGCAAGGAGGTCTTCATCGCCCACAACGTAGCCTCACCCCTGCGCAGCCGGGTCATCGAGACCTTCGAGCGCTACCATACTCCCCTGCACATGGACATCGAACTGCCCACCATTGAAGCAATCAAGATGTTCGTGGCCATGGGCAACGGCGTGGCCCTGGCGCCGCACCTCACCGTAGCGCGCGAGCTGGAAACCGGCGCGCTGGTGCGCATCCCGGTCGACGAGCTGGAGATCAACCGCATCCTGCGCGTGGTGCACCGCCGCCAGGTCACGCTCTCCTACGCCGCGCGAGCCTTCCTGCTGACGCTGCGCCGCCTGGCTCGCCGCAACGGGCCGCCCTTCCTCTTTGATATCGAGCGGGGCGAGTAAGCGCCCGGCACCCCAGGTTCCGCCTTTGAGACTCGGAAAACACGAACCGCCACAACCACCGGGTGCCCCAGATCCCCCGCTTTTGGGGACCTGGGAAAGCACGAACCTCCGCAATGCGCCGTCTTGCTGCTTTCCCTCACCCCCGGCATTTACAATTCTGAGAGCGAGCTCCCATAGATAAGCCGGTCTCCGGATTTGAGGAGTTCGCCGCCAACCGGACCGGTTGCGTAGTCGTGAGGATCTGGACCGAATGAAGAAGATTGTTAGCCTCGTTTTCCTGCTGGCCATGTGTGCGGCCGCGGGCCATGCTCAGGAAAGCCGCCAGGACATCAGCATCAGTGGAAGCGTGCTGATACCGCCCTTTATTGCCTCTTCGACGGACATACAGGTGCACTCGAGCCGCGGCTTTGGCGCTCTGGCCAGCTACCGGTTCATGATCACGCCCACCAGCGCCCTGGAAGCCAACTACGGCGTTACCTACCAGAACAAATTCACCTTCTACGGGCCCGCTTTCTATGGCGGCATCCAGGTTCCGGCGCGCGTGCAGGAAATCTCGTTTGCCTACGTTCGTTCCTTCTATTTCAAGAACTGGAACCCCTTCGTCGAAGCCGGACCGGGCGCTTTCATCTTCCTGCCGATCCGCAACTCCGGCCTCCAGACCATCGACTCCAAACAGCAAACCGAGCTGGGCGGCATGTACGGTGCCGGAATTGCCTACGAAGTGAGCCCCAGCTTCGACATCCGCGCGGAGTATCGCGGCCTGGTCACCGCTGTGCCCGACTTCGGTACCGGCGGCTCCAGCTACGACTTCGCCACCAAGAAGTGGTGGAACATGTTCGAGCCGGTCGTCGGCGTAGCCTACCACTTCTAAGAAAGACAGGGACCAAGGGACTGAGGGAACAAGACCACCCGCAAGCCAGAAAGGCCCGCTTCCTCCGAAGCGGGCCTTTTCTCGTTCCCTTGTTCCCTCGTTCCCTCGTTCCCTTGTTCCCTTGTTCCCTTGTTCCCTGCCCTACCGGTATCTCCCCAGTTCCTTCACCATCCCGCAGTGGCGGCGCAGCGCTTCGAGAACCCGCTCGCCGTCTTCGCCCGAGCCGATCTGGCAATCCACGTAGAACACGTACTGCCAGGGCTTGCCCTGCACCGGCCGCGACTCGATCTTGGTCAAATTGGTGCCGATCGCCGAAAGCTCGTTCAGAGCCGCGGCCAGAGAGCCGGGGCGGTTCTCCAGGCTGAAGGCCACGCTGATTTTGGTGGCGGCCGGGTCGGCCTTGGCATCGGCGGTGCGGCGCACCAGGAAGAACCGCGTGTAGTTCTCAGCATTGTCTTCGATGCCCGCTTCGAGCACCTGCGCGCCGTAGTAGCGGGCGGCGTTCTGGCTGGCGATGGCCGCCGTGGCCGGGTCGCGCTGCTCCATGACGTGCTTCACGCTGCCCGCGGTGTCATAGAAGGCTACTGGCTGCATGGCCCGGTGCGCCGCAAAGAAGCGGCGGCACTGCGCCAGGGCCACGGCATGGGAGAGCACCCGCCGGATCTCCTCGGTCTTCGTCCCCGGCAGAGCTATGAGATTATGGCGGATGCGCAGCGGCATCTCCTCGATCACCTGCACATCGTGCGTCAGCAGCAGGTCGAAGTGCTCCAGCACCGACCCGGCCAGGCTGTTCTCGATCGGAATCACCGCCGCATCGACCCGGCCCTCCGACAGCAGCGAAAACACCTCGGCCGAAACCGCGCAGGGCACGATCTCCGCGCCCGGCACCAATTTGCCCGCGGCCTCATGACTGAACGACCCCGGCTCCCCCTGAATGGCGACTTTCATCTTTTCTCGTGTCCCAATCGACGATTGCGCAAGGACTCGCGGCATTCAGAGCAGGCAAACTGCTCCGCGCGAGCGTAACGCCTTATCAAACGTTACCAGCACGCCCTCCGCTGCCTGGGCGAAGGCCAGTAGCCACGCATCGGCCCAGACCTTCGGCGAAGCAATCCGGCCCACAGCCCTTTTGCGGAATTCAAGTTCCGCTGCGGAAGGTTCCGGCACGAAGATCACCCGGTCGTCCTCGAAAAAACGATCGTAGACGCGCCAGGCAGCGGCTACCGTGAGCGGCTTGCCATCCATCGCGGCGGCGGTTGTCATCAAGCGCAGGAACCCCAGTTGGGTAAGGCGGCAAAATGCGATGGCGCCTTCTTCTCCGTCCCACCAGCGGTGGGCAAGTCGAGCATGCACATGCTCCGCGGTGGCCAGCGCCAGCCACACGTTGAGATCAGGGAAGCTCAATGAGTTCATAGGCTTCTTCGTTTGTAACCTCGATGTGGCGCCCGGCGGGGCGGATCAAGGGCGGATCGAGCTTCAGACGTCGCGCAGAGCGGACCGGCTGCGCTTCAGCCACCGCGCGCTCGATGCTGGTCAGGATGAGATTGCGCGCCGAACAGCCCTTGCGAGCCGCTGCCTCATGCAGACGGCGGTGCAAATCGCGGGGCAGGTCGAGTGAGGTTCGAATGGCCGCGGATTTCATGGAGCGATGATGACGCAGATGACTTAAATAAGTCAAAAGCCGGATCGCGGTGGCTCAGCGGCTCATCCACAGATCCGCCGCCACAAAGCAGAGGAACACCATCGCAATGACCCCGTTCATGGTAAAGAATGCCGCATTCAGGCGGCGCAGATCGCGCGGCGAAATGATGGCGTGTTCGTAGGCCAGCAGCACGCCCACCGCGCCGATGCCGGCCCAACCGATGCCGACGAAACCGAACAGAAACCCGAGCCACACCAGCAGGCCCATCATCGCCAGGTGCATCAGCCGCGCGGCCCAGAACGCCACCACCGGCCCGTGCGCCTGCGGCAGGCTGTTCAGCCCCACCTTGCGGTCGTGCTCGTAGTCCTGGCAGGAATAGAGCACGTCAAAGCCGCCGGCCCACAGCGTGACCGCGGCGGTCAGCACCAGGATGCGCGGATCCAGACTGCCCCGCACCGCGATCCAGGCCGCCGCCGGGGCCAGGCCCAGCGAGATGCCCAAACCGATATGCGACCAGCGCGTCAGCCGCTTCAGGTAGCTATAGCCCAGCAGCACCACCAGCACAATCGGCGACAGCAGCAGCGTCAGCCGGTTCAACTCGCCGGCAGCCACCAGAAAGACCGCGATGCACAGCACCGTAAAGCCCAGCACAAACTGACGGCTCAGCTGTCCGGCCGGAATGGCGCGGCTGCTGGTGCGGGGATTCTCCGCATCCAGATCGGCATCGGCCCAGCGGTTGAAGGCCATAGCCGCGGAGCGGGCCGAGACCATGGCCACCAGAATCCAGCCGAAGGTGCGCCAGGCCGGCCATCCGTGCGCGGCCAGCAGCATGGCCGTCAGGGCGAACGGGAGCGCAAAGATCGAGTGCTCCCACTTGATCATCTCCAGCGTGGTGCGGGTTTTATGCAGCAGGCCTGCCATCGTATCTCTACTTGGCAGTTTACTTGAACGGGGAAATTTGCCGCACCGCCCCGCGTACCACGGCACGGAAATACAATGGTGGAGTCCCGAATCACAGGCAGGAAATATCCTGAACTATCCCGTGTGATCTGCATCACGATGTTCAAACAGGCTTCGTGAAATCATGAGATACGCGTTACGATTCGGCAACGCTATCTCATCCCCAGGAATGGTGCCGTGCAACTCGACCCCTCCGCCTTCCTCGCCGATCCAGACCTCGTCGCCGCCCTTGCCGAGCGGTCGACCCCGATCTCCTGTGACACGGACCGGGTGCTCTTCCAGCAGGGCGAAACTGCCACAGGTGTGTTTGTGGTCCATCACGGTGCGGTGACGCTTACCATGAACGCCATCACCGACGAGCCGGTCCTCTGCTTCGAGGCCAGCTCCGGCTCGCTGCTCGGGCTGCCCGGCATCATTGGCAACCAGCCCTACTCGCTGACTGCCCGGGCGCACAGCGGCTCGCATGTTCTCTTCATCCCCAAGCACGATTTCACCGCTCTGATGGAGAACAATCCGCAGCTTTCACTCAAGGTGCTCCAGGTCCTGGCCGCCGAAGTACGCACCGCGCGCCGGGCACTTTACTAACTCGCGGTTCGCCGGCTTTTCCTCCGCTTGGGACGGCGCGCCCCACCTGCTAAACTCACTCCAGTTATGCCCCTGGCAAGTATCGCGATCGCGGTGGCTGCGTATCTGCTCGGTTCTATTCCGACCGGATATCTGCTGGTCCGCATGTTTCGCAACGAAGATATCCGCAGTGTCGGCAGCGGCAACATCGGAGCCACCAATGTGCTCCGCGCCGGCGGCAAAGGGCTCGGCGCCGCCACCTTTCTGCTCGACATGCTCAAGGGCTGCGCCGCGGTGTGGCTGGCCAGCGCCGCATGGACAGCGATCGTGGTGGGCTCCGTGACCGTGCTCAGCGCCTCTTACAACGATTTTCGCGCCCTGGCGGCTTTCTTCTGCGTCATCGGCCACATGTTCCCGGTCTGGCTGCGCTTCCGCGGCGGCAAGGGCGTGGCAACCGGCTTCGGCGTCTTTCTGGTTGCAGCGCCCTGGGCCGCGCTGGCGGCAATCTCGGTCTTCGCCGTGGTCATGGCCATCAGCCGTTATGTGTCGCTCAGCTCGATCCTGGGCGCAGCTTCCTTCCCGCTCTTTGCCTGGTTCCTTCCGCCCCGTGACCTCACGCCCGCCGACAGGCCGCTGTTCTTCACCGTGCAGGTCTGCGTGGCGCTGCTCATCATCGTCAAACACCACCAGAACATCCGGCGGCTCTTCGCCGGCACAGAACACCGTTTTGGAGCCAAACAGCCCGCATGAGCCAAATCTGTGTTCTGGGTTCCGGGGCCTGGGGAACCGCCCTGGCGCTTTCTCTGCACCGCCGTGGCGGCCACCAGGTGGTCTTGTGGGCGCACAGCGCCGAGGCCGCCCAACAAATCCGCGCCGCCGGCGAGAATCAGCTCTTTCTGCCCGGCTTTCCCCTGCCTCCTGAGATCACCGTCACCGCCGAGAGCGCCGCTGTCCGCGAGGCCGAGATCGTGGTCTCCGTGACGCCATCAGAGTTTCTCCGCCCCACCCTGGCGCGTCTCTGCCCCTCTTTGCATCCGGGCCAGATCGTTCTCAGCGCCACCAAGGGCATCGAAGACCAGACCTGCCTGCGCATGACCGAGGTCATCGCCGAGTGCCTGGGCAGCCAGGGCGATTCCATTGCCGTGGGCGCGCTCTCCGGCCCCAGCTTCGCCTACGAGGTGGCCCAGGGCCAGCCCACCGCCATCACCGTCGCCTTTACCGACAGCGCCGCCGCCACGCGCATCCGCGAGGAGTTTTCCTCCGCCTCCCTGCGCCTCTACACCTCCAATGACGTAATCGGCGTGGAACTGGGCGGGGCGCTCAAGAACGTCATCGCCATCGCGGCCGGCATCGCCGCCGGCGTCGGCCTGGGCTATAACTCAACGGCCGCGCTCATCACCCGCGGCATTGCCGAGATCACCCGCCTGGCCACAGCCTGCGGCGGACGCCGCGAGACACTCGCCGGCCTCTCCGGAGTCGGCGACCTGGTGCTGACCTGCACCGGCTCCTTGAGTCGCAACCGCACCGTCGGCCAAGCCCTGGGCCAGGGCCGCAAACTGCCCGAAATTCTCGATTCGCTGGGCGGCAAGGTGGCCGAAGGCGTGCGCACCACCCGCGCGGCGCTGGGACTGGCCCGCCGCCACGGCATCGAGATGCCAATCACCGAGCAGATGGAGCTGATCCTCAACGAGGGCAAAGACCCCCGCGAAGCCATCCGCGACCTCATGCTCCGCCCCGGCAAAGACGAGCACTGAGCGCCCTTCAGCCCCTGCTCATTGCACCAGACCGCCCAAACCCTGCGCTCACCGCTTGGCTTGCGGCGGCTGGGCGTAGTAGCCCGTCACGGTACGGGCAATCAACCCGCGCTTGTTCACGTGCACCAGCAGCGAGTGATACTCGTCCGGCCGGTGCGCCGGCGTGGTTTCGAATGCGATCGTGTAATAGGTGGAGGCCTGCGCGGCGCAGGTGTCGATGCCGATTTGCAGGTCGTTGCTCGGCTCCATCGCGATCCCACCGCTCTCCACCGCCAGTACCTTCAGCGCCAGGTTGGGCGGGTTGGCCTGCGAGGGTTTCCTGACCGGACCGAGAAACCCCTCATAGAGATCCGCGTTGATGTTCGCGATCCCCTGCGAGACGCTGTAGAGCGTAATCTGCGACTGACGCATCCAACTCGTCAGCCCCACAATCTCGTTGAAAAGACCCTGCTGCTGCTGGCCGTCCAGCATAATGTTCGGCGAGTCCAGCATCGGCCAGCCCGGTCCCAGCCAGATCAGCAGCTTGCGCCCCGGCAGCCGGCCCAGGGCGTGGACGACCTGGCCCAGCATCTGCACCGACATCTGAAACTGCTCGATGTCTCCCCAGGAGCCGGCATTGCGGTTCAGGAACCGCAGCTTCCCGCTGGTAGCCCTCACCTCCTGCGCCAGCAGATTGCCATTGTCCGTGGTGTCGGAGTTCACTTCCACGCCGGTGTCCGTGACCCAGAGGACACTCACCGGATGGGCGAGGTGCCCCTTGTTTTCGCGCAGGAAGGCATCCACCGCCTGGCGCACATAAGCCACCCGCCAATAGGGGATGTTCACCGTGTCGATCGCCAGAAAGACTCCCACCGGAGGCGCCGAGGCAGAACCATCCCAGGCGTGAAAAGCTTCGATCGGCACCGGATGCTTGTCCTGGAGCAGAGTAAAGTCGGCCTTCTCCAGGCCGCTCACCGGCTTCCCCGAGCGGTCGGTCACGACCACGTTCAGGGTCATCTGCCCCGGCGTCGGGGTTGCCGCGGTGCCGGAAGGCGCCGGCGGAATCTGCATGGGGAGATGCTGGCGCCCGGACGTTCCGGCGGCCGCCTGGGTGCCGGGATGCTGTTGAGCGCAAAGGGGAAGGCACAGGCCGCAGGCCGACGCCAGAAAGAAGCTCTTGAAGGATCGCATGGCTGCCCTTACCGGAGCGGCGTGCATGCCCCGTAAAACTTGATCATAGCCCCCGGCTCCCCGCTGCCTGGGCGTCTCCCTCGCAGGGCAATCGCATGAACATCATTTGAGTCCGAGGAGTTCGGCGCGATAGTTGTCGGAAGTGGCGGCGATGAGTCTTCGGGCTTTGACGCCGCCTTTGCGTTTGATCGGATCGAGGCGTATGAGGT
>JAJZCY010000032.1 GCA_021828835.1 Acidobacteriota bacterium | reverse complement strand
AGCCGCAGCCACAGGAATCAAACGTCCACACCTGCGGGTCAGGTTGTGCATTGGCGCCACTGCTGTTGTTGAATTCGTCGGACCAGACCAGCGTGCCCGACGGGATGCTCAATGCAAATGCCTGGCTGGCGACAGCGCTTGTGCCTTCGCCCGAGGCTGTGGCAATCGCGTTCACAGTGACATTGGAAGCGACGAGAAAGGGTGCGGTGTAGACCTGCGAGGAAGTGGTCGGGGCAGATCCATCCAGCGTGTAGTAGACGGTGGCTCCGGATGTGCTGGTTGTGAGGGTTACGATCTTGGCGCCGTTCTGGGCTGAGGTGGAGCTGATGACGGGGGTTGAAGCCTGCTGCGCCGAACCGGAACTGGTGGTGCTGGCGCCGCCTCCGCCGCAACCGGCGAAGATCAACGCGCCTGCAAGAAAGAAGGCAGAGATGCGCGAACACAGGAGATAAATCACAGAGAGCTTTTCCTCGGGCTGAATTCTGCTGGACTGCTTTGGCACGGGTGAATCGAGGCTCCAGGCGGCTGTGTACGGCCGCCTGGAGCGTGACAAGAGGGATCAATACGTGAAGCGCGCGCCAAACTGGCCGACACGGCCGCCCAATCCTCCGTAGTTGAGGATCTTGCCGAAGTTGGGATCGGCCATGTTGGTGTCCGGACCGGCCAGTTGATTGCGGTTGAACATGTTGAAGAACTCGAAACGCATGGTGAGGTTATAGCGCCCCTCAGGGCCCATGCTGACGCTCTTGTGCAGCCCGATGTCCTCCGTTGCCAGGCCAGGATTACGCACCTGGGAGAGGAAGTTACCGGCTGTGCCGAGTTGCCCCGGCGCGGGATTCTGGAAGCAGCTTGTATTGAGCCAGCTCTTATAGAGTGTCCGGCTTCCACTGGTCAGCTTGCAGTTGGGCGCCAGGTTCACGTAGACGGAATTGAAGCCCGGATAGGAGTTGGTGGAGTGTACCTGGACGGGGGTGCCGGTGTTGTAGTGGAAGTCTCCATTGAGACTCCAGCCGTTCACCACATTGTTGACAACCGGCCCGGCATTACCGAGTAGAGCGTGACCGCGCCCGAAGGGAAGGTTGTAGATGTAGTATCCCTTCACGATGTGGGTGATATCGAAGTCAGAGATGTTCTTGGCCTCGTTCTTGAGGTCGTAGATGTTCTGCAGGCTGCCGGTCGACCAAAGCTCTTCAAACGCCGTATCCACGTCGCCGTGAACGCGCGCCCACGCGTAGCTTCCCTGTAACGCGAGACCATGCACGGAGCGCCGCGTGACGCTGAATTGCAGGCTCTTGTAGTCGGAGTTACCGAGCGGTGATCCGACGCTGAACAGAGGACCATAGGAGACGGCCACCTGCGGATAGGGTGTAATGCCCTGCCAGCCGGGGCCGCCGTAGCCCCAATACGGGTTGGCGACGTAGGAGTCAGGGAACTTGCCGTTCAGAACATAGTTCTGCATATTGGCGACGGTGGGCTGGTTGGTAAGCAGGGTGCCGCTCTGGAGGTGGTAGCTGTGGCTCTGGATCCAGTCCACGTCGAAGCGGGTGCTGGCATCCAGCTCGCGCTGTACGCCCACGCTGTATTGCTGGGTGTTTCCCGGGGTGAGCGAGCGCGGATCGATGCTGACCACGCCCCACTGCGTGTAGTCAGGGGTCTTCACCTGAGACAGCACGGGCTGGTAGCCGCTATCCCAGTTGAAATTGGACTCGGAGCTGTGCTGGTAATAGCCGGGATTACCGGTTTGCTGGTAGGGAATGCCGCCCCAGGTATTCATATTCAGCGGCGTGAAGAAGATGTCGAAATTGCCGCGGAGCACGGTCTTGGGAGTCACCATGTAGGCTGCCCCGACGTGCGGCGCGTAGTTGTACCAGTCCTGGCGGCGCTCGAAGGATTGGCTGCCGCTGGTCAGGTATTCGTATTGGCCCATTTCTCCGGTAACGGTATTTTTGTCGTTGATCTCAAAGCTCGACCAGTGTCCGTACTTTTCCTTGTAGGGGTTGTTGAAGTCCCAGCGCAGACTCATGTTCATGGTGAGCCGCGAATTCACCTTGAAGTCGTCCATGGCATACCAGGAGAACGCTTTGCGACGACCGTACTGGGGATCGTTGGGCATCTCCGTGGCCAGGTAAACGTCGCCGAGCAGGAAGCTGGCAAAGGCGTTGCCGATCATGTTGTAGGCGTTGAAGTCATACCAGGCGGAAGCCGTGGAGGTAGGGTCGAAGGTAATGTTGTTGAAGGTACCTTGGTCGGGATGGCTGTTGAACTGCATGGCGCGGAATTCAACGCCCAGCTTCAGGTTGTGGCGTCCGCGGTTCCAGGTGACCTGATCGCTGTAGATGTACGTGTTGCCGGCATACACGTCGTTGAACTGGCTGCCTAAACCGGAGAAGTTCCAGCCGTTCTGGTAATTGCCGCCGTTGGTAAACATGCCGCTGCTGAAGACGACCAGCGGGAAGTTACCCGCGCCGTTATTGATCCCCAGCGTCCGATCCCAGCTGTTTGCCTGCGAGATGGCGATGCTGGGATTGCGGAAGCGGTTAAAGGTGGCGTAGACCGTGTTCACCAGATTGGGCGAAAAGATGTAGGTGTCGCTGAGGCGCGCACCCGCGGCGGTGGTGTTGTGCCAATAGGCGTTGGCCATGGGGCCACCGTACTGCGCGGTCGGCGACCACACACCGCCCTGGTCGGCGTTGATGCGGGGATAGTTGTCGTAGTAATACGAGCCCGCGATGTGCTGATTGTTGCTCAGGTTGTAGTCAACCTTGACGCTGCTCTGGGTGTTGTGGAACCAGGGGTCGGGATTGTAAGCGGGTCCGGCCTGGTTGGGAATGAGGGAGGTCTGCGGCTGATAATACTTGTGAAAGAGCTGCAGGATCTGTGCGGAAGTCTTGCTGATCAGGTTGGTGGGAATCTGGTTGTTGACGAAGACGCAGCCGAATTTTCCGCCGGTCGCGGTGGCGGGGTTCACAATTGCGCCGCGGTAGATGGGATTGCCGCAATCGTCATAGGCAGGCGCGCCACCATAGGTCAGCACCGGAACACCCGGCGAGAGCATGGGGCTCAGGTCCGCATAGGGTGTTGCGTTGCCGCTGGAATCGAGGCCCATCATGGCGTCGGTGGGGACGGTGCGGGAGTTGGGGCCCAGCGCCCACATGGCCTGCATGTAGCGCTCCAGAGCGGCATAGTAGAAGAGCTTGTTCTTGAGGACGGGTCCGCCGACGCCGCCACCCCAGTCGGAGAGGGAGTCGCTCTTGCGCAGGTAAGCGGGCGCATTGGCGGGATCGGTGATGGCCGCCAGATGGTTCGCGGCGCTCAGCGCATCCAGGCCGGTGGAATGCATAAAGCCGAAGAGCGAGCCATGCATCTGGTTGGTGCCGGACTTCATTTCATACCGGAAGACACCGCCGCCGCTGCGGCCGGCGTCGGCACTGATGCCGGCCGTATCGGCTTCGAACTCCTGCACGGCCTCCATCGGCGGCTGCGACTCGCTGATGTAGCCACCGAGTTGCGATACCGCGGAAGTTCCATCGATCAGCACTTCCTTGGTCATCGCCATACTGCCGTCGATGTGGGAACTGTAGTCAGTTCCTTCCGCTCCCGGAACATAGGCGAAGATGAAGTTGGAAAGATTGCGGCTGCCCTGAACGTTGAGTGGCAACTCGCTCACCGCCTGGCTGTTGAGGTTTGCGCCGATCGCGGTGTCCTGGGTTTCCAGGATCGGAGCCGCAGAGGTTACCTCCACGGTTTCCATAGCGCCGCCGACTTGCAAGGTGGCATCGATTTCCGCAACCTGGCTGATCAGCAGGGTAATTCCGGTGCGATCGAGGTTCTTGAAGCCGGGCTTGGAAAAGTTGACGACATAGTGGCCGATGGGAAGGCTTCCGACCCGGTAAGATCCTGTGTCGTCGGTCTTGACGATTTGTGTAGCATTCGTCCCGACATTGGTGACGTGAACTTCGACTCCCGGCAGAACAGCCCCGGACGAATCTTTTACGGTCCCGGTGATCGTTGCACGATCCGATTGCGCCAGGACCGGCACGGCTAAAACCAGGGCGATCAGCGCCACCAGTTGCAAACACCTTTTCAACATGGCTCATCCTCCAAAATGCTGCACGATCCATTTGCTTCCGCGCGCATTGTCAAACGTCGGCTCTGAGGCCTTCGCCGGACAGTTGGAGCTTCGTTGCTCAAAAAGGACAGCTTTCGGCCTTTTGAGGAAAGCCGCTCTCCCGCTTCTCCGCAGATCGCCTTGTGAGCTGAGCTGCCGAAGCGGAGCGCACCCGCGTATGCTTCACATCGGCTCCCGGCCTGAGACATCACAACATGCCCGCAGGAATCCTGGAACTTTGCGTATTGGAAGCTTCACGCGGAATCTCTGAAAAGTAAGGATGCGATAAATTTACACGTTACCCTCGCGGCGCATCCGCAAGGAGGGGAGCGGAGGGCGCCGCGTCGGGACGAACGATCTTCCCTGTCATCCGCACGCGGGCGATGGCCGCTGACACGAAACCGCCGCGGGGAACCTGCCGGCCACAACGGCGGCATGGGGCCATCGCGAGGCAGGGACTTGAGATACGCTCAGCAGCTTGAACCGGAACTTGGTTCAACGGCAGGAAGGCGGGGAAAAGCGAAGAGGCACAGTCCTGCGACTTTCCGTAGGCAAGGGGAGCTTGCTGCCAGGGGACCGGTACGAGCGGGTTCGCGGGCGCAATTTACGACGTAAATCGAGCGTAAATCGGACTCGATTTACCCCTGGAGGGGCCGTTTAGCTTCCGGCCCTAACCTGAAAAGGCACAGTGAGCTGGGAACGATCACCACTGATCGTGGTGGCTGTAATGGTCACCTTATATTGTCCTGGCTGGGCCACCGTCCGACCTTTCTCGGAGAAAGATTCCGTGGAGAGGGTGAGCGTGTCCTCCTGGGAGAGAGTGTCGGAGAAGTTCACCACCGAGGTGGCCAACGAGCAGGCGGCCGTGGCAGGCTGGGCCGAGCAGGTCAAAAGCACCCGCCCTGAGTATTGCGGGGCCTGCAGGGTGACGATGCTGGCAGCGGAGGCGCCAGCCTTTACCTGAACCGGCTGCCATTGGATGGCCGGCGCCGGAATGGACGGAATTCTGTAAACCCGCACGTAGTCCACAACCATGTCAGCCGGATTCGGGGTTGCGGCGGTGGGAGCACCGGGCCAGTCGCCCCCGACGGCGAGGTTCAGGATCAGCGAGAAGGGGCGATCGAAGACCCACTCGCCGCCGGCGGGAATATCGTTGGCATCCTGGACAAAATAGACATTGGACGGATCATCCACATAGAACTGGATCATGCCGGGCGACCACACGATGCCATAGGTATGGAAGCTGCTGTCGTTGACGCGCGCCCCGCCGGGCAGCTTGTAGTCGTGCCACAGCCCGTTTGCGCCGTAATAGCGGGGCCCGTGCACGGTGGCGCGAATCATCTCCGGTCCAAGGCCGTTGGTGCGCTGGGTGAGCGAGACATTCTCGGCAACGGAGACAGAACCCGAGGCGGGCCATCCGACTTTGGGGAAATCGGTTCCGAGCATCCAGAAGGAGGGCCAAAGACCGGCCCCGACGGGAAGCTTCATGCGGGCCTCGATGCGCCCATACTGGAAACCCTTGAGTCCGCTGGTGGTGATTCGGGCAGAGGTCCAGTTCCCCTCTGCGTTGCGCTCGGCGCGGAGGACCAGGTGGCCGGCGCCATCCAGAAACGCATTCGGATGCCGCGGGTTGCAACTGCGAGGATTTGCGCTGCCGGGGGCGCAGTAGATCTCCTCCTCGTGGTTCCCCCACCCATTCTGATTGCCGGTGTCGTAGGTCCATTTGGACGGGTCAGGAGTTTGCTGGGCTGCTCCATCAAAGTCATCGCTCCAGACGGGCTCACCCCAGTCCGGAGAGCTGCTGGCCGCGGGGGCGGGGTGCTTGGCGCGCTGTCCGAGCAGATATCCGGCCACGAAGACGGCTGCAACTGCAAGCAGAGCCGCGGCGGATTGAAAAATCAGCTTCCGCTTACCAGCGAACGGTTTGTGCGAGTTCGCCGTTGGGGTTTTATCGGGGCTACTTTCGCGCTCCACGACCGGCTCGGCCGATTGCAATTGTTCGGCGGGCGTGTCCTCCTGCTGAGCACGCGCGAACCGAGGCACGTAATTCCCGACGGGCAAGACGATCTGAAGGGGGCGGTCTTTTCCGTCGGCGGAGTAGATCTCGGCCAGTTTCTTGCGCAGCGCCCGCGCAGTTACGCGCACGATAGGGTCGATGTGGGAGTCGAAGCTTGCCGACTTGCGGCCCAGCGCCTCAACCGCAATCGAATACTCGCGGATTTCTCCTGATTCGCCTTCGAAGTAGCGGTTACAAATGAAGGAGAGAAAGCGCACCAGGTTCGCGGATCGGACCATCTCCGGGTGGCGGAGCAGCCAGTCCAACTCCTCGCGTTCCTGCTGGAATTTAATCGGAGAGGGTTCCGCGAGGCCGGCGTCCTGCCCTTGTGTTTCTGGCAGACGATCTGAATGTACGCCCCGCGCCTCCACCTTCAATCCTCCTAAGCAGAACCATGCGCCTTCGGTGCCCCGGAGCTCCTTAAGGAATCCTTCCTTTGGGAAGGAGAAGCTCAGAGATTTATCGTGGACGAAGGTGGAGAAATCATAGCATCCCGCGGGGTGTCCCGGCGCTCCCTCTCCGGCTCGAGCAGGAGCGCGGGGCAGACAAACGCCCGCCGGGCGGCTGTTCGTGACGGCCTGTCAGACTTCCGTCCAGAGGACTTCAGGAACGAGCGAGCAATCCGGAGGGGGGCCGGTCCGCTGCGCCAGTGGCCCAGGTCTTGTTCGGCTCGTCGCCCATGCGGAAGCGCAGTTCGCCGCCGGCCAAAATGTCGGCATGCGTGAACCAGCAGCGATGGAGCGGTTTCCCATTCAACTGCACGCTCTGCACGTAGATGTTGCGATCGGAGTTGTTCTCGGCAACGATGCTGAAGGTTGTGCCGGCATGAGGGTTGCGGAGCACGGCGCGATTCACGAGCGGACTGCCAAGCACATACACACCCGTGACTGCATTCACCGGATAAAAGCCCAGCGCGGCAAAGTTGAACCAGGTCGAGATCTGGCCGCAGTCGTCATTGCCAGGCACTCCCGCCGGGGTGTTCCGGTAGATCCGCGCCACCTGACGCACGCGCTCCTGGGTCTTCCAGGGCGCGCCGGCGAAGGCATACAGATAGGGAATGTGATTGCTGGGCTCATTCCCCTGCGCATCCTGGCCGATCATGCCGCTGATGTCCGGAGGCGAATTGAGGATATTCGAAGGAGCAGCGAAGAGCGCATCGAGCTTGGCGATGAAGGCCTGGTCGCCACCGAAAAGGTCGATCAGCCCCTGCACATCCTGCATGACGTTGAAGGTCGCTTGCCAGGCATCGGACTCGGTGTAGTCGGTCCAGTACTGCTGATCGGGACGAAAGGGCTCGCGCCACTTGCCATGTTCCGTTTTGCCGCGCATAAAGCCTGTTGTGCGATCGAAGAGGTTTCTGTAGTTCTGGCCGAGCTTGTAGAACATGGCTGCGTCGTCGTGGCGGCCGAGCAAGTCGGCCATGGCGCCCACGCACCAATAGTCGTAGGCGAAATCGAGCGTCCGCGACACCGATTGCCGACCTGGGCCGCTTGCGACGTAGCCCAAGCTGCGGAACTGCTCCTGCAGGGCCTTGTTGTCGTTGGCGGTGGCGCCCACCATCGCCGTATCGCGCATGGCGTTGTAGGCAGCTTCCACATCAAAGTCCCGCAGCCCGCGCGTGTAGGCGCCCACGATCAGGCCGACGACATGGAATCCGGTCATGCACCAGGTCTCATTGCCCCAGAGCGGCCATACCGGAAGCGAGTGCTGACCGAGCTGACGATAATCAGCCAGCATGGTCTTCACGATGTCGCCGATGCGTTGCGGCTGCATCAGGCAGAGGAAGGGAAATTCTCCCCGGTAGATATCCCAAATGGAGAGGGTGGTGTATTTCGTGAAGCCTGGGTTGGGGTAGTTCTTGTGGTCCTGTCCCCGGTAGGCGCCATCCACGTCGTTGAAGGTGGCGGGCGCCACCATTCCGTGGTAGGCGGCGGTCGCAAAGATCTGCTGCTGCTGGGGATCGGGCAGCGTGGCGTTGAGGGGACTGAGCGTGTGGTTCCACTGCTGCTGATTGTGACGCCGCGTCGCGTCAAAATCCCACTGCTGGATCTCGGCCGCCAGATTCTTTGCGGCGCCCTCCATGCTCGTGCCTGAGATTCCCACACGCACAAGGAGCTCTCTGTCGGCCGCCGGGTGGGTGAGGATCAGCTTGACCTGCGTACCAGTGATGCGATCGCCTACGGAGGCGAGCCGCACAGCGCCGTCCACCTGCGTTTCGGCCGCAATGAACGGCTGAGAGAATTCGAGAACGAAGAAGACCTGCTTATCCTTGGCCCATCCGTGGGTGGAGCGCACGCCGGTGATGCGCGTGGCGCTCTCCAGGCGCAGTTCGGCGGCGTAGACCTTGGAACCGATGCCGTGCGTCAGATCGAGCATCACGCCGCCGCGCGTTCCGGCCGGCAGCGCCGGATAGCGGTAGCGGTGCAGACCGCAGCGCGTGGTGGCGGTCAGCTCGGCATAGACGTCCGGGGTGTCGAGATGCACGGCATAATAGCCAGGCTGAGAAATTTCCCGCTCATGCGAAAAGCTCGAACGGTAGCCGCATTCCGCTGCATCGAAGACCCATCCCGAGTTGCTGCCGACTGCCTCCAGCTGAGCCTCGGCCTGCGGGCCAGGGTTGCCGGTGTTCCAGCCCCAGTTGCGACTGTCCACGACAGGCATCAGCAATACGTCGCCCAGGTCTGCCGCCCCTGTGCCCTGCAGATGAGTATGGCTGAAACCCAAGATGTAGTTGTCCGGATAGTGATAGCCAGAACAATGGTCCCAGCCATCGATGCCCCGCTCGCCATTCCACTTGGGCTCGGGCGCGCCGCTGGTGTCCGGACTCAACTGGAGCATGCCAAACGGCGCCACGGCGCCCGGAAACATGTGTCCGTGCCAGCCGGTGCCGATCAGCGGGTGGACGTCTGGAAACAATGCTTCCGCGGCCCCGGCCGCTTCCTGAGCGTTGGCAAGGCGACACGCGGGCGGGGCTGTGCTGATTGCCACGGCTGCGCATGTCTTCAGAAATTCGCGTCTACGCATAGAGCCTGTCTATCTCCGAACTAAAACGTTTCTTGTTGCCAGCCGCTCTCATGACAGAAATTTCCAAGCTTCTGGACCACCTATGCTGAGAATTTGAAAGGATCAGTGATAGTCCAACTGGTCCTTGCCGGGAAGCTTCGGGAAGGGCTGATGTGGCTCAACCTGGTACCAGTAGGCCACAGAGGCAATATCGTCCTGGAGCGGCAGGTATCTGCCGCCGCTCTGCCAGCCCAGCGCCTGAATGGTGACGCGGATATCGGAGTTGAAGCGTATCGGGTCCGGGATGTGCCAGCGGTACATTCCAAAGCGCTGCTGCGATTGATACAAGCCATCGGGGCGAATCACCTGGACCAAGCCGGAGTAAGGCGCGGTGAACTCCTCATATTGATGGGTCTGCTTGTTCTCAAAGTTATAGGAGCCGCCAAAGTAATCTTCCGTGCCGGTGGAAACGATGGTCGGAAATTTCTTATCCCCATCGAGATAGAACTTGACTTCGCCTTCACCCCACCAACCGGAACTATGGCTGCCCCAGGCGATGTAGGTCCCCACATACTGACCTTTGCCTTTCACACCATCGAGGATGGTGTACACCTGCTTGTAGGGCAAGGGATTCACGCGACGGAACTGGGCATGAAAATAGGCCTGGTCTTTGGACACGGAAGTTGCCGTGTAATCCACCTCGTAGTAAATCCGGACGGGGTGGTCGTCGAGGTTCTCCAGCGTCATCTTCGCATGCTTGCGGAACGGCATCTGCCAGTAGCAGTTGAAGGCACTGCCGGGGTTCACTGCAACAGGAATGGAGGAGAGCCGGGCGTACTTCCCCCAGCCCATGGCAAAGAAATCACCAACCGGGACCTCGACGGATGGATCCTGCTCACCGTCCCAGTAGAAACGCAGGATGGAGAGACGCCAGTTCCCGGTCACCGTCATCCAGATGTGTTCAATGGCTCCGGGCCCCTGGATATCGGCAAGCGTGAAGGTCTGGCCGGGCTGCACCAGCACTGAGGGATTCTCTTTCCAGCCCTGGCCCAGCTCGCGTGCAGCACGGGCTGCCGTGCCATTGGTGCTCATCGCGCCCTTGCCTTTGGCGCCGGTGGGGTTCTCGGGAGTGATGGAGAAGGATTGTGCCGAGGACAGGCGGCTGAGATTGCCCAGCGTATTGTCGAGGCCGTTATAGCTGGAGGACTGCGCATGAGCAAGAGCCGACAAGCAGATTCCCAAAAAAATATAGACAAACCAGCGAGTCCTCATCCTGCTCCTTATTGCGGTGAAAGGTTGCACAAAATCAGACGGGGAACGAAACATAGATTACTCCGTGACAAGGCGGATGCGATGCACATTCCGCTGTTCGCGCCAAACGTAGCCGTGGCGGGAGGGCATCCGGATTTTTAGATCGCCGAGCTTCTCGCCCGCAGCGAGTTTCAGGGTCAGTTCCTCTCCGGCCCCTCGGCGTCGAATGCGGATGTGAGCTCTGACGATGCCGTAGCCCGTGTTAATCGGCCAATTGTCTGCCTCGACACCTTTCCAGCCGGGCGGAATCCGCGGAATGAGACGTACGTAAAGGGGATTGAGATCGTCGACGCCCAGAAGCAGACGGGAGATTTTGAGCGGCTCGGAGACATTGACCAGATTGAGCGCGCCGCAACCTTCGGCCAAGTTGACCTTGCCTTCCGCGTCGGGCGAATAGGTGCGCTCATAGAAGTAGTATCGGGAGGCGCGATGCAGCTTATAGCCGGGCAACGGCTGGTAGGTGGCATTGGCAAGCCAGGAGAGGGCTTTGCCGGCCATCGAGAGCCGGTCGAAGAGCAGCATATCCTGCGTGGCATACCCTTGCCCGTAGGAAGGGCTGGTGCCCAGTCCCTTTGCCAGCCGGTCCGTCTGGCTCCAGATGCCGTAGCGATCAAACTCCTTTTTGCGCAGAGGTGTTTCGTAGAGATCCTGGAAGGTCTTTTCGCTGTGCTCAATTCCCTTCCAGGAGGACTCGATGGGCAGGAATCCCTGGACGTCTGCATACATGGCAGCCACGCCATTGAGACTGCCGGTGCCCAGGTTGACCGGGCTGTTGAGCACCGCCGGATCCGGCTTCATGGTGCTGGTGTCGATGGCCCAGATCCAGGAGCCATCGCTGGCCACCAAATACTTATCCATTGCGTCGCGAATTTTGTGGGCCAGCAGGCGATCTTGCTCGGCAGCGGCAGGCTGCCCAATCTGGTCGGCCATGCGCGCGACGGCCTGGAGGGCAAGAGCGATGAGGCCGTTCTGCACGACGTTGTAACACTCGCCCGGTATGCGCATGCCACAGCCGAATTCACCGGTGCCGGCGATCAGCGGCTTCTTCTGAAGCGCATAGGCGAAATAGGCTACCGGCGAGGAAGGCTGAAAGAGGAATTGACGAATGTGTTGGCGCGTGGGATTGCCCTGGGGAAGGCGCTCCCACAACTCGGCCATGGCGATCACAATCGCTCCGGTGCCGTCGAACTCCGTTCCCGACCCGGGCTCTCCTCTGCGGAAGTACCGCGGAAATGCGTAAAAGCCTTGCTGGTTCTTCCGGACGAGATGCATGAGGCACTCGGCCAGAAGCGAGGCGTGCGCATCGTATCCGCGCATCACCAGTTCGCGCATGAAGGTTCCGGCATCACGGGTCCACATGGTTCCCGCCCAAGGCATGCCGGGAGCCGATGCGCTGATAAAACCGGCCGGGAAGCCGTCGCGCGCCTGGGGATAGAAGTTCTCCTGAAGAACGCCACGGAAGGAGGCTTCTACTTCGCGCGAGAACAGCTCGGCTGTCTTCGATCCGTAAAAGCGAAGCTGGACGGGCGAATCGTCCTGGAGGCGGATGGAGGCTCCTGAAACCTGGGCTCTCGCCTGCCACACTGGAAGCACGATTCCGAAAAGTAGCAAAAGGAGGGAAAGCTTGATTCTCATGCTGCTTTCCTTTTCGCGTTGGCGCCGATGAGGTGCATGAGCCCCGATTCCCTACTGTTCTGTGTCAACTCCAGTACCCTATGTCTCTGCGGAGAGTGTCTATCCCCTCCGGTCCTTGGGCTCCCAGGACCAGCCCGGCTCGTTCTTGTGCGGCGGGCGCGGCGAGGCTCCCGGCGGCGTTGAGACAGCGCCGACGTTGGACTTGAGTGTGGCGTAAGCCTCGACGACCTGAGGAGGGAAGGTGGGCATCATGGTTTCCAGATCGTGCATGAGCTGTTTCACGATCTCGGGATGCAGGTCAGCTACGTCGTAACTTTCTCCCGGATCGAGCACGATGTTATACAGTTCCGGGCGGGCCAGCCATGCGCTTTTTCTCGATGCCGTACTGCGGTCGTTGATGTAAATCTCGCCGGCGATGCCCTGGGCCACGCGCAGCTTCCAGTCCTGGCGGCGAATGCAATGGATGTCGATGCCGCGGTCGCCCATCGGGCTGAAATAGAGGATGGGCTTCTGTTCCGAGGCGCGCTTACCTTCAAATAACACCTCTGCCCGGTCGGAGCCATCCAGAGGCTTGGGAGGAAGCTTGAGGCCGCAGACAGTGCACAGTGTCGGCAGCACGTCGAGGTTGGAGCACCATTCGTCGATGAGGGTGCCCCCGGGTATGACGCCCCGCCATTTGGCCAGGAAGGGCACGCGAAAGCCGCCCTCGAAGGTGGAGGCCTTGCGGCCGCGCAGCGCTCCCGGGCATCCCTGATACCAGGGGCCGTGATCGCTGGTAAAGATGATCAGGGTATCGTCGGCGAAGCCTTTGCGGTGCACAGCCTTCATCACTTCGCTGACGCTCCAATCGATCTCCGCGATAGCGTCGCCGACATTGCCGAACCTAGTTTTTCCCGCGAACCGCTCCGACGCGCGGGCAGGATCGTGGGGATACGAGAAGGCCATGTAGAGGAAAAAGGGCTCATCGCCCTGCTGCTCAATGTAATGGGTTGCTTCCTTGGTGTAGCGCGGCGTGAGTTCCTTGCGATCGGTATCCTGCTCGAGAATCGTGGTATCCCGGATCAGCGGGAGAGGTTTCATATCGACGCTGTATGGGACGCCATAGAACGAATCGAAGCCGCGGTTGGTGGGCAGATATTCCGGCTTGTCGCCGAGGTGCCATTTGCCGATGGCCTTGGTCTTGTATCCGGCATCGTGAAACAGATTCGAGAGCAGGGTTTCATCCAGCGAGGTTCCGTAGAGGGAATGCGGTCCAAAGGCGCCGGTGGTATGACTCCGCGTGCCGTAGCGGCCGGTAAGCAACCCGGCACGCGATGCCGAGCAGATGGGGTGCGCTGCGTTGAAGCGTGTGCAGCGCAGTCCATCTGCCGCCATTGCGTCAAGGTGTGGCGTAGGCAGATGCGAACCGTAACAACCCAAATCCCCGTAGCCGAGGTCATCGCAAATCATGAGAATGACGTTCGGCCGCCGGTGACGCTTACGGAAGTTGCCGGATGCGATGCGGCCCTCGGGTAGCGCCAGGGCTGATACCGAAGTCCCTGCGGCCACACCGGATGAAACCAACGCCAGAAAATCGCGACGATTCATTGCTCCTCCACTTCGGAATCCTCACCCGTGCTTCTTGCGTGAATTCCCAGGTTACTTTCCTGCCGCTTTTGCGACCAAGCGCACGGTGATGATCTGGTGCGGATGAACTGCAACACGAAAGCCGTGCACGCCGTCCAGGGGCACGTCGTGCTGATTGCGCTCCACAGCATCGGTCTGGATGGCTTGTGCGAGGTCGATGCGCGGCACCTGGACAAGCACCTGCCGCTCAGCGCCTCCCAGATCGAGAAGGCGGAGGATGGTGCCTTTCCCGTCTTCCGCTGGCTTCCAATCTTCGACCAGCAAGGCCGGATCCTTCAACTGGAGATAACTTCCCTCCAGAGATGCGGCGCTTTGCGCGGGCTGTATAGCCTTGTCCTGCCTGGTGACCACATCGAGTTCCATGGGCGTGGCCTCTTCCCAGCCCATGCGGCTCAAAGCGACAGGATCTGTGGAAGCGGCGCTGGTGACCACGTACCGGAGCCGGGTGTGCCCCCCTTGCGATGCATCGTAGTTCGTGCTCCAGTAGTTGTTCATGGCGTAGGAGAAGATCGTGCCCCTACGCACGCCGAACTGCTTGTGCCATGCGCCCCGGTAAATATCGCCGAGGGTAACCAGGGAGGAATCGAGCGGCATCACCGTTCCCGACATGCCGTTCTGCTCGACCGAAACCCAGTGCTGGACAGAGAACCACTCGTGGCCCGCGCCCGGGTACATATTTTTCGCCGGATTCACAACTCCATTCTGAATCTCGTAATCGAATTGCGGATGGTCCATTGCAAAGGGGAACGCGAAGTAGACAGCCTCGCGGGTTCGGACGGCCTTCTTGGCGATATCTTCGATGAATTCAATTTTCTTCTGATGATCGAACAGCCGGAGTTCCGTAGTTACGGCGGGAGTGTTCGTATCGGTGGACTGCATGCGCGCCACCCAGCCATACGGCTCATGTGTAACCGAGATCAGCCGGCCGCTATGGGCGCCATCCACGGTGAGCTTGGGCAGGAGCTCAATGGTTCGATATTGCAGAAGCGTGTTCGGACGCTGATCGCCGCCGGAAACATAGAGATACTGACCGAAGCGATAAGGGCTTTGCTGATCGACGAGTTCCCTGCCGAGTTGCTTGTCATAAATGCTGCGTACTGCGCCACTGGCGGGATCCAGCTCGATTCGATAGAAGCGGTTCTGGAGAGTTGTGGTTTGCACGGGAGCAGGCGCTGCGGGAGCTGTGTTCTTCGTAGTCCGCAGCTTGTATACCTTGTATCCGAAGGCTGGCACCTCCGCAGCCAGAAACTGCACCTTGGTCAATTTAGTGCTGTTCTGCACAACGGCGATGGGAACAACTGCTCCGCTGGAGGAGTCAACGATCTCGCGGCCCTTGGGCAGATCGAAGCGCACCAACGCGCTGCGCTTCCAATTCAGCAGGTTGAAGACAATCAGGCTGTTGCGCCCTGCGGGGATGGCATTGGCCAGGTCCGCCATGCTGTTCCGCGCCACATAGTCGGCCGCCTGGCGAGCGTCAACCGCATACATCTCCTTGATCTTGGACTGGTGTGTTGTCTCGTCGCTCGAAGGATCGGACCAACTGTCGTGCGAGGTCCAGGTATGCTCATCCATGAGCACCATGTCGGTCCACATACGATCGAGTGTGTTCTTGTCGGCACTGAGGCGCGGATTCACGATTCCGGTCAGTGTCGCCAGCTTCTCGGCCGATGGTCCTCTGCTCTCGTTCTGCCGCTCGAGCGCAGCAAGCCGCGCATCGGAGGCGATGCCGTCCTCCCAGTAAGGTCCGCCATCGCCGCTCACAGTCGGAAACTTGCCACCAAACTGCGCCGCGATGGTCTTGAGGGCCGCCGCAAATCCGGAGTACTGAATTCGCGGGTAGGCGAATTCGCGATTCCACTCACCCGCGAGTTGCGCTTGCTGAGGGAAGAGATCGGTATTTTCCTGCTGCGTCCCGAACAGGATCACGGCATTTGCCTTGTAACTCGGGCGCTCGTAAGTCTTGAGGAAGATGGGGACGGTGGCGCGTCCGGCATTCACCAGAGGAGGAACGCCGAAGAGAATGCCGCCTTCCCAGTAGTGACGGCCGTACCAGAAGAGGACCTTGTTGCCGTCAGGGCCGATCCACCAGAACGGGGAGTTTTCATTGAGCCGGCCTTGAATATCGGAGGGCCCGCGTGTGAGATGGCCATTGGGGCCGGCAATCAGATACTTGATTCCCGCGTCCGCCAAGATCGACGCATAGGACCAGGAGTAAGAAGGCACATCGGCGATGTCGGCGTAGTTGAAGGGCGTGCCATGCTCACGGCTGAAGTTCGCGCTGGCATACAGCGAGCGGATGAGCGTTTCTGCGGTGGGGAATCCGGTGAGCAGGTTGGCGTACTCGGCCGGCACAAACAGTTTGCCACTCCGCATATCAGTGATGGCGCGCTGTTGATCGGATGGAGAGCGAGTCTGCATGAACTGAGCGAGATCCCAAGCGCCGTCCACGCTGTAGCAGAACCCCGGAACGCGCGCGGCAAAGTCCATTGCTTCGTCCATGGCGCGATCCTGAATCGCCGCCACCTTGGGCTGGTAATCTGAGTAGCCGACGTCAAGGTGAATATGCGGCACCAGCAGCAGGGTCCACTTCTTCTGAGGATCGAGTTGCTGCTGCGCATGGAAGGTCCTGCCGCCGATCTTCCACTTCAGGCCCGCGGGGGTGTTGGCAGCGAACTCAGGCACCTCAAAGCTGGCTTTTTGCTGACCGAAGTCAGTGTCTCCGCGCAGTTCCGTGCGATATTGCTTGCCACCGACACTCAACTGGATGCTGCCGGCGCGCCGAAACCCGCTCTGACTACGCACGAACACGTCCACGATTTCGCGCAAGCTTGCGGACTGCCCGACAAAGAAGACGGTCGGCTGAATCGCAGCCGACGATGCAGGCAAAGATTTGGCGGCTGGAGCGGTATCCAGCTCAACGGCATCGTAGGTCAGCGTTGAATCAGGAACCGGATCGCCTTTCTGCTTGATCATCTGAAAGGTGATGCTATTTTGGCCCTTACGAAGGTAGGATCCCGGAACGGGGATGGTCAGGTCCGCTGGGGCCAGCGTTGACTGAAATGTATCGTCCGAGTCTCCCATATGGGCGTCCAGGGGGGAGTCGAGATAGAAGTTGCCGCACTTGCCATTGATGCAGATATGGACAATGGGAAGGCTCCGGCTCTCGATCAGAAACGCGGCGTGCAGGCGATACGCAGAGGCAAGGCTGCTGGAAAGCGAGAAGCGAATCGTGCGCGGCGCGGCGGCTATATCGGCGCTGGCCTTCGTCTCATTGCCCAAGGCCTGCTGTACCCCGTACCATTCCCGCGCAAAATTTGGGCTGCCGGCATCGGCTACCACGGGAGCCGTCGGCACGCCACCCGCAAACTCATTCGAAGCTCCATCGAAAACGCCCAAACGGAAGACTGTGTTCGTGCCGGATGCTGCCTGTGCGTATGCGAACGAAGCCATGCCACAGAAAAGAATTGCGATAATCAGGCGTGCTGTGCTCTTCACCATTCCCTGCCATTTAGTTCGACGCAGCCACCCTGCCGGGTGACTGCGTGTTCATGAAGCGACGTTCCCGGATCTGGATATATTCGAGGCGCGCGTTCCGCTCGTCTCAATGCACTTGCGATTCGTCCTGCCCTACTGCATGGGGCGCCGGAATCTCGAATATCCCGGCAAAGGCCGCACTGCAATCCCAGGAATAAAGATGTGCATCGGGCGTGCGAGCGGCGGGATCATTCGGTGTCCAGTTGTTCCACATCACAGCGTCGCGATTGCGGTTGTTCCATGCAGCCGCCACGTTGGCGCGCGCCCATGCGAGATGACGCTGCTTGAGAACGCCGTGGCGGAGGGCATAACCCACCCCGCGGAGAGCGATGCCGTTGTAACCGCTATCGTTCTTTCCGCCCTGGCGATAATTCGGAAGGATGTTGTAGCCCTCGTACGTTCCTACATAGGGGTAATTGGGATTATTGGAGTTATACATCAGCCAGTTCGCGATGTACTCGGCTTTGCGACGATCGTGCTCGCGGGTAGCCGCCTGAATGGCGATTCCGTAGTTATAGGTGTAGTCGGAGTGACCATGGGTGGCGTCGTAGATTTTGGCGCAGGTCAAGCCTGGAGCTCCGTTGCATACGCCTCCGCCCACGCTGGTGGTGTAGAGGTTCGCCATCGCCCACTGGTAGACCTTGTCAGCCCTGGTCTTGAATTCCGGGTTGCGCGTGATGTCATAGAGCATGTTGCCCGCAATGACAAAGGTGAAGTTGACGGGCGAATCCAAATTTGGCTTCCAATTTTTTCCGTGAGGCTGCGACTGGATCAAGCCTGACTGTCCAGCGCCCAAACCTCCCGGCGCCTGAGCGCGGTTCCAAACTGTATTGAAGTTCATCTTCGCCGCGGTCAGCCAGTTGGGATCGCGCGTAATGCGATAGGCGCGCGAGAATGCCATCACGCCCCAGTTGAGATCATCGTTGAAATTGTCATGCGACCAGTCGAGCGGACCGCCGGGCCCCTTAAAGCCAGGGGCCATGTTGGCTACGAAGCCCTTACAGAGTTGCTCGATTTCATCCCTATATTTGGGAAGATCGGCGGCGTCATGGATCCTGGCCCAGTCATAGCCGTCTTCGGCTGCCTCAATCTCCTCGACCTCTTCCCACCAGCAACTTCTACAGAAGCCGGTTCCGCCTTGCTGGTCGGCGAACACTGAACCGCCCGCGGTTCCCTTGACGTAAAAGTCACGATTGAAGCCGGTCCAGGCGCGATAGGTGTCGTACGCATCCCAGGGGCGCGGCTTTCTCACATGCATTCCGCTCTCGCCTTGTGCCGATGCTTGCGGGATTCCCAAGAGACAACCTATGGCGGCGATGAAGAGGCTCAGGACACATACTCGCTTCAGCTTCGATTGGACCAGCATTTTCATTTTTCCTCCATCATCCAGAAGTTGATTGCGGTGGATAGTTCCCGTGCAAGGGCGGGTATTATCCTGGATTTATTCCGACAGGCAGCTGGACGCCAGCCCCTCATCCGGGGGTGTGGACTGTTTCGGCATGTACAGGAACTCCATCACTCTTTTTATCTCGTGGCGGAGGAAGCATTCTGATATGCGCGGGCATGTTGCGATCCACAGTCAGAACATCCCGGTCTTCGTGCAGCTCCGTTACGTGTATCACCGTGCGCCTTCGCCACAGGGGATCGCCGGGCTTGGCATCAGCTCCGCTCTGCGGTGTGAAATAGAAGAGCCAAGCGTGGTCGGCAGCATCTACGACCACGTCCGGATGCGCCCCTTGCGCTCGATCCGTAGGTCGAAGTCCGGGCTTCCGCAAGAGGTTGTGTGGCTGCCGCTTCCACGTGGTCAGATTGGTCGAGCGAAACACGGCCAGCCCGTTCCAGGCATCCTCAATCATCCAGTAGGAGCCACGCCACTGAAAGACTACGGGACCCTCTCCGGGGGAAGTGATTGCGATGCCCCTGGGCGTCCAATGCACCAGGTCATTTGAATCGCTGAAGTAGATTTTGCCGTTGTCCGCGGCGTTCTTATACCACATCCGCCAATTGCCATTGGGCAATTGAAATAGACAAGGGTCGATGACCTTGTCTCCGACGAGATTGGCATAGCCCTGGGGCTTCCAGTGCATGAGATCGCTACTGGTGAGGTGCAGGATTCTGCGTGTCCCTCTCCAGTCCGTGTAGGTTCCGGGCACCACCGTAAGGAACATGTGATAAGTTCCCTGGAACCTGATGACATCTGGAGCCCAGAATGTGTAATCGGGCTTTCCAAAGGGAATATCGGCAGTGCCGACATAGCGCCAATGCGCTCCGCCATCTTTAGATTCGGCAATGCCGATTTTTGTGCCATATTCCCAGCTCACGCCACTCAGTTTTGTCTCATCCGCACGCCGGCTGGTGTAGAGCATCCACCATGCTTTTCGCGCTCGGTTCCAAACTACGACCGGATCTGCTGCTCCATCATGTATTGGATCGCGATAGAGGGCCACGGGGGCAGTCTGCCCGGCAAATGAGGAAATTGCGGAGGAACTGCCTGCGGCGTGGCGGCTTGCCGCTGGCCGCGGGCCTTCTTTTCGGACCGCGGCCGACACACACACGCTTCCGCATGCGAGAAGCCATGCTGTGAAGACAACCCTCATTATTGCCACCTCCATTCCGGCAGGCCGCTACTGCGGATATCCGCCGGGAGCGGGAACGTCGAGCAGGCCTGCCAAGGCCGCGCTGTCGCCCCACGAATACTGATCTCCGGTAGTTGGCGAGACCCAGTTCGCCCAGGTCACGTTGTTGGAATTTCTTTGGTTCCAGGCGGCCTGCACGTTGGCCTGCGCCCACGCCTGTGATGTGGCATTTAGAGCGCTTCGACTGAGGCCAAAGGCAACGCCACGCAGCGCGATGCCGTTATACCCCGCGTCGTTGGAGTTGTTGTTGTCGGTGCTTCCGGACCAGTTCGGCAGAATATTGCAGTTTGTTCCACCGTAGCTATAGGTTCCGGCATAGGGGTACGTGGAGTTGTTCATGTTGTACATCAGATAGTTCGTGATGTACTGGGCGACAGTATTGTCCCCGTAGCGCACATTGGACTGAACGGCGATGCCGTAGTTGTAGGCAAAGTCGGTGGGGCCGATTCCCGTGGTGGGGAAGCATGCCGGGTTTGTCCCCGAGGTACATGCAAATACGCCGGTATTGTAGGCCGTGTTATTTGCATCGCGAATTTTGCCACAGGTAAGGCTGGTGTGCCCGGTGCATGGGCCGCCATTATTCGCTGAAGTGGTATAGAGGTTGGCCATCGCCCATGCATACACCTCGTCCGCTTCGGTCTTGTAGGTGCTGTTTCCGGTATTGTCCCATAGCAGGTAGCCTGCTATCACGAAGCCAAAGTTTGCGGGAGCATCGAGGTTCGGGGACCAATTGTTTGGGTTGTTCTTTGGAGTTACTCCTGAAGGCGGCTGCGCTTGAGCGAGTCCGACCTCTTTGACTCCATTGACGGTGACGACTTCCGCCTGAGCACGGTTCCAGATGGTGTTGAAGTTTTCTTCGGCGGCGCTCAGGAAGGTCTGATCCTTCGTAATTTGATAAGCACGCGTAAAGGCGGCGACGGCCCATGCCAGATCATCGTTGAAGCGATCGCCAGACCAGTCGTATCCACCCTTGGAGCCGATCCACTTGGAGGGCATATTGTCGATGAACCCGGTGCAGAGGGCCGTAATCTCGTTCACATAAGCAGAGTGATCGTGGGTGGGGTAGTTGTTGTAGGAGTAGTAGTAGGCGTCGTCCGCATCTTCGATCTCTTCGGCTTCTTCCCAGAAGCTGGACCAACTGGAGCCGCCTACCTTGACGGACTCCTCGGTGAAGATTTGTCCGCCGTTTGCTCCTGGAGCGTAGAAGTCACCGTTGAATCCGACCCAGGCCTGGTAGGAATCGGAGCCAGACCAGGTGGGTGTTTGCGCAGATGCGATGCCGGGTGCGCAGAAGATCAAGACAACGGCGGCCGCGACGGACAGGCGCCACTCAGAGCAAATTCCCTTCAAGAAAAACGTCCTCATGACCTCTCCTTGATTTGAATGATTGCTGCTGGCATTACGCCTGTATGCGCAGAATTGAAGTGGAGCCGGCGTCTTCAGGAGCGCCCTGGTGGGTTCCGTGGAGAGCAGGCCCTTTCAGAAGGTGGAGCGGCCTGCCTGCCCGTGACCGCGACGGAAGGCGCCCGAGCAAGAGCAGGCAAAAAGGATGTCAAAGAAATGGGCGCAGGGTTGCTTGCCGCAATACCAGCGCAAAGCAGGTTAGCCTGATGCCGCGCTGCGGAGATCGATGCCGGTAGGGCACGACCTCCGCAGCACGAGGATCAGAAGTTGAATTTGAGGGACGCCTCCCCTTCACGTGCTTCCTTGGCACCCGTGATCATGCCAAAGTTCCCGGTGCCGTAGTTCATATCGGGCCCGTTGGGGTTGGTGTGGTTGAGTGCGTTGAAGAACTCGATGCGCAGCTGGAAGTTGCTGCTCTCGGTGATCGGGAATGTCTTGTAGCCCGCCATATTGAAGACGATGACTCCCGGAGTCATCGCGGTTCCATTGCGGACATTGCCGAAATAGCCAGGAGCAGGCTGCGCAAAGGGAGTGGTGTCAAACCACTTATCGCCAGTGTTTCTCCATTTTTTGGGATAGGAGACGAGCCCCGTCAGATTCGGCCTGCTTGCCAAGCCACTGTGCGGAGCATTGAGTCCGAAGGTGGCGGAATTGCCGGTCTGGATGGTGGTCATGTCGGAGTACTGCCATCCGCCAAGAATCGCGCGCTTCCAATAGGAGGAAGACTTGAAGGTGGGGAGATAGTAAATCAGACTGGTGGTAAAGACTTGCGGCACGTTGGCGCCGGAGTTGCCATAAGCCAGTTGCGGAGCGTAGACGTCTTGGAATCCCCCGTAGTTATCCAGGCCGTGGGACCAAGTATATGCGGCCGTGAGGTACAGGTTTTTCGAGGTGCGATGTTTCAAGCTGAGTTCCAGGCCTGTCCAATTGCTCTTTCCGATGTTCTGGTAGTAGGTGATGTTGGAGTAGCCTTTGTAGGGAGCAACATAGGCGGCCGCGACGGTCCCGGTGTTCAGGGCCGGGTCGAAGTCATAATTGACGCCGTTTGCCGTCGCAGTGCCGGGCTGATTGATATTGAGCTGGGTTGCGCCTGCGCCCATCACGCTCCCAGCGCCGGCGATCGACGCGAACCAGTTGGTTCCGAACTGCTGCTGCAGGCTCAGGCTGAAGGTTTGGATGTGGGTGGCGCGGTAGTTGCTGATGTCTTCGCCGCTTACCGGAAATGCCGTCATCGGGGCCGCTGCTGCGCCCACGGGGCTGGTGAAGTTGGCGTCCACCAGGTTGACGGACTGAATGACAGGGTAGGAGAGGCAGCCACCGCCATCGCACCCCTGGCCTGCCGTTGCGTAGTAAGTGAGGCCCCAACCGCCGCGCAGTGAGGTGCGGCCGTTGCCGTATACATCCCACGCAAAGCCGAAGACCGGAGACCAGTAGAAGCGATGCGAGTTGCTGAGGTTGATCGGCACACCGTGCAGGCCATTCTGGATGAGGCCATTAGCCTCGTCGTAGGTGGAGGTCGGAGTAATGACGCCCTTGGGGGAAACGATCGGCGCGTTGACGGGATTGTATGCCGCCGGATTGAAGTCGGTGATGTAACCGACCTGCTCCGAGGGCCAGGGCATATAGCTGAAGCGAAGACCTCCCGAGAGGGTAAGCTTGCGGGCTACCTTCCACTGATCCTGGAAGTAGGGCGAGGCGATCTTGTAGTGGTCATAGATGCGCTCGCCGGTATTGCCCTGGCCAAAACCGGCCGCAGTGCCTAGCAGGTAATCGGCCATCGCGTTGCCCGTAGCATAGCCGTCGAAGTTCCAGAAACCCTGGGGCGTGCTTGGCCAAGACCAGTGCCTTTCAGTGCCGAAGAACATGGTGAAGCCTGCTTGCAGGAAGTGCTTGCCGCGCAACCAGCTCCAGTCGTCGGTGACGGTGTCATGCAGCTCGGTGGCTCGAGGAACGATAAAGCTGGAACCGGTGCCAAACTTACCCCAGCCTTGGCTAAAGGTCACGCTGGGGAGATAGTTCATCAGGTAGGCTCCGGTATAGGGCAGGGTCTGCTGAAAGCCGGGGACCTGGTTGAGAAGATGAATGCCGCCGAAGTCGTGCGTGCCGTCAAAGATTCCAAGGGCAACGCTGGTTTGATTCGTCATTTCGGGAGACAGTATCTGGGTTAGCCTGAGCATTGCGGCCTGGTCATCGGTTTCAAACAGGTCATAGTTGGTTGCCCAGGGGGAGCCGTAGCGGGCTGCGTTGCCGCCCTTATAGTTCTGCTCTTCAACAAAATACTCGCCGGTGAGGCGGAGGTTGGGATTGATGTTGTGGTCGACCTTGGCCATAATATCCAACTGGTCGGTGGTGGCCGGGTTGGTATTCAGGTAATTGTCAAAGCCCGCGGACGGATTGTTCGGCAAGGGCACCATGGTGTTGAGGAGCGTAAGAGCATTCTGGTCTACGCGGTTGACTGGGATGACCCAGTTGCCGTTGCCGTCGGTGCCAAAGCAGGCAGCCGTTGATTTGGCATTGCAGCTGCCGGATTTCGAGGGATCTTTCAGGAACTTGGTGCCGAAGGTGCCCGTCTGCGGGAAGAGGAGTTCGCCGTTAGGAGTCCCCTGTCCGCGCATGGTGGGCAGCGGGCTTGCGCCGCGAGCGAGCACGCCGACGGTTTCCCGCACCCACTGCTCGTTTAGATAGAAGAAGGTTTTCTTCTTGCCGGCTTCGTAGATGTGGGGGATAAACAAGGGACCGCCCACGTCGTAGCCAAAGATGTTCCAGTGCAGAGCAGGGGGGGTGTGAGCGAAGTAGGGTGTTGCTTCGCCAGTGGTGTTGCGCAGGAACTCGAAGGCGCCGCCGTGATAGGAACTGGTTCCGCTCTTGGTCTCGACGACCATGGCGCTGGAGCCCATCAGCGAATATTGGGCGCTGAAGTTGTTTTGCAGAGCCTTGACTTCTGAAATCTCATCGGGGTTGGGCATGATGATGTTTTCGTCATGCACGACGTTCGAGGAGTTCCAGATTCCGTCCAGGTAGTAGATCACGCCGGTTTCACC
>JAJZCY010000301.1 GCA_021828835.1 Acidobacteriota bacterium | reverse complement strand
ATCTGGGTGAAAAAAGGCGTCTGAGTTGAGCAGAACGAGGTAACGTCCGCGGGCTGCTTCCATGGCAAGGTTGTTTGCTGCACCGAACCCGAGATTGACCTCACTGCGAATCAGTCGGACGGGCACAGCGGCTTGGGCAAAGTCGCGGGCCACCATGTCAGCCGAACCGTCGCGTGAGGCGTTGTCGACGACCAGAACTTCTGCGCGTGTTCCTTCAGGCAGGCGTGCGCACTCTGCCAGCAGCGACTGCAAGCACTCTCGCAACAGTTCGCGCGTATTGAAGGAAACCACGATAACCGACACGGCGAACTCGTATTCCGAGCGGACCTCAACCAAGGCCAATTCCTCTCTGCGCGCTGTCGCAACCGAAACGGAGCAGGTCGGTCGCCGGATTCGCCGGAATGGAAGACTGTACTTGCATCGAGGTGCCTCAAGTATAGATGGAGTAACGAGTATCATAGGAAAATCCCAGGGAACAGTTCGCCGGGATGGCGCATTGCACCGCACGGTACGACAAAAAACGACGCGAGAGTGAATGCTGCGATGAAACCTGGAACCTGGCGCGCTGTAATCCTATTCCCGTTGCTGTTGGGCGGGCTCGCCGCAGGAATCCGACTGCGCTCCGGACGCCCGGTAGGCGCCGCCAGTAATGTCACCGTCCTCACCGTTACAAATCATGTGCTGCTCCCACGGGTGACGCGCCTGGGCATCAATCTGGGCGATCAGGACTTCTACGACTCGGGGCAGATGACCAGGAACCTGCTCTACCGCAATCCCGGTTTCGAGGGCATGATCTACCGCAGCATCTTTCATTGCCAGACGGCTGGCGAGAGCCGCTGTGTAGATACTCGCCCTGGCATTCACTTTCCGGATGAGTTCTGGGCGGGCGCGAGCTACCGGGTGATTGAAGGAGCAGCCGCCGGCCGCTTTGGCTCGGTGATTGCGGCAGTGGCCGAGGACGGCGGCTATGCGCTGCATCTCGATTTCCGCAAGAAGCCCATCGGGACGGGCGACTGGGTTGCCGTGGAGAAGCGCTTTCCAGGCGATCCTGCGGCAGGCTGGTGGCCGGTGCTGAAAGCAGGTGCGCAGCTCGCCGCAGAGCGCACCGACCTGCCGCTCGGCACGCAAGGCCAGCAGGCTTTGCGCATGGAGGCTCCGCGGCCTGGTCAGTTGGCGGAGGTGGACTCCTACTTTGACACCACGCCGGGCGTTCGTTTTATCCGCCTGCATGGAACTTACCGCTTGAGCTTCCGAGCGAAAGGGCTGCGCGGTGGGACGGTTCTGCACGTGCATGTGGGCCGAAACGTGCCCGGATTGCCCCGCTATCTGGTGCACGACGTGCGGCTCAGGCCGGTGTGGTCAAATTACTCCGAAGATTTTACGGCGAATGAGGTGAATCTGCCGCCGGCTTCCGTCGAAGCAGGCTTTGCAATCCGGGGCGGCGCCGCATTGCTGGATGATGTTTCGCTGGAGCGGATCGATGGCGACCCCAGTAACCACACCGCCTTTCGCGATGCAGTGGTTGACACGCTTCGACAGCTGCATCCCGGTGTCTTGCGCATGATGGCCAGCAGTGCCGGAATCGGGAGCACCATCGACAATCTGCTGGCGCCGCCTTTGGCGCGGCAACGTTCCGGTTACCGGGTGAGCTTCCAATCCGTCGACGATGTTCCGGTGGGGATTCCCGAGTTTCTGGAGCTTTGCCGGGAGGTTGGCGCGGAGCCGTGGATTGTAATTCCCACCGCCATGACACCTGAGGGAACGCAGAAGCTGGCGGAGTATCTTGCCGGAGACCCGACAAGCGAAGGCGGCGCCTTGCGCGCTTCGGAAGGGCAGACGCAGCCATGGACGCAGGTTTTCTCGACGATTCACATCGAGTTGGGGAACGAGCCCTGGAATCCGATCTTCGCCGGCGAGTCGATGGAGGATCCGGCTGCCTACGGCCGCCGCGCGAACGATGTCTTTCGCTCCTTCCGCGCCGCTGCCGGTTCCGCAGCCAGGCGCTTCGACCTGGTGGTGGGCACGAACGCGCGCGATCCCTGGCGCAACCGGACGTTGCTTGCGGCCGCGCCCTCGGCCAACACACTGGCTATCGCTCCCTACCTGATGATGAGCCTCACGCAGTGGGGCAACGGCGATCAGCTCTACGGGCCGCTGCTGGCGCAGCCGGAGCAGATGTCGCGCAGTGGCTACGTGGCCCAGAGTGCCGCTTCTGCCGGTGGACGGCAGATGGCTGTGTACGAAGTAAACCTGCACACCACCGGCGGTGATCCGCCGCAGGATGTGCTCGACCGCTTTGCATCCTCGGATGCTGCGGGCGTGGCGGTAGCCGGGCACATGCTGCGCATGATGCGCGATCATGCAGTCCGCGACGAGATGCTCTTCAGCCTTCCGCAGTACGAGTTCCAGCGCAACGATGGAAAAACAGTGCGGCTGTGGGGCAGCGTGGTGATCATGGGCGAGCGCAACCGGCCGCAACTGTTGGCCGAGATGCTTGCGAACCGGGCGATTGGCGGCGATTTGGTACAGGTGGAGGTGAGCGGAGAGAATCCCACCCGTGATCAGCCTGAAGGCAATGATGGTGTGCATCTCAATGGCATGCACGAGATCGACGCGTATGCGTTTCACAATGGTGCGCGCCACGGGTTGATTGTTTTCAATTACAGCCTGCACCGGGCGCACCGGATTGATGTGCGGGGCGGGGGACTAACCTCGTCTTCGAGCCTGCATCTGGCACAACTGCTCAGCAGCGGTCCAGGCGATACCAACGAGCAGACGCAGCAGGTCCGGATCGTGCAGCATGACGGGCAAAAGCCTGAACTGACGCTGCCGCCTTGCTCGATGACGGTCTTGCAGTGGTGATTTGATTTTGCAGAGCTGCAGCGCCGCCTTGCAGAGTTGATGTACGAGCGGCGTCTTGCTGCGAGTAGGCCGGCGTGGGCCCGGAAGCCCACGCCACAGCCGACCGGGGGTCGGCGCTACTTCTCGGGGAAATGCGGTCGCACGCTACTGCTTGGTTTCCGGTTTCCAGCGCAGGATCGGGTTGCGAGCTGCGCGAACTTCATCGAGTCGCGAAACACGCGTGGAGTGTGGCGCAGTCTTGACCAGCTCCGGCGTCTCTTCGACCTCGCGGGCGATGGCGCGCATGGCTTGGATGAACAGGTTCAGCTCCTCGACAGACTCGCTTTCGGTGGGCTCGATCATCAGAGCGCCGGGCACGATCAGCGGAAAGCTAACCGTATATGGATGGAAGCCATAGTCGATGAGACGCTTGGCGATGTCGCCGGTCTTGACGCCTTTGGCCGCCTGCCGTTTGTCGCTGAAGACCACCTCGTGCATGGAGGGCGTCTTGTAGGGCAGCTCGTAGAGGTCCTCGAGCTTTCTGCGAATGTAGTTGGCGTTGAGGACGGCGTCCTCCGTCGTCTGGCGCAGCCCGTCAGGGCCGTTGGCCAGGATGTAGGCCAGCGCGCGGATGAACATGCCGGTGTTGCCGTAGAAGGCGCGCACCCGGCCGACCGAGTGGGGACGGTTGTACTCCCAGCGCAGCGGGCCGAGACGCGATGCGTCTCTCGCCTCCACGTCGAGAGCCGGAGCGCCGAACATCTTCGACTGGGCCGGCGCAGGCGCACGGAAGATGGGACCGGCTTCGAGCTCGGCTGGGTCCGCATCGGTTTCTTCCCAATCTGCCGCCTGCTCGTGCTGCGGAGTACTGTCTCCACGTACCAGAATGGGGGTGGGAAGAAACGGCTCCAGGAACGCCTTGCAGGCCACCGGGCCGGAGCCGGGACCGCCGCCGCCATGCGGCGTCGAGAAGGTCTTGTGCAGGTTCAGGTGCATGACGTCGACGCCGAAGTCGCCGGGGCGCACCTTGCCCACCAGCGCATTCATGTTCGCACCGTCCATGTAGAGCAGCGCTCCCTTGGCATGCAGGATGTCAGCGACCTTGTGAATCTCGTTTTCGAAGACGCCCAGCGTGGAGGGGTTGGTGAGCATCAGCGCGGCGGTGTCCTCGTCCACCTGGCGCGCCAGCGCCTCAAGATCGATGCCGCCCAGCGCGTTGGACTTGATGTTCTCCACCTGGTAGCCGCAGATGGCCGCCGTGGCCGGATTGGTGCCATGCGCGGAGTCG
>JAJZCY010000300.1 GCA_021828835.1 Acidobacteriota bacterium | reverse complement strand
GAGCGGGACTGAGCGATACGGCTGAGCTCAGCTTTCTGGGCTTCGGAAAGTACGATCGAGTCGCTGATCACATCAGTTTAGACGCGATCAGCACTGGTAACGTTTACTTGGCGACAGTCCACTAGTAATACTTCTCTTCCCCCTCCTGTGATAGCAAAAAACACCGGGCCCCCCTTCACGGGAGACCTGTGTCTGCGTCCACGGCGCGGCAACACATCACAACACGCCCGCTGCTTTCCCATCGAGCCAACCGGGGGAAAACGAACTCAGGCAAACTGATCCAGGAAAATGCCCAAGTGAAGATTCCTGCTCCCCCCATTGCCCAGTATGGAGATGGACAATGAGTCATCTATCGAAGAAACTCCTCCCAGCAATCGGGCTGTTCGCCCTGCTGCTCCCTTCAGCCGCTCTTTCCCGGGCGGATGGCCCACACCCGGCGGACGGGCCGCACCGGCCCATCATCCTGAATGCGCAACCGAACTTCACCAACAACACGCTTACCGTCAACGGCAAGAACTTCGGCACTCAGACGCCGATCGTAACACTCAATGCCATGGCTCTCAGCGTCGCCAGCAGCACCGACACGCAACTCGTGGCGAAGCTGCCGACCAACATTCCCCCCGGCAGCTATCGCCTGATTGTGGCGGTGCCGGACAAGGATCGCGATCATGACCGCGGCGCCGATCATCACGGGGACGAAATGAGCAGATCTGCGGCGTTCATTGTCACCCTCGGAGCCGTTGGTCCACAGGGCCCCCAGGGCATTCAGGGCGTCCAGGGTCCCCAAGGAATCCAAGGTCCCCCAGGCCCGCAGGGCCCAGCGGGACCAGAAGGCCCCTCGGGAACAGCCGCCTTTGCCGGATTCAGGTGCCCCGCCGGCAGCGTCGTCGTTGGCTTCGGAAGCGACGGAACCCCGGTCTGCTCCTGCCCGCATGACACCTTCACGGCGACGGTCGGCGCCAACAGCAGCAACACTCTCTACTCCTGGGCAGGCGGGTCGCAGATGTTCACCAGCCCGGAGAGCGGCTTCTCGTATTGCAGTGTGGTCGTCAACAAGCCGACCGGACTCGTGAACAACACCTTTACCACCACCCCGTGGAGTATCGAGTCCGCATCAGGCTACGGTACCTGCACCATCCAGGTGCAAAACCCAAGCTGCGGATCGCTGTCCGCAACCAGCGTGAACGGCAACTTCCCCGTTTGTACGGATGCTTCCACGGTATTTCAGGGCAGCCCCTCGGATACAGCCACCATTAGTTGCACGCCCTAACCGGCTGTACTCCAATTCCCGTAACGCGAAAGCCCCGCCAAGGGCGGGGCTTTCGCTGCGGAACATGCTCTCGATCACCCGGTCCAACGATCCGCCCCAGCGGGACTTGATGCCCATCTTCGGAGCGGGAACAGACGCACAGGTTGCGGCTACCGGACGCTTAGGCTCTTCCCGCGAACTCACCCGTCTCGGTGTACACCTTCACCTTATCGCCCTCCTGAATGTAGAGCGGGGCCTTGATTTCGAGGCCCGTCTCAAGCCGGGCCAACTTGGTCACATTGCCGCTGGTGTCCCCGCGTGCGCCGGGTTCGGTGTAGGCAACGGCCAGCTCTACCTTCTCAGGCAGTTGCAAGCCAATCGGGTTGCCGTTGAACTTATGCATTTGAATCAGGGCGCCTTCAACCAGAAACTCCAGCGCGTTCCCCATCATCTGCGTGGAAAGCACATGCGTCTCAAAACTCTCCTGGTCCAGGAAGTAAGAGCCCTCCCCGTCGCTGTAAAGATAGGACGCCTCCACCGTTTCCAGATCTGGCTCCTTGAAACGGTCGCCGGCCTTGAAGGTCTTATCGAAAACCGCCCGCGTGAGCAGGTTGCGCATCTTGAGCCGGACCAGCGTCTGGCCGCCCCGCGCTGTAGGAGTCGAAACCTCAGCTTCCATGCAGTAATACGGAACGTTCTCGAACTCGAAATACATCTTGCGCTTTACCGCGATAGCTTCAATCAATGCGGCCATTACTTCCTCATAAGTCCGGCGCCTGAAAATGGAAAGTTGGGGAGATTTTCCCGCCTTTCTGATGATTGCATATTTGGGACCAGGGTATGAACCCTTGCGGCGCCGCTCGAATGAGGAATTCCGGCGGTCGCCTGATCTTTTCCACCATCTCTGCTTCAATCTTCGATGGCGGGCGGCACCGGCGCCAACTGCACCGCATCCACCCGAACAAATGCAAACCGCAGCAGCATGGGAGTAGCAAACGTGGTGACCACCGCCATCAGCACCAGGATCGTGAACAACTGCTGCCCGATAAAGCCGTTCGCCAATGCCACATTGGCGATCACGAGTTCCATCACGCCCCGCCCATTCAGCCCCACGCCCAGCGCCCAACTCTCACCGGAACGCAGCCTCGCCAGCTTGCCGCCCAGATACCCGCCCAGGATCTTGCTGACGAACGAGATGATCAGAATCGCTGCCATGAGGCGCCAGTTGCGGAGCGTCGACGCATCGAACTCCAGTCCGATCGCGGCAAAGAAGATCGGCCCCAGGAATCCCATCGTCACGTTAGCCGCAGTGTCCTGGATGTGCACGAAGTTCTCACGGCCAATCGCCTCGTTGCTGAGCAGCATGGAGCCGAAGAATGCTCCCACCACGAAGTCCAGCCCCAGTGCCTCTGAAAAGCTGGCAAACGCAATGACGAAGAGCAGGACAATGGCAAACCGGGATTCGTTGCCGCGCAGCTTTCTCAGCATCTTTTCGAAGACACTCGAGGAACGCAGAAAGTGTGCCGGGCTATAGCGGCGCACCAGGCGCGCGGCCAGGGCAAACACCGTCATGAAAAGCAGTGCCTTGCCCAGGCTTTTGCCAATCGAAAGCAGAAGGCTGGCGGTATTGGGGGGCGCAGCTTTCAGATCGAGAATAATGCCCAGCGCCAGCAGCGCGACAACGTCATTGGCCACCGCGGCCGACACAATCTTCTGGCCGACCTCGGTATTGAGCTTGTCTAGATCCATCAGGATGCGCACGCTCACCGGCAGCGCAGTGATCGCGATGCACAGCCCGATAAAGATGGTCCTGGTCTGATCCAGGCCAAAGAGGGAACCGATCGCCATGCCGCTCGCCAGCGGCACCAGAAATCCGGCAGCGCTGACAAAGGCGCCCCGCCCGCGGAGCGAGCGCCACAGCGCCCCCAGTTCCATCTCCATGCCGGCCAGGAAGACCAGAAGCAGGACGCCAATGTCGGCAACCGCTTTGATCTCGGAGTTGTAGTGGATGGTGGAAAGGCAGGAGGGCCCGAGCAGGATGCCGGCAGCGATTTCGCCCAGCATGGCGGGCTGCCCGAAACGCCCGGCAACTTCACCGAGAACCCGGGACAAGAGCAACAGCAGAAGCAGCGATTGGATGAGGGACATGACCGCCCTTCTTCCGGCAGCGCCGGCCGGTCTTTCCAAGGGAACCGATACGCCAAGTCGCAGAGTTGCAGGTGATCAAGGTTGCCGCTCGTTGGCTTCGCCCACCGTGCCTGAGCTACGAAGAAATCATGGCCCTAATGCAAAATGACCCGCCGATTGGCGGGTCATTTTGTTTCGAGAATTATGCCGGCGATCACCTAATCTCCCACACAGTCGCCCGTGCAGTACCATCGGCCCAGCGAGGCTTAACTTCCGTGTTCGGGATGGGAACGGGTGATCCCTCGCAGTATGGTCACCGGCAATCTTGGATAGCGCCTGGCGGGTGGTTGCCCACAGCCTTATGCGGCATCTGGCCTCTCCTGGAACGTTACTCTCAGGAGCGCGGCCAGGAACGCGTACTGCATGCTGGCGCTACAAACTTTGCCGAAGCGCGCCAAAGGCGCGCTCCAGATACGAAATTGATTGAGCTACAAGGCTTGAAGATGTCTTCGCGCTTCTGCGCGGAGTTAATTCTATGGACAAGCCGAACGGGCGATTAGTACTGGTAAGCTTCACGCGTCACCGCGCTTTCACACCCAGCCTATCAACCAGGTCGTCTTCCTGGGCCCTTCAGGGAGATCTCATCTTGGAGCGTGCTTCCCGCTTATATGCATTCAGCGGTTATCACAACCGAACTTCGCTACCCAGCCGTGCCCTTGGCAGGACAACTGGAACACAAGAGGTTCGTCCATCCCGGTCCTCTC
>JAJZCY010000299.1 GCA_021828835.1 Acidobacteriota bacterium | reverse complement strand
GGTCGTTTCTTCTATGAAAACGCCATCATGGGAATTCAATTGCTGGAAGCGGCGCGCCGATACCAGGTGGAGAAGACCGTGGTCCTGGGAACCATCTGCGCATACCCCAAGTTCACGCCCGTGCCCTTTCGCGAAGAGGATCTGTGGAATGGCTACCCTGAAGAAACCAATGCGCCCTACGGACTGGCCAAGAAGATGCTGCTCGTGCAATGCCAGCCATACCGCCAGGAGTACGGCATGAACGCGGTGTTCCTGCTTCCGGTGAATCTCTACGGCCCGGGCGATAACTTCGACCTCCGGACCTCGCATGTGATTCCCGCATTGATTCGCAAGTGCATGGAGGCCGTGCATCGCGGAGCGGAGCGCATCGAGCTATGGGGGGATGGTTCTCCCACGCGGGAATTCCTGTATGTGGATGATGCCGCAGAAGGAATCCTGCTGGCGACGCAACGTTACGACAAGCCTGATCCCGTCAACCTGGGGAGCGGAATGGAAATTTCGATCGCAGAACTCGCCAGGATGATCGCAGAGATGACGGGGTTTCGCGGCCGAATTGTATGGGACACGCGACTACCGAACGGGCAGCTGCGCCGCTGCCTGGACACCTGCCGCGCAGAGAGGGAGTTTGGATTTCGCGCTACCACCTCATTTGCGGCGGGTCTTCGCAGAACAATTGACTGGTATCGCCAGATCGCATACGGCCCAGGAAAGCGACTTCAGCCGAACGAGGTGCCATGCGGCTGAGCCACCCGTTCGCGGCAACGAGGCGGCAGGGACGGGAACATTCCGACTTTTTCGGAACGCTCAACTCGAAAGCCATCCTGGTTGCGATGACGGAACTGGGCGGCTTGCAGGTCGTCCTGGCCCTCACCGGTCTCATCCGGAACAAGGTCGCCGCCGTCTATCTCAAAACCAGTGGAATGGGAGAATGGTCCCAGATCCTGGCAATTGCCACCATCGCATTTACGATCGTTCAGTTCGGGATGATTGTAGGACTGAGCCGCAACACTGCGGCGGCCACAACCGTGGAGGAGCGTCAGCGGCAACTCTCGGTGGCGGGCACCTTGACGATGGCGGTGACCCTTTCCGTCCTGCTGGCATGCTTCGCACTATTTCTCGCGCCCGCAAGTCCTCTGGTGCTGGCGCATTTAGGGATTTCGCGAAGACTGGCACTTGCCCTACTCCTCTTTATCGTATTAATGGCACCGGTTGAAGCTCTCCGCAACAACTATCTGAGCTTCCTGCAAGGCATTCTCGACGTTCGAGGCATCGCGACGAAGCGTTCGATCGCGGTCATTTTTGCCACCCTCGCCGCGATTCCTTTGGTTGCGTATCTGGGAGTGGTGGGAGCATGCCTGCAGTTTGCGCTGGGCTCCCTTCTGCTCGCCGTGTTGCTCGGCCAACGATGCTATCAGCTCGGCTTCCATCCTCTTCGCTTCGCGTGGCAGAGGAGCACGGCACTTCAGCTCGCGTGGCTGGGCATAGCCTCCCTGCTCATGAGCTTCTCCTATAGCTGGGTGGACGTCCTGATCAGGGCTCAGTTGATTCGGTGTGCTGGTCTCTCAGAAGCCGGCATCTACCAGGCCGCCTTTTTGCTCTCGTCGCAGGTTACACAAATCGCTCTGGGCAGCATCGGCGTGTTCTCGCTGGCGAGCATAAGCACCTCGCATGAGCCGGAGGTGCTCGCGCAACGGCTTCACTTACTGTATCGAGTCATTCTTCCTATCTCTGCCACGGGACTGGGGTTGCTGGGTCTGCTGGAGCGCCCGGTTGTCCGACTGCTGTTCTCGGCCGAATTCACGCCCAGTTCCGAACTTCTACCTCTTCTGCTTGTAGCAAACTCGATGCAGGCGGCCTGCTGGGTAGCGGGCGCTCCTCTCCTGGGCTGCGGTCGAGTCGGTGTATGGCTTGCGCTTCAACTGACTGGAGCCGGCCTACGGTATGTGACCGCGAGTATCTTCTTACCCCGGATCGGCACCCAGGCCATTCCAGTGGCGTTCTTTCTGGGCCAGATTCTGGATCTATCTACATCCCTTCTTTATTGCTCACGGAAGATGCAGATCCGCACGGCGGGGCCCGATCTGGCAAGAATCGCTCTCAGTGCGGTATTGCCGGGAGTACTGGCCTTGATCGGTCTTCATGCCACACCACTGGCCTTCACATCTGGAGCGCTTCTTCTTGCCGGATGAGCCGTTGCTCTCGCACCCGCCAACTCCTCACGCTATGCAGCCAAAGCGGTGAGACTCGCCTTCCGCGGCTGGCAGCCCTCCTGTTCACCGACGCCAGACGGATCGGAGATACGCAAATAGAGGCTGCTTCCCTTTTCCCTTCTATCTATGGAGCCTGCTCGCATCCTGCTGTAGAGCCTGGGAGTCCTCGAAGAATATGCCGTTGCTGGTATCGATCATCATTCCGACGTACAACTCGGCGCGCTTCCTGCCGGACGCCGTCTCGAGCGCCTTCGCACAAACGTACCCCTACTTGGAGTGTATCGTCGTCGATGATGGATCGACGGACAAGACGCGCGACCTTCTCCAACAGCTTCTGATCCGGTATCCAGCGCTGAAGACGGCAGCGAAGGAAAATGGCGGGCCGTCTTCGGCACGCAACCTTGGGCTGCGCCTCTGCTCCGGCGACCTGGTCTCCTTTCTGGATGCGGATGACGTTCTGCTTCCTGACAAGATCCAGCGTCAGATCAACTTCATGGAAGAGCATCTGGAGGTCGATTTTGTCTATGGGGATTATCTGGTTGTGACCGAAACTTTGAAACCGATAGCGATATTTTCCGCCGAGCTGCCTCGAAACCTTCACCCACTGGATGCGCTCTGCTACCGGAATTGGTTCAACCCTTTGGTTCCGCTCATCCGAAGAAGAGTTCTGGATCGAGTGGGAGAATTCGATGAAGAACTTCTCGTCGCCGAAGATTGGGATTACTGGATCCGCTGCGCAAAGGTGGTGCACATGACGCATTTGGATGGCGCGGTTGCCATGTACCGCCAGCATCCGCAGCAGGTTCACCGGGACTATGCCCACATGAGAGAGGCATGTATGCGGGTGGTGACAAAACACTTTCGCCAGGATGGGAGGAGGCGAAGAAGTGCGATGGCGGCCATTGACTTGAACGATGCAAAGCACTGCTGGAAGCATAGCGAGTACTCGGCCAGCGTACTTGCGCTGATGCGGTACGCAGTTCAAGACCGCTTCGGCTTGCACACGGGAGGACTCTGGCCTCAAGTTACGGCCATGATGCAGTCTCAGTTGAAGCCTCTCTGACCTACAGCCGAACAGAACTTATCTACCAGCACCGTGTCTGGTGAATGCAAATGCAGTTCTCATGTGAGGCAACGATCGTTCCCGCAAGGATTCGGATTGGCGAATGGCTTTGCGCATGGAAACGTTCAAGGGTTTGTGGGGGGCGCGTGGAACACGCGCACAAAAAAGGCTGGAGAGCAGCGCCGGCTCTATGGAGCAAGCCTACGGGAGATACTGCAACTTCTATGAAAATGGGTGATTGGGTCGAGGTGAAGACACCGGCGGAGATTCTGTGCACGCTGGATACGCAGGGCGCACTGGATGGAATGCCGTTTATGCCGGAGATGCTTGAGTTTTGTGGCCGCCGATTTCAAATCCGCAAGAGTGCGCACAAGACGTGCGAAAGCATGACTCATAAGGCGCGGTACCTCAAGGATGTAGTCCACCTCGACACGCGCTGCTCAGGAACGGCTCATGGTGGGTGCATGGCGGGTTGTCTTCTGTTCTGGAAGAAGGCGTGGCTGAGAAGCGTCGATGGTCCTGCTTCACAAGAGATTCCGGCGGAGGATTGCGCGAAAACGGAAGCGACGCCCAAGCCAGGCGAGATGATTGCGCGCATGCTGAGCAACTATTGCGTGATAGCGAACAACGGGGTGGTCCGGTATTCCTGTCAAGCGACCCATATCCGCGAAGCCAGCAATCCGCTGCGCTGGTGGGACATGCGTCAGTATGTTCGAGACCTGCGATCAGGCAACCTAACGCTGGGGGAGCTAGTGTCCTGAGTTAGAAATACGTTGAGTATGTCTGAGATGTGGTTCATACTCAGGTATGCCTGTTGGACGTCCCACTAAGCCCCTGAATGTGACTGCCGAGGAAAGAGAGAAATTGACCATGCT
>JAJZCY010000031.1 GCA_021828835.1 Acidobacteriota bacterium | reverse complement strand
GCGATGGAGCGCGTGGGAACTTTGGCATCGAGCCCATGCGCGCCCGAGCCCTCTTCGTCGGAGTAGTTGAAGACGCCCAGCCAGTCGAACTTGGCCTCGGCAATAAACTCCTCCAGAATCTCTACGTCGCGAACCGACTCTCCGGGGAAGCCGACGATGAAGCTGGTGCGCAGCACGATTCCGGGGACGGCTGCGCGAACCTTCTCCAAAGTCTTCAAAAAAATCTCGGCTCCGGCACCGCGCTTCATGCGCTTGAGCACCTCGGGCGAGGCGTGCTGGAGCGGCACGTCCAGGTACTTGCAGATGTTGTCGTGTCTGGCGATCGTTTCCAGCAGCCGGCCGGTGATGCGGTTCGGGTAGGCGTAAAGGAAACGCAGCCAGCGCAGACCCTCGATCTTCGCCACCTCGTCCAGCAGCAGGGCGAGACCATCCTTCAAGCCCAGGTCTTCGCCGTAGCAGGTGGTGTCCTGCCCGATCAGCGTGATCTCTTCCACGCCGCGCGCCACGAGTTGCCGGGCTTCGGCCACGACAGACTCGAAGCGCCGGGAGCGGAACTTGCCGCGCAGATTGGGGATCACGCAGAAGCTGCATGGGTGATCGCAGCCCTCGGCGATTTTGATATAGGCGGAGGCGCGGGCCGTGGCCAGCAGCCGTGGAGTGTTCTCGTCGTAGAGGTAGGTTGGCAGCAGGTGAGCGGCGCCGTCCCAATCGTCGCGGCGGAAGCGGCCCTGCTGTTCGCGCAGGTCGCCTTCCTCACGGGACTTCGGCCTGTTCTCGTCCTGGACTGGCCGGTGCGTTCCCGACAGGGACTCTTTGCCAGCACGAATCTCGGCAGCTGGACCGGTGAGGATATGGAACGGAGAGGGCGGGGCGGCAGGGCGAGCCATGCCGGCGGCCTCCAGAATCGACTCCAGCTCGCCGGTGCCGACCACAGCGTCTACCTCGGGGATGTTCTTGCGGATCTCATCGCGGTAGCGCTCCACCAGACAGCCGGCCACGATCAGCTTTTTGGCGCGGCCCTCGGTCTTGTGGCGAGCCATCTCCAGGATGGTGTCCACCGACTCCTGCTTGGCTGTGTCGATGAAGCTGCAGGTGTTGACGACGAGGATCTCGGCCTCGTCGGGGCGGGTGGTGAGGCGTGCGCCGGCGTGGTCGAGCAGGCCCATCATCACCTCGGAATCGACGAGGTTCTTGGGGCATCCGAGGGAGACAAAGCCCACGGAAGGGGCCGTGGGCGTAGAGGACTTGGTCACCCCTTTATTGTACCGGGAATGCGGATTTCGTTGTTTTCGCGGAGCTTGGAGCCACCCCTTCGGGTTCTTGCATGTATCGCCCCTCATCCGGCCTTTGCTGCGGGTGCCTCCGCATCTAACCGCCGCAGGAGGATGTGCCATGTCGTTGTCCGGGCTTGTGCTGGAGCAGGTGGAGAAGCGGTTACCGAAGGTGATGGATGCGCGCAGACACGGAGCGATCGATTACCTGCATGCGGCTTTCTTTCTGGGAATGGCATTGGCTTACCGCCGGCGGCGTCCGCGGGTCGCCGTTGCGGCGGCAGTGACGGGCGGTTTTCTGCTGACGGAGGCGGTGCTGACCGACTATCCCATGGGCATGAAGAAGGTCATCCCCTTCGAGGTGCACGGGCGCATCGACGGCAGCGCCGCGCTGGCGTCGCTTTCGCTGCCGCGCATTCTGGCCATTGAGGGAACGGCGGCAGCGGCGCTCTTCAAGGGCAGCGGCATCTTCGGAGCCACGATGGTGGGCTTGACCGACTACAACAGCGAGCGGGCACGCGCAGAAAGAGAGCGGGGCCGGGCAGAGGCCGCTTGAGGAGCAGGGCACCCATCTTCGGGAACTTCGCATAATGCTTTTGCAAGCTCGCGCAGGGTACTGATTCCGAAGGGGTTGACTTCAAGCCGACGGACGCCGGAAAATCAACTGGCTTCAGGGAATCGCTGTCGGTTGGGCGCGCTGTTCTGTGCGCGGATCGGAGCCAAGCCATGACCACTTCTTCGAAGAGCCAAGAGCCGGAGCCACGGATTGCCGATCTGCCGGTGGGCACCGGAGCCGCAGGCGTACGCCTGGAGCGGGACTCGATGGGCGAAGTCGAGGTGCCGGCGGAGCACTACTGGGGTGCGCAGACTCAGCGCTCGCTGCGGCATTTTGCCATCGGCGACGACCGCATGCCTCTGGAGGTTTGCCACGCCTACGGGTATATCAAGAAGGCGGCGGCCGTGGTGAATGCGGCGGCCGGGCTGATGCCGTGGTGGAAGGCAAAGCTGATCGCCCGAGTCGCGGACGAGGTGATTGCCGGGAAGCTGGACGCGGAGTTTCCGCTCTATGTATGGCAAACCGGCTCGGGCACGCAGACCAACATGAACGTGAATGAGGTGATCGCCAACCGGGCGATTCAGCTCGCCGGCGGCAAGCTCGGCTCGAAGCAGCCGGTGCATCCCAACGAGCACGTGAACATGAGCCAGTCGTCGAACGACACCTTCCCGGCGGCGATGCATGTCGCCACTGTGCTGGAGTTTGACGGGAGGTTGATGCCCGCGGTCGTGCGTCTGCGCGAGGCGATTTGGAAGAAGGCCGTGGCCTGGGTGGAAGTGGTGAAGCTGGGCCGCACGCACCTGCAGGATGCGACGCCGCTCACCGTGGGGCAGGAGTGGTCCGGCTACGCTGCGCAGCTCGACGATGCGCTGGGGGGGGTGCGGCATTCCATGCAGGGGCTTTACCGGCTGGCGCTGGGCGGAACGGCCGTGGGCACCGGATTGAATGCGCCGGAGGGCTTTGGGGAAAAGGTAGCTGCGGAGATCGCGCAGATGACGGGCCAGCCGTTCGTGACGGCGCCCAGCAAATTCGCGGCCCAGGCCTCGCTGGATGCGATGGTGGCTGCCAGCGCGGCGCTGCGCGGGCTGGCCGTGGCGCTGATGAAGATTGCCAATGACCTGCGCTGGCTGGGGTCGGGTCCGCGCGCGGGCCTGCATGAGCTCAACCTGCCGGAGAACGAGCCTGGCAGCTCGATTATGCCGGGCAAGGTGAATCCCACCCAGGAGGAGGCTATGGTAATGGTCTGCATCCAGGTGATTGGCGAAGACAATGCGGTGGCCTTCGCGGGTTCGCAAGGAAACTTTGAGTTGAACGCGACGCGGCCGATTGTCATCGGGAATGTGATGCATTCTGCGCGGATCCTGGGGGATGCCTGCGAGCACTTCCGGGAATTCGGCGTGGAAGGGATCGCGCTCGACGAGGAGCGGATCGCGAGGTACGTCCGAGACTCGCTGATGCTGGTGACAGCGCTGAGTCCGGTGATCGGATACGACAGAGCGGCGGCCCTCGCGCATCATGCCGCGGAGAAGGGCATCAGTCTGCGCGCGGCGGCGGTGGAGACGGGGCTGCTGAGCGGCGAGGAGTTCGACCGGCTCGCGGATCCGGCTACCCTGATCGGCAATCCGCGGCGCGACCTTGGTATGTGACAGCCGGGTCATAACCCGCAGCGGCAGTTGTGCTATGGTGTGAATTCCAGGCCCCGGGCTCGGTTATGCCAGCAGGAAGCATCCCAATTGCATTGGCGCGAGTCCAACACAACGAGAGAAGCGAGTGTCAGTTGCAGGGCGCTTGCGCCGATACTTTCCCGCCGAGCCGGTGGGCCAAACTGGCGGGTTCGAGATACCACGACCTGAATGCGCTTGAAAGATCCCTACCGCACCTGCCGCTGTCTCCCCATTGCTCTGGTGGCGTTCTTCCTGTTGAGCGCCGCGGCCAGTTGGCCGCAAGAGGCGCCTCCCGCCGCCAGCCAGCTCTCCGCCAACCAGATCGTTGCCGAGATGCAGTTGCACGACCGCATGCGGCGGCAGACGCTGTTGCATTATGAGTCCCTGCGGCATTACGCGGTGGTTTATCACGGATTCTTCCGGACCCTGAAGGCTGCCATGGATGTGCAGGTGACCTATGATGCGCACGCCGGCAAGAGCCTTCGTATTGTCTCCCAGAGCGGTTCCGGTTTATTGCGCAGCGAGGTTCTGAAGCGGGGAGTGGACAGCGAGGAAGAGGCCGCGCGCGAGCCCCGCGCGACAGAGCTTTCCACCCATAACTACAGCTTCAAGCTGCTGGGCTCAGAAGCTGTCAACGGACGTCCCGCCTATATCCTGTACGCGCATCCGCTCTCCCGAGGTAAGTTTCTGTACGACGGGAAGATCTGGGTGGATGCCGCGGATTTTGCGCTGGTGAGGATTGAAGCCCGTCCGGCCAAGAACCCTTCGTTCTGGATCTCCCATACCGATATCGACGAAGAATACGAGCAGGTGCAGGGTTTTTGGCTGCCGCGCTCCAACCGCAGCACGACCAAGGTCCGCATTGGGGGAACGGCAGTATTCACGATCGACTACGGGACCTACACCGCGGTGGTGCGCAAGCCGCAGGCCTCGACGGCAAAATAGACGCAGAAAATTCAGTCCAGCCAGGCGAAGACGTTGAAGCGGTAGCGGGAGTTGATGTAGCCGTCGATGGCCTGATCGCGAATCTCAACGCGGGGAACACCCAGCTCGGCAAGCCTCTTGTGAAACCACTCGCGCGGGTAATAGAGGTGGTCGAGCCCGCTGTAGCGCTGGTGGTAGTCTGCGCCGGAGATGCGCATCCGCTCAGCAAGGGCGGCATCGCGCCGCGCCAGGTCGGGCACGTCCAGAATCAGCAGTCCGCGGCGCGCCTTGGCGTGCATGAGAGCTAGGACCTTCTGCGCGTATTCGAGTGAAGGGAAATAGAGAAAGACCCCGCTGGAGACGACAAAGTCGTAGCGCGGCTCGGAGCTGAGGCTGGTGGCATCGCCGACGGTCCAGTGGCCGCGGGGCAGGTGCTCGCGGGCATAGCCGATGAGGGGTGTCGATCCGTCCAGGCCGGCGATCTGGCAACCCAGCCGGTCGAGCTCGTAGAGCCAGGCGCCGGCACCGCAGCCCACCTCGAAGACTGTCGATCCGGGTTCGATGCCGATGGTGCCGGCGGTGTCGAGTACGTATCTGCTCCACGCTTCTTGGCCGACGCTTCCGAAGCCGGTGTCCATGCCGTCGGCGGCGAGCAGTTGCGCCAGCACGCTGGGCCGCGACGGATCGATGCGCCGCGCCTCCCATATCTGCTGCCAGGTGTGCGGGGTCATAGCGGCATCTCCGCAAGGCACAGGGTCAGCGCATCCACCAGGCGGTGATTCTCCGCAGGGGTGCGCACCGCCGCGCGCAGATACGCGCCAGGAGTGGGAAATCTGGACGACACGTCCTTCAGGTAAATCGAGTGGCGGGCGAGGAGATTCTCGGTCAGCCAGCGGGCATGCCCGGGCTGATCCCCGTCGAGGCGGAAGAGCAGAAAATTGCCGGCGCTGGGATACACGGTGCGGATTCCCGGGACGGCTTGCAGTGCGCGAAGAAAATCGCAGCGGTCGGCGGAGGTGCGTGGAAATGATGCGGCCAATTCGGACTTGAACTTCAGCACTGTCTCAAGCAGGAACTCGGCGGGCGAGCCAAGATTCCAGATGGGAATACCGGCGCCGATTCGCGCAATCAAATCGGTATCGCAGCTATAGACGTAGCCCAGGCGCAAGCCGGGCACCCCGAGGGATTTGCTGAGGCTGGCGACGATGAGGACATTGGGCAGCGCTAAGCGCTCGAGATGTTCGCGTAGCGAAGGCTGGGCTGCGAAATCAGCGAAGGATTCATCGACCAGGAAGGTTGTGCCCGGATGGGCAGCGGCCAGCGCGTGCAGCCAACTGGTGGGCACGACCGAGCCAGTGGGGTTGTTGGGATTGACGACGACCACGAGGTCATACTCACCGGCACGCGCGGCCAGGGCCTGCTCGTCGATGCCCACCGCGTCCGTGTAGAAATCGGCTCCTGTGCCAAGCCAGCGCTCGTATTCCCCGAAGGTGGGGCTGGGCAGCAGCACGCGCTGGGGCCGCAGCAGGCTCTGCAACTGCGGATAGATCTGCGCGGCTCCGTTCAGGCACTGCACACGCTCAGGAGCGCATTGCAGCACGTAGCTCAGCTTTTCATTGAGGACACACTGCGCGGACCCGTAGGAGTGCACCAGCGACGGCAGAGCGCGGCGCATGGCCGCCATCATGGCGTCGGTGGGGAAGTACATGTTGCGGATGAAATTGAAATCGAGAAGGGGAAAGTTCCAGTGGCCGCCCTTGGCGCGATCGAGGATCTGCGCACGCGAGGCGGGCTCGAAGATGAAGCGGGCGGCGGCGAGGTCGTTGGGGTCATCCACCTCCGCCCACTGGCTGCCGTCCACGATTTCGGCGCGCACCACTTCGCGCTGCATGTTGATGAGCATGCCCAGGACCAGTTCGTAGTAGCAGCCGCTGTCGATGACGTTGGCATAGCAGGAGAGCAGCGGCTGAAGCCGCTTGCGGCAGAAGTCGCGATCGAAGCGGTAAATGTTGAGAGTCTTGAATTTTCCGGAGTAGTCGAAGTCCTCGGTTTGCAGGTGGGCCGGGAAGACGTGCGTCACCAGGCCGGCTTCGACGCTGACGACGGTGCCATCCATGCCGGGGCGGTAGCGGTCCAGCAGCGCGATATTGCCACGCTCGGGCGAGGCGAGGCGCACCAGCACCGCGGGATCGAAGAGCACATCGCACTCCACCAGCACCACGTCGGAGTCGATCTCCATGGAGTCAAGCGCCATGGCCAGCGAGACGATATTGTTGGTTTCTTTGTAGCGGGCGTTATGGACGAAGCGCACCGGAAGCCCGGGGTCGTGTTCCTCCAGATAGCGGCGCACGTCGCCGGAGCGGTAGCCGGTGACGACGATGACCTCAGCGATGCCGAGATCGTGCAAGCCCTTCATGATCCGGCCGAGGATTGTGCTGCCGGCTACAGGCAGCAGGCTCTTGTGGGCGCGGTCGGTGAGGGGACGCAGCCGGGCGCCCTGGCCAGCGGCAAGAACGATGGCTTTCATACGGTGCAATCCGCGGGCACGCGCTCCACGAAATCGTAGCTGGCGCCCTCTTTCACGAGGCGATGGGGCGACGGGACCCCGGGTTGCGGCCGGCGCAGGACTTGAAATCCTGCGGATTCCAGGGTGGGCAGCAATTCGAGGAAGAGCTTTTGAGCCGAAGCCGGGTAAGCTAACTGGGCGTCGGGGGAATCATCATCGACGGAGACTGGTGCGGAGCCGCCGGCCGGGAGGGTGCAGTCGTAGTCGCGGAAGGCATTGGCGTCCAGAAGCTGGCGGAGCAGGTCGAGATTGCGCTGCATGCGTTCGGCGAAGATGCGGCGGGCCAGGAATCTTCTTACCGGAAGATAGGCGCGAACGCGATTGTCAAGCTCATCGCCACGGCGCGGGACCAGGTAATCGTCGCCGTAACGGTAGCGGGCCAGCAGCTCATCGACCGGCGTGGGCGCCAGAAAGGGCTCGCCGTACAAGTACACGGGTTGCAAATTTTCAATGAAGCTTCGCGGGAAGGCCCAGCTATCTTCAGGGCAGTTGCGCCAGCGCATCTTGAGCGTGCCGTTGTCGTCGCGCCAGTGGAAGAGATCGACGTGGAGAAAATTAAAGGGGCTGAGGACGATGCGCCAGGTATAAGCTTCCTCGCTCAGGTCGAGCAGAAAGCCAGCGCGCTCGATCTCCGGCGCGAGCGCAACGATACCGTCGCGGTCCTCGCGCATCACGCCGAAGTCCACGTCGCCGTCCCAAGGTACAAATTCGCCGCCGCGCACCGCGCCCAGCAGTGCGCCCCAGTCGAGCCAGTGCAGGATGCCATGACGGGTGAGGAGATTGCGGGTGAAGAAGAGCAGATCTTTGAGATGCGCTGTGCAGCAGGGCGGCCTGAAATAGCTACCCCCCTGCTGCCAAAATTCGCAGCGCTGCGTTTCGCGCGTGCATCCGCTCATCGGCGGTTACTCGTGCTTTTCGGTGTGGAGGGGGGGGCCGCCGGACATGGGAACTACCGAGCCCTGGGCATCAAAAGCGCTGGAAGCGTAGGTGCCCCGGACCACCGCCGTAACGGTCCGCGAGGCGATGGCCTGGAGCAGCGCATCGAAGTCGCAGAGTCCGATGATGTCGGCGGCCGTGATCCTTCCTTCGCTGCCGCCATCGTGGCGGCCAAATCCGTCCCGGTCGCCGCCGGACATCTGAATGGTGGCAATCTCCGAGTAGTTCGCCATGAGGTAAACCGAGGAGACGGCGGCGTCGGCGGTCATGCGCATGCGCACGCCGAGGGCTTTGCCGTCCTGCTCAAGGTTGAAGTCGAGTTCGCCGTTGACCCGGGTGGCGCCGCTGATATCGAGCACATAGGCCTGGAAGAACGCCGGGCCAACGTAGCCAAGATCGGGCAGGCAGGGGTTCCTGCTGAGGCTTCCGGAGGCAGCTGAGCTGGTGCCGGGACTGGTCGAGCTGGTGGAGAGAGTTTGCCCTCCGGCCGACGCGACTTCCATGTTTTCGACGGAGAACGAGGCAATGACGGGGGCAGCGAATGCGGCCCCGGCTAACACGCTTTTCACAAAGCCGCGGCGGCTGGGAGCCACATGGCTGAGTACACGATTCGTGGAACCTTCTTCGGACATAACCTCCACCTTCCTGCTCTTTTTATTGAGATTCCAGGAGCCCTTGCGCGCCAAGGTTGGCCACGGTCTCCTCGACAGCCTGGTACGGCGGAGAGGGGAGGGAATAGGCTTCCTGTACCAGCGTGGCAATTTCGCGCGCGGAGTTTTGGCCCGTGCACAACTCCAGCACCAGAACCGCACTGTGGTTCAGGTAGTGGACGCGCTCAACCTCAGGCTGGAAGACGATAAAACCATCCTCCGCGGTGCTGATGTCAAGCCCGGCTCTGGCTTTCGGAGCAGCGGATGTGGGGAACACGGGGAACTCTCGCTCCAACGTATAGAGGAGTCCTGAAGAGGGTGTCAAGAAAAATCAGCAGTTGTCAGGCGGCATTGCGGCCGGACGATTCTGCGCCGCCTGTCTGCATTGCAGCATGCACCTGCTCCGGGTCGACAGCCGGCATCTTCTCTTTCCAGCCTTTCCGGATCAGCCATGCATTGGCGGGCAGGGCAGTGAAGAAGCCGGCGATCATCGCGATCTGCATCATGAACCAGAACACAGCCATACCCGGACCGAGATGCGGAGCAGGGAAGAGCAGGAACCAGGAGATGGTCATCCAGCCGAACATCCCGATTTCGAAGAGCACGATGGAGAAGGTGTCGGCGCGGGTCGCCGCGAGCAGTCCTTTACCCAGCGAGAGTCCGCGCATGGGTGCGATGGTGAAGTACTGGAAGACGATGCCGAACAGATAGGCGAAGGCAAAGTCGAGCACCAGCTTGGACCCGAACTTGCCTGCGAAGTAGAGGCCCAAGCTGGGAACGATGGATTCGGCGATCAGGTCGCCGAGGCTGCAACCGGCGCCGCAGTGAAAGACGGCAATGCTGTTCTGGAACAAAGTAGGCGGCGTGTCCTTGAACTGCTCGCGGAGGGCCTTCATCTGCGGCGTCATGGGTTTCTTTTCTGAAACCGGGAGCGCCTTGCGGTACATGTACACCGCGACCGGTCCCATGTAGAGGCCGGTGACGGGCCAGACCACGTTCATGATGCCCATTTTCTGGGGGTGGATAAAGGTGTGGAGCAGGATGCCCAGCGCAGAGGCCAGGCAGACCACGATGTATGTCCAGGCGAGAATGTGCAGCCATGCTGGATAAGGCGCCATGCCCGACAGGATGCCCGAGGGTGCCGGGCAGTTGGCTCGGCGCCCTCGGGGCTGCTGTCAATGTTCCGGACGTGCGGGCGGAGCAATGCTGGCGGTGGTGTTGGCCTGGACCTCCCGTAGGCGATATCCGTTGCGGGTCCGAATGCGGTATTTCTGCATGCCAGGTCCTACCAGCTTGACGGAGATGGAGCGCCACCCGGTGTTGGGGTTGGGCTGCGGGTAGTAGGTGATGGTGTAGAGGTGGGAGATGTCTTTGCGAATGGCGGCAAAGGCTTGTGTCTCTTCCTGCCAGTTGCGCGCGAAGTACGCCTTGCCGCCGGTGGAGCGGCTGACACGCTCAAAGGCGGCAGCGGAAACCGGGGCGCTCTCCGCCTGCCGGGTGCTGACGATGTAGATGATGGTCCCGGTGGACTGGGCCAGTTCTGCCACGTCCTCGGGCGGAACCGAGCTGGCGTCATCGGGGCCGTTGGAGAAGACGACGATAGCTTTGCGGCCGGTGAGGCGAGATGCGTCCTTCACCGTGAGCAGCAGACTGTTGTAGAGCGCCGCGTCGTCGCCGGCCACGGTGTTGCGCACCCCGTTCACCACGCTGTAGCGGTCCGAGGTGAGGAGCGTGGCGCGCGAGAGATTGCGGCTGTAGGAATAGAACGCAATCTTGTTGGATGTGTCGAGAGACCGGACAAACTGAGCGATCGCGTCCTGCGCGTACACGAAGCCGCGGTACATGTAGTTGCTGGTGTCGAACAGGATGAAGATGTTGGCGCCGGGATTGGGCAGATCCTGGTTGTAGATGCCGGGCCGGGCGGCAGCGCTGGTGCGGTTGCCAGCAGGAGAAGCGGGATCCGCCGGTGTGCCGGAGGCATCTGCTGTTGGGTCCGGAGCCGACTGTGCTGAACCTGCGAGCTGGTAGTGCGGACCGGCTCCGTTGCCTTCTTCAAAGGAGGCGATCTTTTCCGGAATCTTGTCCTCGGTGATGCGGAAGTTCTCCGGCTTGAGACCGGAGATGTACTTGCCGTGGCGATCGGTGACGGCGATATTGAGCTGGACCAGGTCGACGTTGACGCTGATATGCGCGGAACTGTCCTGTGCCGAGGGTGTCGGCGCGGCGCCCGGCAAGAGGAAGAAACCTGAGCTCAGGATGGCGATAGAAATCCTGGAACGGATCATTCGAATGCTCCTTCATTGACGCTGCTGCCGGAATCAGCGCTGGCAAACTGGACCGAGAACTTGCCTTGGCGGAAGGCATTCCCTGTCTGCTGCATGGCGCGCAACAGCGCGGGCCAGTCATCGACGTAGGTAGCGAAGATGTTGGCGACCATGCGCCGGGTCAGCGCCGGAACCAGCAGGTTGAGCATGACCGGCGGGTATCCCATCTGGTCGGCCAGGCGCGCCCAGTACAGGTTGCTGGATTCCCAGGATTCCCCGAACAGGCGGCTGGTGAAGCCGCCGGCGGCGGTGAAATATTCGCGGTCGAGCAGCGAGCAGGCGTCGCTATCTTCGAAGGTGGGATGAGGCACGCCGAAGTCCGCCGCCAGGCGCGCGGGACTGGTTTCGTCAGGGTCGGAGCGCACCAGAGCGTCCAGTTCTTTCCCCGCAGGCCCGGATTGCGCGGCGAGATCGGGGTAAGCCGCGCGCGCGTGGGACTCCAGGTAGAAGATGTCGGACGGCATCAAATCGCGGAGTGTTTCGGTGTGCGTGCCGGAGGCATTGAGAGCTTCGTGGAGAGAAACCATACGGGCCTCGGAGAAGCGGCCAGAGAGGATTTTCTCCACCGTGGCGCGGGCAGCGGTGTCGGATTGTGCTTGGTGCATGAGTTCCTCGCCGGCGCGCTGATAGAGGGCGGCGGCGTGCATCTCTTTCGTGCTGATGTTCCACCAGCGGGGGATGACGGAGTTCACCAGCAGTTGCGGAGCGGCCTCGCGCCAGATGAGAGCCTGCACATTCCGAGGCGCGATGAAGTCGTCCTCGGTGGCCGCCAGCGCATAGGGCAGTCCGGCCAGCGAACCCATCAGGTAAGCGCCTCCGCCCGCCGTGACGCCGATGCCGATCAGCTCCGGCGAGCCCCAGACGTTCTGGACGCCCTGCACCGTGGAAGCGGAGAAGTCGTGCGAGCGAACGAAGAGCGGATTCTGGTGGAGCACCTGCGCGCCGGGCGGTTCGTAGTAGGCGTAATTCAAGCCGACCAAAGTATCGCGGAGGAACGGAGCGAGAAGATTCTGAGCCTGCTGGAACTGCTGTGGAGAATGCGCAGAGCGCAGAATGCGGGTGAGATCGGTGCGAACCTGCAACTCGGCATGGCGGCTGGAGTAGATGAGCGGAGACCAGGTTGCCCGTTCATTGCCGGTGAAGATGGGGCGAGGCATCTCGAATCCATGCAGATCCTCGGCGAGAGGCACCAGGCTGCTGCCCACGGCCGCGCCGCGAGCCATCGACCCCAGGCCATCGTAGAGCTGAAAGAGTGTGTCCAGGGAAGCGAGCTGTTGATCGCTGAGCACCGAGCGGATGCGGGCCGCGATCTCATCATGAACGCGCTGTCCCTCGGGGGTGGTCTGGTGCGGCCCGGCGAGCAGGTCAACCAGGTCATCTTCCGTAGGCCTGGTGCTGCCGCCGGCGGCGGTCACGACTGCCAGCAGCGAGGAGCGCGCAGCTTGAAACAGGCCGTTGGAACTGGTGACGTGCGCGAAGGGCTCCAGGGTGGCCATCCAGGAGGTGTTGAAGGCGGCGGCGGGAATCTCCTTCTGGCGGGCGAGGATCTGCCAGAGGCCAATGTTGGCCTGGAGAGCGCCCAGTGCATTGGACCGCAGCGGAGCGGAAGAGATGGCGTTTACCTGGTCGGCGGTCTTGAAAAACGCGGCGATGGACGCGTCGTCGAACTCAGCAAATTCAGTCAGCAGCGGATACCATGCGTTGTAGGCGGTGTAATTATCGGCGAGCAGACGAAGCGTGTCATCAGAGAGCTTCTGCGAGCCGTGATTATCCTGGATCGCGGTGACGGCGAGATAGGTTTGCACCGGGCCGGCTGGAGAAACCATGTTGGAAGCGGCTACCAGCGCCTCTAGAAATCGCTCCGGGCTGCCGATGCGGCCGAAGTGACGGGCCCAGTCGCGGTAACCAAAGGAGTGTTTTTCCATCCGGAACGCCTGCTGCCACATCTTCAGCCCGCCGGGAATCTCCGGGTCTCCATTGCTCTGCCAGCGAATCCGGCTGAGCAGGAGCACGAGTTCCGGATTGCGCGGGAAGACACCCGATCCGGCGTAGACGAGCGCGCCGGTGGAGCGGTAGGCGTAGTAGAGATCGCGAATCCGGGAGCCTCGGGCGAGATAGGCCTGCTGCTCGGGCGTGAGCCGCGACAAGGCATCGAAGTATGCGGCCAGCCAGTTCCGGTCGCGGCCAATCACGTGGCCGACGAAGTTCGCGACGTCGTGCGGGCTTGCGCCTGCCAGCGATTGCCATGCGTGCTCGGCCGGTTTGCCGCCCGGCACCAGCACGGTTCCGTTGGAAACACAGAGCTGGCTGCCATAAAAGTCAAAGGAGTTGGCGAGCGGAAGCAGGCGGCGGAGGCCTGTGGTGTGGAGCAGGATCTCGCGGGTATGGGGCTCCACGCGGGCCATCCCGGAGTAGAGACGGGCGATCTTCGGGTCGCGGAGCAGGATATCGAGGAGGTTCTCCCCTGAACGCTCCTGGATGCTGGTCAGAGCCATCCAGTCCGCCTGCTTGAACAGCACCGGCACCGGGGTCGACGGGAACGCGTAAACGAATGGGGTTCCCCGGGTCATTGCCTCCTCGATCTGCGTGATCGGAAACCCGGAGTCAATGGTGAGGAAGGCGCGTCCCGCATGTTCGGTCACCAGGGTGGCGTCAGCGCGGCTGCAGCCTTGACGGAAGCGGTATCCAAGCACCTGCACCAGGCGTTCGGCGTCGGCGCAATTGGTGATGCGGAGGGTGCCATCGGGGCCGGCGAACTGCTGAATCTGCCGGGCAAGCTCCAGATAGCGGTCGAGCAGGACGAGATACTCGGTTTGCCGGCCGTTGTCATACCCGTGGAGAAACACATTGCGGGCGAGCAGCGGTAGAACCTGGTCCGGTGTCGCCTCCTGGCTGATACCCGCCATGCGCAGGAAGGAGCGCATGGGCCCTGGAATCGAGACAGTGGCCGCCGCGGGAACTGGCTGTGCCGGGCAGGAGGAGGTAACCGACACGCAGAGAAGGGCTGAAAAGACTGCGAGACAGCGAAGAGGGACGTTCATTGCTAATTCCCTTCGGGTCTGCGGTTCTGCGACGCCGGATGCGGTCAAGCTTGCGGGAGCGCCACCCTCCAAGGAGGGACGAATGGCGAACCGGACTGCGGGACCTCTTCTCCAGGCCGCTGAACTGGGTTGTGTGGTGGTAAGGGATGGCCTTCCGAACAAAAAACAAAATGCCAATGTATATGGCTGCGGGGACAACTACGAGCAGCAGCCGGAGGGGACCTCAGCTTCACCAGCGCAAACGGGTCGAGGGCCCGAAGATTCCAGCAGAGAGGCTCGAGGAAGGAATCGCTGGCGCGATGTGCCATTATTGCCATCCTCCCGCGCAACCCGCAAGCTTTTTTCGTTTGTTTCCTGGAATCACCCCGCATCCGGGGTTCGTGAAAAGGGATGCGGGGCAGGGGGCTGGAGATGTTCAGGGGCATCCATTTGGACCCGAAAAGGCCCATTCTGTGGAGGCGGAGGGGACAGCACCCGCCCTCGTCGTCAGGGCGATGCCGACCTCTGCCGGGGATTTAACCGACGGCTCTCGGCCGCGCGTTTCGGAATCGAGCGGCGTCTATACTAAAAGACATGCTTCCCTATCTTCACCTGGGACACTTTACGATCCCCACGTTTGGGCTGATGCTGTGGCTGGCAGCGGTTGCCGGCGCCTGGATCATGGACCGGAGCTTCCGGCGCGAGGGCATCAAGGCAGACGCGGTCGGCATGGTGGCCGTTGCGCTGGTGGCGGGCCTCATCGGCGCCAAGATTTGGCACGTTCTCGATACGCCGTCTGAGTTCCAGATGGAAGGTTGGAGCGTCCTGTGGGATCGGGCCGGCTTTGCCTGGTATGGCGGCTTGACCTTCGGCATCGCGGCGCTGATTGTGCAGGGCTGGCGGGCCAAGCTGGGTTGGCTCCGCACCCTCGATCTGGCTTCGCCGGCTGCGGCCGTGGGCTACGCCGTGGGACGCATCGGCTGCCTGCTCTCCGGGGACGGCGATTACGGCATTGCAACCAAGCTGCATTGGCCCTGGGGAATGGCTTTTCCGCACGGCATTGTGCCCACCCCCCCGGGGGTACGGGTGCTGCCCACGCCTCTCTATGAGTTTGGCGTTGGACTGCTGATCGGCTGGTGGCTGTGGCGGCGGGCCGGCAAACCGCACGCTGTGGGCATGATTGTGGGCCAGTACCTGATCCTTTCCGGGCTGGCGCGCTTCCTGGTGGAGTTCGTGCGGCGCAATCCCAAGGTACTGTGGGGCATGACCAACGCGCAGGCCGCCAGCGTGGGCTCGATGATTGTGGGTTTGGCGCTGGTGTGGTGGTCGGCACGGCGGCATACGGCGCATCAGGCTCTGATCGGCGAGGACCAGTCCGCAGTCGGACGCCCGGCCTAGCTGTTTCGAACGGATAGTTCGTGCGGTCAAGACCTGGCGACCCACAAGACGAATTCTGAGAAAACCAGATACACCGATGGCACTTCTCAAGGCCTTGGTGTTGCTCGGGCGCCCCCCCCGCATGGGCCGAAGAAGACCTATGGAAGCAGTGCAGATTCCCGCAGGAGAGATCAGCGAACTGGTCGACAGGTTTTATGCCAAGGTCCGGCTCGACCCGGAGATCGGCCCCATCTTCAACGCCACCATCGATGACTGGCCCGCGCACCTGAGTTTGCTCAAGAATTTCTGGTCCACGGTGCTGCTGACGGAGCGCAGCTACAAGGGCGATCCGCTTGCCAAGCACCTGCCGCTCTCTCTCGACCCTCCCCACTTTTCGCGCTGGCTGGAACTCTTTGAGGAGACCGCGCGCGAGGTGATGCCTTCTGAGCATGCCAACACGATTGTCGGCAAGTCGCACCGCATCGCGCAGAACTTTCAGGCAGCCATCGCTTACCACCGGGAAAGAAGATTCAGGGAGCACGGAGCCGGTGGCGCACCAGGTTCATCCGAATCCTGACCATCGACCGGCCGGCTTCTCAGGGCCGGATCAGCGGCAGGCCAGAATCCGGGTCGATCTGCTTCTGGAGATGGCGCGGGTTTTCCGTCAGAATCACCTCGCACGTAGGCCGGACGTGGGCCTCGAGCAGATGGCCGCCGCGCGCCGAGCCGTCGGAGCGAGCCACCACCACGTGGGCATGCACCTGCGGCTTGCCATCCTTCAAAGCAATATCGCCGATCAGCGAAACCAGCTCCACCTGTTCCCGCAGCTCTACGGAGGGGCGGTACTTCTTCGTCTCCCAATCGAACCAGGCCAGCTTGACCTGCGAGAAGGCGCCGATGGCTTTGAAGCTGCTGCCGGCCAGATGGTGTTCGGCGGCAAACCGGTTCAGTCCTGCGGCCAGTTCGTCGCCGGTTTCGAAGATGATGGCGTAGGTGGCGGGATTGTCGGCCAGATGCTTGGAACGCATGGACCCTCCGGACGATGAGATGACAGGAGGCGCGGGTTGCGTTTCCCGATTAGAGGCGTTTGAGGAAGGCGAGGGCCTCGGCGAGCTGCGGGAAACGGGCCTCCTCGGCCTTGAACTCACGAGAGTGGACGCAGCGGCGCAGACCGCGCATGCGCACCGGGTGCTTCAGGTGGAGCATCTCGTGGTAGAGCAGGTACTCGATGGCATAGCGCGGGCTGGAGGGCCGGTCGAAGACGCGGCTGACCACGATGGTGTTGTGGGCGGCGTCGTAGTGGCCCAGCAGGCGCTTGGCGTGGTGCTCGCTCCAGGTGAGCTCGGGCCGACCCAGGAGGCCGCCGAAGAAACGCAGGTTCAGCGAATCGAAGACTTCCTCGAGATGGTAGTAGCGGCCCTCCGGCCCGAAGTAGCGCTTGGAGCCGCGCGCATGGCGGATCAGCTCCGTCTGCCGCGTCACGGCCGAACTCGAGGCAAAGCGCTTGTAGCGCAGGTTATGCATCGGGTTGATGGGCTTCTTGTAGAGCTTGGCCAGCAGGATGTGGGCGATGGCCCGCAGCACTGGTTCGGGAGCACCCTCCAGCAAGTCGGAGAGATTGACGTGAATGCAGCCTTCGCGCAGACGGATGGTGGTGTTGAGGGAAGTGAAGCGCCGGAAGCGGACATAGATGGGCGGCAGCGGCGCCCGGGGACGCAGCGCGCGGTACTCTTCCTGAAAAACGGGAACTAGTTCGGGGGCCACCAAGAGGAGAATAGCGGAAAAGCAGGGAAGCAGGGAATAGGGGCAGGGAAGCGGCGCAGGCCCCTGAGAGGAACTTTTCCTTTACCCTGCCCGGTGCTTCCGGCATCCAAAAGTCGGGCATGAAAGGCGCAGGCGAAATTCGCATTGGCATCTCCGGCTGGCGGTACAACGGGTGGCGGGGTTCGTTTTACCCGGCCGGGCTGCCGCAGCGCGAGGAACTGGGTTACGCCGCCTCCCGCTTTCGCACCATCGAGCTGAATGGATCGTTCTATTCCTTGCAGCGGCCGGAGAGCTTCATCCGATGGCGGGACGAGACGCCGGAGGACTTTGTGTTTGCGGTCAAGGGATCTCGCTTTTTGACCCACATGAAGAAACTCAAAGGCGTGGAGACGGGGCTGGCGAACTTCTTCGCGCAGGGACTGCTGGCGCTCGGCCCCAAGCTTGGACCCATCCTGTGGCAGTTTCCGCCGCAGTGGAAGCTCGACTGCGAACGTCTGGACGCTTTCTTTCACCTGCTGCCCCGAACCCAGAAGCAGGCGGCCGAAATGGGCCGCGGCCACGGCCCGCAGTTGCACGGCCGCGCCTGGCTGCGCGCCGAACAGGACCGGGAGATACGTCACGCCATCGAGGTGCGCCACGACAGCTTCGTATGCGAGGAGTTCATCGCGCTGCTGCGCAGGCACAAAGTGGCCTCAGTGGTTGCGGATACGGTGAGCTGGCCGCGCCTCATGGACGTGACCGCGGACTTTGTCTATTGCAGATTGCATGGAGACAAGGAGCTCTACGCCAGCGGCTATGGCCCGAAGGCGCTCGACGCATGGGCCGAGCGCGTGGTGGATTGGGCGCAGGGCGGCGACGCTGCGGAAGGAACCCGCGGCAGCGCCCAGGTGGCGCCGCGCAAAAGCGCGCGCGATGTGTTTGTCTACTTCGACAACGACGCCAAGGTGCGCGCTCCCGTAGATGCGCAGAACCTGATGAAAAAGGTGGAAGCTCTCCGGCGGGCCGGGGCTCCCGGAGGGCATCGCAGAGCCGCTTAGTTCCGGGCGGAAGGTTGCCCGGAGACCTCTCGTCGCTTCGGTTCCGAGTGCGTCCAGACATTTTTTGGCGCGCTGCGCCTGAACAAACATCCTTGGCTGGACAACTTATTCTCTGGTGCTGAAAACGCGCGGGTTTTCGGGTTCGCAAGCCGCCGTGAGGAGCTCAGTTTGCATCGTATCGGTTGAACACGGCGGCATTTAGCCGTCTGGGCCTCATTTGAACCAAGCGACACGACAATAGGAGGAGGATTTCCCCATGAAGAAGTTACTCGGCCTGGCACTCATCGCCGGTTTGGCTCCGCTGGGTGTGGCCGTTCCGGCGCACGCAGCGACCGCAGACAGCGCCTCAAGCATGCCGAAGCTCGATCAGCGGCTCGACTCAGCGGCCACGACTCTCGAGCAAATCGAGTCTGTCAAGCTAAAGGCGGTGCCGGACTGGATTGCAAGCAAGGCGCAGTGCATCGCAGTAGTCCCCGGGCTCATCAAGGGCGCCTTCATCGTAGGCGCTGAATACGGCCAGGGGGTGGTCACCTGCCGCACGCCGCATGGCTGGAGTTCGCCGGCCTTCATCCGCATGGCCGGCGGTTCGTGGGGATTTCAGATTGGTGGCAAGGGAACCGACCTGGTGCTGGTTGCGATGAATCAGAAGGGCATGCAGGATCTGCTGAAGAGCCGGTTTGAGATTGGGGGCGGAGCCTCCGCAGCCGCCGGTCCGGTGGGCCGCACGGCGGAGGCTGCCACGAGCCTCAGCCTGAACTCGGAACTGCTGACCTACTCGCGCAGCCACGGCCTGTTTGCCGGCGTCGATCTGAAGGGCGTCACCGTCAGCCAGAATGTCCCGGACACGGTGGCGTTGTACGGTGGAAAGTATCATACCGTCACCTCCATCCTGGACGGACATGCGCCGATGCCGCACAACAAAGCCGCAGAGCATTTCATGCACATCGTGCAGCAGTACTTCAGCCAGGCCCGTGTGATGCACGGCAAATCGCCTTCGCCGAAGGTGAAGGCCCAGTAAGAGAAGCAGCCGCGGAGCAGCGCGGCTCTCCATGCCAGACCAACCGGGGCGGCGCGCGGAGAATCGCGCCGCCCCGGTTGGCGCTTTGCACCCCTCCGGCCGGCAATTGGCAGTCCCTTCGGATCGCAGGATCCCTCTCAATGGACGCAACTCGGCTTCGACTTGCCTTTGGGTGCCCGAGGTCGCGATTGCATCTCCCCCGGGGATTTCCCCTGTTTACACGCCTCTCGTTCTGTCTTACGTTGTTTGGTGTCAGACGCCGCGCGGCTTCCCCACTCCACATAGCTATGCCTTCAGTGAGCAACTGCATTTAAATGCAAGGCATCACAGCCCTTAGGTTCGACGGTCCGATCTTCCCGCCCACCATGGAGGTTCCAATGAACATGCGTCTAGTCTCGAGTGCGTTCGCATGTGTCATGGTGCTCTGTCCGGCGGTTGCGGTCTTGGGCCAGCCCGGCAGCGCCCAAGATAAGCACTTCGTCCGGCACTCCATGCAAGATGACAATTCCGAGGTGCAACTGGCGCACCTGGTTCTGCAAAAGACCAAATCGGCAGACGTGAAGCAGTTCGCGCAGCGCATCAGGATGTTGGCACTCCCGGGCAGTGCCGCAGAGGATCGGATGCGGATCAGCTAGTGGGGTGCGAGCCGTTTGCCGGCCCCGCGTCCAGGGAGAGCGAAAGTCAATTCAGGGAGAGTTCGGCAATGGAGCCAACCAACAAAAATCGCGTTCAACCCATCACCGACTGCGCGCGCCTGAGCGCAGGATTGTTCAACATGCCGGCGGAGGCCATTGCCGACTCGCTGGCGTCGAAAGAGATCTCGCCCAACGGCCCTTCATCGGGTCTGCGCCTGCTGACCTTCTACATTAATTACGCGGGTAAGCGTCTGAGCGCATCGCGCCGCCGCAACCTGGAGAAGGCGAAGAAACTGCTCGAAGAGCGGGTGACGCGCGATCTGATCGAGCGCGAGCGCAATCAGCAGAAGAAGGTCGCTTAACTTCAGCATTGCCTGCCGGTGGGGCTCCGGCAGGGATACAGGCCACGCGCATCGAACGGCGCGGCGAACGCTCTGATGTTTCCAATCCTCTTACCGCTTCTCGTCCCGGAGAAGCGACTCAATCCATCTGATCATGGTTGAGTGTCACGCCACGCGTGCACGGCGGCGCGGTGCAGCCGCGGCTGCATGAATTGCCTCGAGGGCTTCGGCGGTGAGCATCTGGTGCGTGGCGGCCATCTTTTTCCAGGGGTCGCGCTTGAGCCGCGCACTCCACGCGGCAACATCTGCCACCTGGAACTCGGGGCGTTTCGATGCCTTCAGCTCCTTCCAGTCCAGCGTCATGGCGACAGGCGCGCCGCGGCGCGCGCGAGGCGAGAAGGGCGCGATCGAAGTGGAGCCGCGGTCGTTGCGCAGGTAATCGAGATAAATTTTGTTGGTGCGCGCAGCTTTGGTCATTTTGCTGATGTAGAGCGAGGGATCCTCGGCTTCCATCTCCAGCACCAGCGCGTGCGCGAACTGCTTCACAGCCGCCCAGTCCTGTTCCGGTTCGATGGGGACGACCAGGTGCAGACCTTTGCCGCCAGTACTTTTGAGAAAGCTTTCGAGACGCAGCCTCTTGAGGCGCGCCCGCAGCTTTTCAGCGCTTCCCGCCAGCGTCTCCCAGGGGATGGCCGCGTCCGGATCGAGATCGAAGACGATGCGGTCGGGCTCGTCGAGCGACTCATTGCAAGAGCCCCAGGGGTGAATCTCAAGCACGCCCATCTGCGCCATGCCAAGCAGGCCTTCCGCGGAGTCGAGGGTTAGATATTGCTCTACTTCGCCGGTCTTGCGATTGGGAACCGCGATGCTCTTCACGCCGGCGGGAAGCCCGCGCCCAACGTGCTTCTGGAAGAAGCAGGGCTTGCCGCTGCCTTCGGGGCAACGTACAACGCTCAGCGGGCGGTTGGCAACGTGAGGCAGCATGCGCTCGGCGACGGCAAGGAAATACTCGGCCAGCGTCTGCTTGGTCATGCCGCTCGCTTCGTCCAGCACCTTTTCCGGGTGCGTGATGGTGTGATCGATCATGGTGTGCTTCTCATTGTGAGCGGGAGATGCCGCGCGTGCTGATTTGTTTCTGGGTGCCGTGGAAGATTCCAGTGGGGCAGGCGTTTCGCGGACGACCTCGCGCGCCGGCTTGTCTTCGCGCAGGCCCTTGAAAGAGGCCTGGCGGACGAGGTGGTCGCGTGTCCATGTAGTGAAGGCGATCTGCGCGACCAACTCGGGTTTGACCCAGAGAGGGTCGCGGCGGGCAGCGCGCGGAATCTGGTCGAATGCCGTCTGCTGTTGGGTGATCTTATCCAGTTGCGTGCGCAGCGTGCGCTGCGTCTTCTCGGTGAATCCGGTTCCTGCGCGGCCGGCATAGATCAGCTTTCCTTCGCGATAGTAGCCCAGAAGCAGCGCGCCGATGCCATGCCCTCCCTTCGAGGGGGGCGTAAAGCCGGCAATCACCAGCTCCTGCTCCTGGATGCACTTGATCTTGCGCCAGGCGTGGCCGCGGCCCGAATCGTAGGCAGCCGTGGAGAGCTTGGAGACAATGCCTTCCGCGCCTAGCGCGCAGGCCTTGTCAAACACTTCCTGACCGCGCGCCTGGAAGTGTTCGCTGAAGCGGATCGGCGACTTTGCGCCCTGGCGCGCAATCACCCCGGCAAGCAATTCTTTGCGCTCCAGGAGCGGAAGCTTGCGGGTGTTGTATCCATCCAGGTGGAGCAGGTCGAAGGCGAAGTAGGAAAGGTATTTGGCGCGGCCTTCCTGAAAGACCGCCTGGAGATCGGCGAAGTTAGCGATGCCATGCCGGTCGAGGGCCACCACTTCACCATCGAGGATCGCGGTCTCGACGGGCAGATGTGCCGCGGCCGCGGCGATCTCCGGCATCCGCGCCGTCCAGTCCAGCCCTTTGCGCGTGTAGAGAGCGGCTTTGCGCGAGCCGTTCTTTTGCGTGCGGACATGAATCTGGATGCGGTAGCCGTCCAGCTTGAGTTCATGGATCCAGTCGGCGCTCTCGGGGGCTTTCGCGGCCTGCTGCGCAAGCTCGGGTTCGATGAAGCCCGGGTATTTTTCCGATGGAGCGGAATGAAGCAGATCTGTCGCCGCCGAGCGCACCTTCTTCGAGACCGTCCGCCTGGCCGGTTTCGCGGCTGTGGAGCGGGCTTCATCGGCTGGAGCGCCGGCTCCACTCTGGAAGCCATGCACCGAGTCCCACACACTGTCGGCGTTGGCGGCAATCTGCTCCAGGCTGCGATTCGTCATCGCACTGAATGGGGCTTCGTCGGTAATACAGGGATCGCCCTTCGCACGGGCATACTCGTCGCGATCCTTGATGAGCAGCCAGTTTGGCTTGTCGGGCCGCTCGCGGGGGCCATGCATGCGCACCAGCGCCCAGCGGCCGTGGAGCTTCTTGCCCTCCAGTTCGAATTTGAGATGGCCGGCGGCCAGCCCCCGATCCACATCGTCGAGCGGGGTCCAGGTGCCGAAGTCCCACACCATTACGGTGCCGCCGCCGTACTGGCCCTTGGGAATGGTACCCTCGAAGCCGCCGTACTCCATGGGGTGGTCTTCCACCTGCACGGCCAGGCGCTTGTCGGCGGGATCGTAGCTGGGACCTTTGGTCACGGCCCAGCTCTTCAGCACGCTGTTCCAGCCCAGGCGGAAGTCGTAATGCAGTCGCGTTGCGGCGTGCTTCTGAATCACGAACGGCAGTCCCTGGGCTGCCTTTGCCGAGGAACCGCCGCGCGGTTCGGCCGTCTTGTGGAAGTCGCGCATGGCGCGGTAGCGCTCGAGCTGGCGCGCCACCGTCTGGGCGGCTTTGGCCCGTGACTGTGCCCGAGGAGCCATGCTACGCCGCCTTGTGCTTGCGTTTGGGATTCTTTACCAGCATGGGACCGCTCTTGTCGCTCGCCGGCGGCTTTTTGCGCTGCGGAGCGGCAGGCTTGGCTTCTTCCAGGCTGCGCCGCAGCGCGTCCATCAGGCCGATGCCGTGCGCCGGTCGCGGCGCTTCCTCTTCCAGCGGCAGCGGCATGTTCTTCTGTTTGGCTTCAACCAGCTCGTGCAGCGCCGCCTCGTAGTCGTCCTTGTACTCGTCAAAGTGGAAGGGCGCGGAGTACGCCTTGACCAGGTCGGCCGCCATGGCGAGCTGCTTTTTATCGATCTCCACCGGCGCGATGCTGGAGAAGTATTCCTCCGCTTTGCGCATCTCTTCGGCATAGCGCATGGTGTAGGCCATCATGCCGCGCGCATTGCCTGCGGGCACGGAGAAGGCGACCAGGTGCTCACGCCCGCCGAAGGCCACCTCGCCCACCGCCGCCTTGCCTGACTGCTTCATGGCTTCGCGGACCACCGCGTAGGCCTCATGCGACTGCTTCGGGTCGGGAAGGACAAAATATGGCTTTTCGAAGAGGGCGGGCGAGAGGTCGCTGAGATCGACGAACTGCTTCACCTCGATGACCTTTTTGGTGCCTACGCGCAGGTGCTTGATCTCTTCCGGATCGATCACCACGTACTTGCCCTTAGCGTATTCGTAGCCCTTCACGATCTCGGCATTCTCGACCGGCTGATCCTGATTCACAACGTTCATGTGGCGCACGCGCTGCCCGGTGGCCTTGTCGATCTGGTGGAAGTTGATGCCGGCCTGGGCGTTGACCGCAGGGTAGAGCTGGACGCCGAACGACACCAGCGAAATCTTGAGCTGACCGGACCAGAACGGACGACCCACCATACGCAATCCTCCCGGCGCGCGCGGAAACCGCCCCCGGCGCCGCAGGTAGTCAGTTGGATGCGGCTGCGGGAGAGCGGGTTCCCACCACGGAAGCTTGCAGCGGAGACGTTCGGGGCCGCCGAGGGAGTGATTCAGATCACATCTGCGGGTGCCTCCAGGCACATATTGTGGAGGGGTTCAGTGGCACTCTGACGCCAGAAGGAGGCCGCAAGATGTCGGTAGCCGAGTTGCTTCCGCACCGGTGGGCTCACCCGGCAACGATCCTGGTGGCTACCGACCTGAACGATCTGAATCGGCTGATGCCCTTCGCGCTGCGGCAGGCCGGGGAGAACGGCGCCAGGCTGATCTTGCTGCATGTCCTGGCCTCGACAGCGGCCTTCGCAACTGATGCCGCCGGGCTGCCCTACTACGACACGGCGGGCCTGCTGGAGTACGCCGATGAAGCCCTGATGCCGTGGTGTGAAGCGGCGCACCGGGAGGGAATATCCTGCGACGCGCTGGTGCGCGAGGGCGTCGCCGCACAACAGATTTCGGCCGCAGCCCGCCAGTTCCAGGCGGACCGCGTGCTTCTCGGGACACGGGGCCGAGGCAAGCTCAGTAAGTTGCTCATCGGCTCCGTGGCAGAGCAAGTGCTGCGCTCGGTCAACCTCCCGGTCATCACCGTGGGACCTGAGGCTCATCTCCCGGTGGAAGGCCACGACCGCCAACGTGTCGTGCTGCATGCCACCACACTCAGAGAGACCTCTCGCCCGAGCGCGGCGCTTGCCTGCCAAATTGCTGCCGGCCAGCATGCCAAGCTGGTTTTGCTTCATGTGCTGCCGCCCAAATTTGAGTTGGAGCGCGAGGGCCTTGCCACCGGAGACGACTCTAC
>JAJZCY010000298.1 GCA_021828835.1 Acidobacteriota bacterium | reverse complement strand
ATCGCCGGTCCCGTTAAACCCTTTCGCCTCACTGGTTGCGATGCGGAGGCACTGCGCGGGGATGGCCCCGGGAGTCTGGCCTTGAATGAAGGCGAGTTGAAGAGCGGCACGGCAGCAATGTCGGACTCCACGGCAGGCAGGGCATTGCCCGCGCCGCCGTCTCTCGCGTATCTGATCAGCACCTACCCTACTCTCTCGATGACCTTCGTACTGCGCGAGGTGCTGGCGTTGCGAGCGCTGGGGTTTCGGATCGAAACGGCTTCGATCAACCCGCCCGAGCGCACGCCGGAAAACATGACGGCCGCCGAAGCCGCCGAGGCGCAGCGCACCTACTGCATCAAGCGCGACGGAATTGCCGGTGCTTTGGGCGCCGACTTCCGGACGCTGATGACCTGCTTCCCGGGTTATGTGCGCGGTGTGGTTCTGGCGCTGCGTCTGGCGCGCTTCGATCTGCGCCGGCTCTTCTTCAACCTGATGTACCTCACCGAAGCCTTCATGGTGGGCCAATGGATGAAGCGCAATGGGCTGCGCCACCTCCACGTGCACCTGGCCTCGCAGGCCGCCACCGTGGGGCTGTTTGTGCGCGAGGTCTTCGGTTACGGGTATTCGATGACGGTACACGGGCCGGATGAGTTCTACGACGCGGCAGGCAAATATCTTCCGGAAAAGGTCGCTGCGGCGGACTTCATTATCTGCATCAGTTCGTTCGCGCGCAGCCAGATGATGCTGCAATCGCCTTACACGCACTGGCAGAAGTTTGTGGTGATCCCGCTGGGCATAGATCCGGAGGTCTTTACACCGCGGACGCAGAATCCCGCGCCCGATCCGTTTGAGATTCTTTGCGTGGGCCGGCTGACCCCGGCCAAGGGCCAGCACCTGCTCATCGATGCCGTGAACGAGCTGAGCCGTCAGGGGCGCAGCGTGCGCCTGCGCCTGGTGGGTGGGGGACCGGACGACGCCGCCCTGCGCCAACATGCGGCGCGCATTGACTACCCGGAACGCATCGTCTTCTCCGGAGCCGTGAACCAGGACCGCATCCGTGATATTTACGCAGCGGCGGATGCTTTCTGCCTGCCCAGCTTCGCCGAAGGGGTACCGGTGGTGCTGATGGAGGCGATGGCGATGGAGATTCCCTGCGTCACGACCCGCATCACCGGCATCCCCGAGTTGATCCGCGATGGGATCGACGGGATGCTGGTGGCGCCTTCGGATGTGACGGGGCTGGCGCAAGCCCTCGCCCGGCTCATGGACGACACGGAACTCCGCGCCCGCATGGGAAAAGCAGGACGCGCCCGAGTCGAGGCTGAGTACGACTTGCGGCAAAACGTACAACGGCTGGCCACGGTGCTGGTCGAACGCGCGAGGCGATAGGTTTCTTCGACTGATGGATGGATTCGGTCAGTAAGGGGAGGCAGCCGTTGCCTGCGGTCCGTGCTCTTGGTTAGGATGGCTCGCAAAGTGAGGAGCTCAAGTGAAGCCATCTGACTCATCCAATTCATCGAAATTGACCCGTCGCGACTTCTCCGCCCTCTTGCCCATGCTGCTTGCCGCCGCACCACTGACGGCGGAGGCGGAGGGCAAACCTGGGACTCACTCCCTCCAACCGCTGAAGTCGGGCCGCTATGCGCCAGGCCCGGGCTATGGCTCCCAACGCCCTTCGCGCACCTCGCATCGTTTCCTGATCGGGATGTTGCCCAACAACATCCGGCTGGAAGCCCACCTGACCATGCTCACCCCCGGGGCGCCGCCGGAACCCATCGAGCATCACAAGCACAGCGAGATGTGGTTTGTGCACGAAGGCGCGGTCAGTCTGATGACCGGAGGAGAAACCCATACGCTGAAGGCCGGTGAGATGGGCCTGGCCGTAGCCGGAACCGACCACTCCGTCTGGAACGCCAGCAAGACCGAGCCGGCCTCCTACTTCGTGGTCACCGCGGGCCCGCCGGAGTAAGAGCAAGCCGCGATCCGACTGCCTGCCCAGGGCGGCGAAGGCCAGTCTGCCTTAGAAACCATCGGCGCAAGGCAGACATCCATCCCATCCTACGAGAGCGCAAAACAGATCGACGGGGGCCGAAGCCCCCGTCGATCACCCGATATCTCTCGTTGTCTGGAATCGGTTCCGCTCAGAGGGACTACTCGGTTCCTGCCGTAGCGGTCTCCGGAGCCAAATTCAATTGCTGCGTCAGGGAAAACTCCAGGAAGGTGCCCTTCTTGAGCGTAGCCTGCGGGTGATCCATGAGGAGATGCAGAGTCACGGCCCCCGCGCCCACCACGGAACCCGCCAGGGCCCCAGCCGGGCCGCCGAGCATTGCGCCCGCAACCGCTCCCGCTCCGGCGCCGCCGCCGTACTCAAGTCCATCCTTCTTCAGCCGCGAGCCGGGGGTGATCTTTCCTTCGCTGTTCACGTGGGCGTTGGCACCCGGGGTGCTGTAGACCTGCGCGTAGAGATGATATCTGGAGCCATCCGGAAGAATCACCGTCTGCGGGTGCAGGATCATGGAACCGTGCCCGGCAAAGTGGCCCGTCGCCACCCGCCCCACCGTGCCGTCGATCTCCGATCCGGCAGGAATGAGGACCTGGCCGTTGCCGTAAACATCCGACGCGACCTGGGCGCGGAACTTGTCGCCAGCCTCGCTGTAGACCGTTGAAACGCGGTCGAGAAGCCGTGCCCGAATCAGGGTGCCATAATCCAACATTCCGGGAGGCAGCGGCCCGGGGTGCACGATATCGCCGTCCGGATCCGAACTGGCGACCGCCGCACGCTTATTCAGAGCCGGTCCCTTCTCCGTATCTGGGCCGAGCATCACGATACCGTCATCGGCGGTATCGGAGGAACTCGCCGCCAGGCGGGCCGGAGCCGGTTGCGGCGCGGCTTGTGGTGCAGGTGCAGGCGCGGGAACCGTCATCAGATGCTCCGGCGAGGGCTTCGCCTTCGGCGCAGATTGCGGCACGGGAACCGGCTCGGTAATGGTGCTGTCCGGCGGCGGATTCGAGGTTCCCTGGTACTGGTTGGACGAGTTCGTCTGCTGTGCGCTCAGCGCACCTGCGCATACCACCAACAGCGACCACACGATCGTGGAATGCTTCATACCAGCCCTCCGGACACAAAAACCTGCCGTTTTAGACCCGCGGCAGTCGGGAACGTTACGCCAGTCCCTTGTTGAAGGCGGCGTGCAGGACTCCCACTTTCAAGGTTAGGCCCGGTCCCGCAGGCAGGCTGTGGATTCCGGCCTCCGAGTTCCCTTCCCGTTACGAATCAAGAGAGTTACGCAAAGCGCGGAAGATTCTGCGGAGCTGCCTGTGACCGCCGCCACAGGGAGTGGAAAGGTGCGATTTGTTAAAATCCGAATCGGAATCACACCTTTCGAATGAGGCGGGATGGAGAAGAGATTCGCACCCGGTAATGACTTTCTGAGCACGATACAAAGCGCATCCGGAGACGTACTTCCCGTGGATCGCCGTCCCCAACTGAATGACCGGCTACTGCACCGCATTTTGAGGAGCGATATGACTGAGATTGTTGCCATTCGTGCCCGCGAGGTCCTGGATTCGCGCGGCAACCCGACCGTGGAAGCGGACGTAATTCTGGAAAGCGGGGCCTTGGGCCGCGCCATTGTGCCCTCGGGCGCATCGACCGGCGAGCATGAAGCCGTGGAACTGCGCGACGGTGATAAGAGCCACTACATGGGCAAGGGCGTGCTGCAGGCCGTCGCCAATGTTGAGACCGTGATCGCGCCGGAACTCGAAGGCATGGACGCCGCCAATCAGCGGCTGATCGACCAGACCATGATCGCCCTTGACGGCTCGCCCAACAAGGGCAAGCTGGGCGCCAATGCCATCCTGGCCGTCTCCATGGCGTCGGTGGGCACGTGGACCCTGCTCATGTTCGCCGGTGTCTCGGTCCCTGCCGGGCTCGGCTGGCGCAAGGCGGACACCGCCCGGCGTCGCTACAACGGCCTGGAGAAGCTCTACACGTCGGTACGACGGATCGACCTGGCCGAGGGAGGCGAGCGCGAGGTCATGTCGGTGATGCTGGAGGAAGCCCGCCTCCTGCTCGCCGCCGGGGTGGCAGCGGTCATGGTGCCCCTGGAGCCGCCGCTCGACCACCTGGGGCTGTCCGCCCGCCTCGTTGGCGAGGGTCCCCTCGTCTACCGGGAGGCGC
>JAJZCY010000297.1 GCA_021828835.1 Acidobacteriota bacterium | reverse complement strand
CTTTCTGGAAAAAGTGATAGAGGCGCCATCTTCCTGGACGGGCACAGAACCCCTCTGCCGGCCGGAGATGAGCGCAAGCCTCTTGCCGGCGGCCACAAGGTTCCGCCTGGTAGTGCTGCACTCAACACTATACGGCGGGCCATGGCCGTGGAAAGCGGTGGACGCGGAATTTCGGTCTCCGGTGACTGTCAGGCCGCGCCCACTCTCCGCCCATCGTCAAGCAGGCCATTTGCCTCCCGGGCTTTGTCCGTAAAATACTGACAGATACCAGCGCTTCAAGCCGCCGCAGAGCGGCCCCATCAGATAAAAACCCGCGCCCCCTCCGGCGCGGTTTCCGTTCCATTCATCTCAACACCTGGGGAGTACGGGAGTATGCCGATCGCGCTTACGACAGGGGCCAAAACCAAAAAGATTCTTGCCGCGCTGGAAGGCAACTGGCAAGCGGAGATGGAGGGCTACCACACCTACCAGGCTCTGGCCGACCGCGACGCCGATCCGGTGCGCGCCCAGGTGTTACGCCACCTGGCCGCCGCCGAGCTGGAGCACGCCGCCCTGTGGGCCGAGCGCATCCGCGAGTTGGGCGGACCCGACCCCGTTTATAAGGGCAGCCCCGGCGGCGATGCCGACTCGCTGGCCAACCGGGCCGGCGGCATCCGCATGGCGCTGCGCCGCCTGGAGATTGAAGAGAGCCGCCACATCGCCACCTACGGCGAGCAGCTCAAGGCGCTGGGCGACGAAGGCTCCATCGCCATCCTGGACCAGGTGATCGAGGACGAGAAAGAGCACTACCGCGAGCTGGGTTCCCTGCTCCGCGGCCACTACCAGGCCCCGGCCGGAGCACCCAAAATCGAGGCCCAGGCCGTGCTCGACGAGTTGCTGGCCAAGCGCAACAACGGCCGCAAGCAGCCTGGCGCCTGGATCGGCGACGCCATCTACGGCGTCAATGACGGACTTGGCGCCATCTTCGGCATCGTCTCCGGCGTCTCCGGCGCCATGCTCGGCGATCCCACCCAAACCAGCCATTACGTGCTGCTGGCCGGGCTCTCCGGCATGGTCGCCTCGGCGCTTTCCATGGGTTCAGGCGCCTACCTGGCCGCCAAGAGCGAGCGCGAGATCTACGACGCCGAAGTAGCCCGCGAGCGTGAGGCCATCGCCATGAACGGTCCCGAAGCCCGCGAGCTGCTCTCGCTTTATTACCAGGTGAAGGGCCTGCCCGAGGCCGATGCCCACCACATGGTGAACCACATCGCCAACGACCCCGAGCAGCTTCTGCGTGCGCTGGCCAGCGAACGGCTCGGCTCCAGCGAAGAGGCGCTCTCTAACCCGCTTGTTTCGGCGACCTCCGGGGCGCTCTCCACCGCCGTCGGCGCCATCATTCCCGTGATTCCCTTCTTCTTTCTGAACGGCATCCCGGCCGTGATCGTGGCGGCGATTGTTTCCCTGCTCGCTCACTTCGCGGTCGGCGCGGCCAAGAGCCTCATCACTGTGCGCTCGTGGTGGTCCTCCGGCCTGGAGATGACCATCGTCGGCGCCGTCGAAGGCGCCGTCACCTACGGCATCGGCATCCTGCTGGGCAAAGGCGGCATGTAAGCGCCGCCCGAGCCCGCCTAGGGCAGGCCAGGTTTCACGCCGTCAGGCATGCCGCGCGGCACGCAAGGGCCAGCGCCTCTTCGGCATCGGCGGCCACCTGGAGTCGCGCCCGGTCTTTGGGGTGGACGAACCCCGCCGCCACCGTGGTGTCCAGAAACTTCAGGAAACCATCCCAATAGCCCAGCGTGTTCACCACGATAGTCGGCTTGGCGTGGATGCCGATCTGGGCCCAGGTGACCGCCTCCATCAGCTCTTCCAGCGTGCCATGCCCCCCCGGCAGCGCGATCAGCGCATCGGCCAGCTCGCTCATCCGCGCCTTGCGCTGGTGCATGGTCTCCACCACTTCCAGAGAGGTGAGGCCGGTGTGCGCAATCTCACGGCCATTGAGCACCACCGGCAGCACGCCGATCACCTCGCCGCCCCGAGCCATGGCGGCATCGGCAACCGCCCCCATCAACCCGCGGATGGCGCCGCCATACACCAGCCCGAATCCCGCCTCGGCGATCGCCTGGCCAAGCTTCGTAGCCTCGGCGCGAAAGGCAGGATGATTCCCGTTGGATGAGCCGCAGTAGACGCCGATGCGGCGCACCGATGCATTTGCAGTTGTCATGGTGCATCCAGCATAGCGCGGGGCCGGCGTTCGGCGCTGTGCCCCGGCCAACCTCAGCGCAGAAAGAGCGCGAGGATGGCAGCTACCAGCGAGGTGAACACCCCGGCCGCGGCCATGGCCCAGGACGACACCGTGGCCTGCAGCTCGGAGCGCCGCACCAGACTGGCCGTGCCGATGCCGTGCGAGGCCGTGCCCATGGCGGCCCCGATGGCGCGATCTTCCCGCACCCCCACCAGCCGCAGCAGCGCGGTGCCGAAGCTGGCGCCGAGAACACCCGCCATGATCACCATTGCGATGGTGATGGGCGGAATGCCGCCCAACTCACGGCTCACTTCGATGGCGATGGGCGTAGTGACGGATTTCGGCACCGCCGACATCACCACCGCCCGCGGCGCGCCCAACGCCCAGGCGGTCAGGCCGGCCGTGGTCATTCCTACCACCGACCCGCTCATCACAATCAGCACCAGCCGCGGCAGCGAAGCCCGCAGCGCGATCCCATGGCGGTACATGGGCATGCCCAACGCGACCGTCGCCGGGCCAAGCCACCAGGTCAGCAGGTTTCCGCCCCGGTTGTACACCGCATAGGGCACGCGCGCGAGCAGCAGCAGCGCAACAATGGGGATACAGGCCGCCACAATGGGCGGAACCCAGCGGCTGCGCTGGTGCAATTTCAGCGCGGCCGCATAGCTCGCGATCGTGAAGGCCACGCTGAACACCGGGTTCCCGATCCACTGCACAGCGCTCATGCCTTACCCGCCTTTTCTTCATCGAGAGGCAATCCCGGCAGAGCAGGCTGCGGCGGAAGCAGCCAGCGGCCCATCAGGCCGGTGGTCAAAAAGACAGCCACGACACTCACCACCAGGCTGGCAAGGATGGCCAGCGCCTGCCGCTGGAGGAGCTGCCCCATGTTCATCAAGCCCACGGTCAGCGGAACAAACAGCAGCACCATGTGGCGCAGCAGAAAGCTCGACGCGCGCTCCACCCACTCCAGCTTGATGAGCCCCACCGAGAGAGCCAGGTAGAACGCGAGAAGCCCGAGCACGCCGCCGGGAATCGGAACTCCCACCCGGTGCAGCCCCCAGCCCAGCCCGTCAAATCCCAGCACGATGGCGATGCCGCGCACAAAATCCAGCATGATTCCATTCTCGCCGGTGGCCGAGGCGTGGCCAAGAACATCTCCGCCGGCGGCCCTTCGCTGTGCTCTGCGCGAACAACCGCAAAACGATAGACTGGTAGAAGGAATTTTCCCTCCTGGAAGTTGTCTTGCACCCGCTTATTGCCCATCTGAACTCCGAACAGCGCGCCGGCGTCGAGACCACCGAGGGCCCCGTGTTGATCCTGGCCGGCGCCGGCTCGGGAAAAACGCGGGTCATCACGCACCGCATCGCCTGGCTGATCCGTGAGAAGAATGTCGCGCCGGACGCGATCCTGGCCGTCACCTTCACCAACAAGGCTGCCGCCGAAATGGCCGAGCGGGTGGAGAAGCTCATCGGCCACGGCTCCATGGCCAAGCCGCTCATCGCCACCTTTCACTCCCTCTGCGTGCGCATCCTGCGCCGCGACATCGAGGCGCTGCGCGTGGGCGGCAAGGGCCTGACCCGCAGCTTCGCCATCTTCGACGAGAACGATCAACAGGGCATCGTCAAGCAGGTCATGCGGCGCATGGGCCTGGATACCAAGCAGCTTACGCCGCGCACCGTCCTCAGCCGCATCTCCTGGGCCAAGAACCACATGGTCAACCCGCAGGACTACTTCCTCGGCTCCAAGGACCCCAACAGCGAGCGCATCGCCCACATCTACAACCAGTACCAGGCCGAACTGGCGAAGAACAACGCCATGGACTTCGACGACCTGCTGCTGGAGGCGGCGCGACTGCTCAAGTCTTCCGCCGAGGTGCGCGAGCACTATCAGCGCCGCTACCGCTACCTGCTGGTCGACGAATACCAGGACACCAACCGCCCGCAGTACGAGATG